>NZ_CP034328.1:300000-600000 GCF_003940805.1 Tabrizicola piscis
CTGGCGCATGTGTTTGAGGAAGAGGGCGCGCTGGACCGGCTGGAGGGCTTTGCCTCACGCCACGGGCCGGCCTTCTACCGGCTGCCGGTGAATGACGGCACGCTGCGGCTGGTCAAGCGCGCGGAGCCTTGCATCTGGCCTGAGAAGATTGCCTCAGACGCTGGCCCCGTCACGGTCTTCAACCCCGGTTTCCCCGTGCTTTGGCACGTCCTCCCCTGACCCCCTCCTCGATGACTTCGTCACTCCTCGGAAGGCACCCGCGAGGAGGAGACGAAGCCGAACGAAGAGCCGCCCGAAAGGAACGCGCATGATCCCCTCAAACTTCCCGCCCCGCGAGGAAATCGCCCGCCTGACCGCCCGTGCGCTTTTGGAAATCAAGGCGGTGCATTTCAACGCCGAGACACCGTTCACGCTGGCAAGTGGTTTGCCCTCGCCCACCTATATCGACTGCCGCAAGCTGATCAGCTACCCGCGCATCCGATCGGTGCTGATGGACTTCCTGACCGTCACCGTGATGCGCGACGCGGGGCTGGAGGCGTTTGACAACATCGCGGGTGGCGAAACGGCGGGCATCCCCTTTGCCGCCCTTGTGGCCGAACGCATGGCCCTGCCGATGACCTATGTGCGCAAGAAGCCCAAGGGCTATGGCCGCAACGCCCGGATCGAAGGCGCGATGACAGAGGGCCAGCGGGTGCTTCTGGTCGAGGATCTGACGACCGATGGCGGATCGAAGCTGTCCTTCGTCGATGCGATCCGCGACACGGGGGCCAGCTGTGGCCATACGGCGGTTATCTTCTACTACGGCATCTTCCCGGAAACCACGCAACGGCTGGCCGATCACGGCGTCGCACTCCACCACCTTTGCACCTGGTGGGACGTGCTGGCCGAGGCGCGCGTCCAGGGCAGCTTTGACGAAGCGACCCTGACGGAAGTGGAGGCTTTCCTGTCCGCCCCCCGCGCCTGGCAAGAGGCGCGCAAACCGGCCTGACCGCCAACGCCTGGCCTTGCCGGATGGCCCG
Organism: Tabrizicola piscis; assembly: GCF_003940805.1. Lineage (NCBI taxonomy): Bacteria > Pseudomonadati > Pseudomonadota > Alphaproteobacteria > Rhodobacterales > Paracoccaceae > Tabrizicola > Tabrizicola piscis. The sequence continues at coordinate 301,020 of NZ_CP034328.1, forward strand.
GCCGTCCGTCGGGCCCCCCTTATTGTGGGCAGGTTTGAAATAGCGGTGCGCAAAGCTGTGGGGGAATTGGGGATAACCCGGCGACCGAATCGTCCCATTTGCGGCGGGTTTGTTGGCCGACGCCAGATGTGGTAGCCTACCCACCTGTCGGGGGGCAAAACCCCGACTCGGCCCAGCCTTATCCACCGACTTGTCCAGCATGGCCGGATGGTCCGCGATCAGGCACAGAAGGCCACGATGCAGGAGGCAGACCATGACCGAAATCACCGCCCTACGACCGATGGTCCCGGCCAGCGCCACCGCCCCCGAGGCGGAAACCCTGCCCCATAACATCGAGGCCGAGCAGCAGCTTCTGGGCGCGATCCTGACCAACAATGACGTCTATGACCGCATCTCCTCGCTGGTGAAGGCGCCGCATTTCTATGACCCCGTGCACCAGCGCATCTACGAGATCGCCGCCGCGCGCATCCAGAAGAACGCCCTCGCCTCACCCGTGACGCTGAAGGCCTTTCTGGACGATGACGCCGGGCTGAAAGAGCTTGGCGGGCCGGCCTATCTGGTGCGGCTGGCGGGGGCTGCGATCTCGGCCTATGCGGCGCGGGATTACGCGCAGATGATCTATGACCTTGCCGTGCGGCGCGAACTGATCCAGCTGGGCCGCGATATCGTGGCACAGGCGGCCAAGGTCGAGGTCACGAATGAACCGAAGGACCAGATCATCGACGCCGAACAGCGGCTTTACACGCTGGGTGAACAGGGTGTGGCGGAACGCGGGTTCCAAAGCTTTCTCAAGGCCGCGGTCGAGGCGGTGAACAACGCCAACGCCGCCTATCAGCGTGGCGGTGGGCTGGCGGGCATCTCGACCGGGCTGATCGACCTGGACCGCAAGCTGGGGGGGCTGCACCCATCTGACCTGCTGATCCTTGCGGGGCGTCCATCGATGGGCAAGACGTCGCTGGCCACGAACATCGCCTTCAACATCGCCAAATCCTACAAGCGCGGTCGCTTGCCCGACGGGCGTGACGGCGCGGTCGAAGGCGGGATCGTCGGCTTCTTCAGCCTGGAGATGAGCGCAGAACAGCTGGCCGCGCGGATCCTGTCCGAAGCGTCGGAAGTGCCGTCGGAACAGATCCGCCGGGGCGACATGCAAGAGGTGGAGTTCCGCCGCTTCGTCGATGCCGCAAAGGCGCTGGAGGCCTGCCCCTTGTACATCGACGACACCCCTGCCCTGCCGATTTCCCAAGTCGCGGCGCGGGCGCGGCGGTTGAAGCGGACGCATGGGCTGGACCTGCTGATCATCGACTATCTGCAGCTTCTGAAGGGCTCCTCCAAGGAAAACCGCGTGCAGGAAGTGTCGGAAATCACGCAAGGCCTGAAGGCCATCGCCAAGGAGCTGGACATCCCGGTGGTCGCACTGTCACAGCTGAGCCGGGCCGTGGAAAGCCGCGATGACAAGCGCCCGCAGCTGAGCGATCTGCGGGAATCGGGGTCGATCGAGCAGGACGCGGACGTGGTGATGTTCGTCTACCGCGAAGAATATTACCTGTCACGGATGGAACCCGAGGCGGGCAGCCCGGCCCATGCCGAATGGTTCAAGAAGGCGGAAAACGCGCATGGCAAGGCCGAGGTGATCATCGGCAAGCAGCGCCACGGCCCGATTGGCACGGTGGAACTGTCGTTCGAAGGCCGCTTCACCCGCTTTGGCAACCTGGCCAAACCCTGGCAAGGCTCCGGCAGCCCCGACGCCGGGTTCTAGACCCGCGGTTGCAAAGCGGAGCCGCGAAGGGCGGCAGGTTTCCTGTCTCGCCTCTGCGCGCAAAAGCGCGCAACCGGCTCGGGTTCATGGGGGCATCCTGCCCCCAAACCCCCGGGGAGTATTTGGCAAAGAGCAATTGGTTTTGCTCTTTTTCAAATACTCCCGCCGGAGGCGTCCGACGCCTGCACCTCGCGGAGCCCGCCGTCGCGCATCCCCGGCAGCGCCGCCGAGCGGGGGCTCGATGCCCCCCGAGGCGGCACCCCTTTTGGCGGCACCCCCTTTCGAAAACTCACGCGACGGGGCAGTCTGGCGAAAATCCTGGGGAGTGCGAAATGGAACTGGGCCTGCGTGACAAAGTGGTGATCGTGACCGGTGGCGGGGCCGGGATCGGCGGGGCGATCAGCCTTGCCCTGGCCGGGGAAGGCGCTGTGCCGGTGATCCTTGCGCGGCGCGCGCCCGGGGATGGGTTCCTGGCCGAACTCCACGCACGCCAGCCGAAGGCGGGAGTGGTCCTTGCCGACCTCGCCCGCGATGAGGACTGCCGACGCGCGGTGGCCGAGGTCAGGGCGCGCTTTGGCCGGATCGACGGGCTGGTGAACAACGCCGGCACCAATGACGGGGTCGGGCTGGAGGCGGGGCCGGAGGCGTTTCGCGCTTCGCTCGACCAGAACCTTTTGCACTACTACACGCTGGTGCATCTGCTGCTGGACGATCTGAAGGCGTCAAAAGGGGCGATCGTCAACATCTCCTCCAAGACGGCAGTGACGGGTCAGGGGTCAACCTCGGCCTATGTCGCGGCCAAGGCGGCGCAACTGGGGCTGACCCGGGAATGGGCGGCGGCCCTGGCGCCGCATGGGGTGCGGGTCAATGCGGTGATCCCGGCCGAGGTGATGACGCCGATGTATCGCAGCTGGCTGGACACCTTCCCCGACCCCATGGCGCAAGAGGCGCTGATCACCGCGCGCATTCCGCTTGGCGCCCGGATGACCACGGCGGACGAGATCGCCGCGACCACAGTGTTCCTGTTGTCAGACCGGGCCAGCCATACCACCGGGCAGTGGCTGTTCGTGGACGGCGGCTATGTCCATCTGGACCGTGCGCTACAGGGTTAGCGCGACCGGATCGGGTCGGCCAGCAACCGCAGTCCGTTCAGGACGACAAGCAGCGTGCCGCCTTCATGGCCGATGACGGCCAAGGGCAGTGGCAGGTCAAAGAACAGGCTGCCGGTCACCAGCACCACCATGGCCCCTAGTGCCAGGGTCAGGTTCTGCCGGATCACCCGCGCTGTGCGCCGGGCAAGCTTGCGGGCGGCGGCCAGCTTGCGCAGATCCTCGGCCATCAGGGCCACATCGGCGGCCTGCAGTGCCACTTCGCTGCCAGCCACGCCCATCGCCACGCCCACATCGGCGCGCGCCAGTGCTGCGGCGTCGTTCACCCCGTCACCGACAAAGGCGACCTTGCCGCGGGCGGTTGCCGCGTCCACCAGCTGGACCTTGTCACCGGGCAACAGGCCCGCGTGAATCTCCTCCGGCAAAAGGCCCAGCCGCGCGCCGATCCGGCTGGCCACCGGCTGCCGGTCACCCGTCATCATCAAAAGCCCGGTGCCGCTGGCGCGCAACGCCTCCAGCGCTTCCGCAGCCGTGGCGCGCGGCTCATCCGCCACGGTCACTGCGCCAAGGACCTGAGCGCCACGGCCAAGCAGCACCAGCGTTTCCGCCCCGTCCGCCATGGCCGCCAGGGCCTCGGGCAAGGTAGCGCCCATCCGTTCCAGCATCCGGGCATTGCCCGCCCAAAGCGTGCCCTGCCCGTCCTGGCCGGTGATGCCTTCGCTGGGGAAGGACTGCACCCCCGTCATCGGTTCTGGCGTGATCCCCCGATCCGACACGGCGCGGCGGATGGCACCTGCGATGGGGTGTTCGGACTGTGCCTCAAGCCCGGCAAGCAGGGCAAGAAAGGCCGCCTCGTCGCCGTCGAGGGCGACGATCCCGGTCACCCCAGCCTGACCGGTGGTCAGGGTGCCAGTCTTGTCGAAGGCAAACACCCGCACTTCGGCCAGCCCTTCCAGCGCCGCACCACCCTTGAACAGCACCCCACCCCGCGCCGCCGCTGACAGCGCCGACAGGATCGCCGCCGGGACCGAGATGACGACAGCACAGGGGCTTGCCGCGACCAGAAGCGTGGCGGCGCGGTAAAGCGCCTCGTCCAGCGGGCGGCCCCAGAACCAGAAGCCAAGGAAGGCGAGGATCGACCCGGCCAGAACGGCGATGGTGTAGCGCTGTCCGAACCAGTCCGAGAACCGTTCGGACGGGGCCTTCATCGCCTGCGCCTCGGTCACGAGGCGGATCATCTGGGCCACGGTGCTTTGCGCCAGGCTGCGCGTGACCTCGACCGTCAGGATGCCGTCAAGGTTCACCGTCGCTTCATGTACCGGCGCGCCGGGCTCCTTGCGGACGGGGGCGGATTCGCCGGTGACCGTGCTTTCGTCCAGATGCCCTGCCCCGCTGACCACCCGACCATCGACCGGAACCCGCGCGCCCGGGCGCAAGATCACACGGTCGCCCGGAACAAGGGTGGCAACCGCAACCTCTTCCACTCCGCCGGGGCCTTCACGCAGCGCGGTTTCGGGGCGCAGCTGCATCAGCGCCTCAACCGCGCGGCGCGCCTTGCCCATCGCGCGATGCTCCAACGTCTGCGACAGCGAGAACAGCGCCAAAAGCACCGCCCCTTCCAGCGCCGCGCCGACGGCAGCGGCGGCAAGGGCGGCGATCACCATCAATAGATCAATGTCCAGACGGCGGTCCTGCCATAGCTCGGCCAAGGCACTTCGCGCGGCTGGCACCCCACCGGCCAGATAGGCCACCGCCATCGCGCCTGCCCCAAGGCCCACGGGCAAGGGCTGGACGAAGGCCTCCAGCGTGGCAAGGGCAAGACCTGCCCAGCACAGCAGGGTCAGGTACAGGTTGGCATCGTCGTCGGGATCGCTGGCCAAATCGCTTGCCCCCTGCGCTGGCGCATCCTTGACGGGAAGCAGCGCCGGGGGCAAGTGCCGTCGGGGACAAGTGGCTGGGGGGGCAAGTGGCTGGGTGTCAAGTCCCGCGCATCGGCAGGTTTTCCCTTGACCACGGGCGCGCTGCGGTCAAAACAGCCGGATGACTACTGCAACCCTGACCATCGACCTTGATGCCATCGCCGCGAACTGGCGCAGGCTTGACCGGCTGACCGGACCCGACGTGCAGACCGCCGCCGTGGTCAAGGCCGATGCCTATGGGCTGGGGATCACCCGGGTGGCCCGCGCCTTGGCGCTGGCCGGGGCGCGGCGGTTCTTTGTCGCCTATGCCGAGGAAGGTGCCGCCTTGCGTCAGGCGCTGGGCGAAGGGCCGCAAATCTCGGTCCTGTCCGGCCATATGTCCGGCGATACCGAGATGATCCATGACCTTGATCTGACGCCGATGCTCAATAGTCTGGAGCAGATCACCCGCCACCTTGAGGCGCTGCCCGGCCATGCCTTCGGCGTGCAGCTTGACACCGGCATGAACCGGCTGGGCGTCGAGATGCTGGAATGGCAGGCCGTGGCGCCAATTCTGGTCGAAGCCGGCCCCGAACTGCTGATGAGCCATCTGGCCTGCGCCGATGACCCCGACCATCCGCTGAATGAGGCGCAGCTTGCCGCCTTTCTGGAAATGACCGAAGGCACCGGCCTGCCGCGCAGCCTGTCGGCGACGGGCGGCATCCTTCTGGGGCCGCGCTATCACTTTGACCTGACGCGTCCCGGTGTCGGCCTGTTCGGCGGCCTGCCGTTCGAGGCTGCACAGCCCGTGGTCACCCTGTCCCTGCCCGTGATCCAGACGCGCGAGGTCGCGCCGGGTGAGGCGGTCGGCTATGGCTGCACATGGGAGGCAGAGACGCCCGCCGTGATCGCCACGGTCGCTGCGGGCTATGCCGATGGCCTTCCCCGCACGCTGTCCAACATCGCCACGCTTTGGGACGGTGATACGCCCTGCCCCCTCGTCGGCCGGGTGTCGATGGACCTGATCACTGTCGACATCACCCACCTGACCGAGGTGCCGCGCAGCCTTGATATCCTCGGCCCGCACCAGACCGTTGATGCCCTGGCCGAGGCGGGTGGCACCATCGGCTATGAGATCCTGACCGGACTTGGCCCCCGCTACCTCCGCCGCTATCAGGAGAACCCCGCATGACGACCGCTGCCCTTGGCGCCATCGGTCGCCCGGTGCTGGAAGCCGTTGCTGCCGTCGGCCGCGTGGCCCTGTTCGCCGGGGCAATCCTTGGCCACATCCTGCGCCCGCCGTTCTACTTTCGTGAATTTGGCACGTCGCTCCTGCAGATCGGCTGGTTCTCGCTTCCCGTCGTCGGCCTGACCGCCATCTTCACTGGCGGCGCGCTGGCCTTGCAGATCTACGCCGGCGGGTCGCGCTTCAACGCCGAGGCGGTGGTGCCCTCCATCGTCGCCATCGGCATGACGCGGGAACTTGGGCCAGTGCTGGGCGGGCTGATGGTCGCGGCGCGGGTGGCCTCCTCCATCGCGGCCGAGATCGGCACGATGAAAGTTACAGAACAGATCGACGCGCTGGTGACCCTGTCCACCAACCCGCTGAAATACCTTGCCGTTCCCCGAGTGCTGGCCGCAACCCTGGCCATGCCGGTGCTGGTCGCCACCGGCGATGCCATCGGCATCATGGGCGGCTGGCTGGTGGGCATCACCCGGCTGGACTTCAACTCTGCCGCCTATATCAAGAACACGGTCGACTTTCTGGAACCCTGGGACGTGGGCTCCGGGCTGGTCAAGGGCGCGGTCTTCGGCTTCATCGTGGCGCTGATGGGCTGCTACCACGGCATGAACTCCGCCCGGGGCGCGCAGGGCGTGGGCCGGGCGACGAAATCCGCCGTCGTCTCCGCCTCGATCCTGATCCTTGCGGCGAACTATGTCCTGACGGAAGTGTTCTTCACCTCATGATCACCCTGACAGACGTCCACAAGGCCTTCGGGGCCAACCGCGTGCTGCAGGGGGTGAACCTGACCATCGCCTCGGGCAAGTCGATGGTGATCATCGGCGGGTCGGGGACGGGCAAGTCGGTGCTCCTCAAATGCGTCCTTGGCCTTGTGCGCCCCGACAGCGGCAGCATCACGCTGGACGGTCAGGATGTGACGAAAGCCGACCGTGAAGCCTTCCTCGCCCGCTTCGGCATGCTGTTCCAAGGCGGCGCGCTGTTCGATTCGCTGCGCGTGTGGGAAAACGTCGCCTTCCGCCTGATGCGGGGCGGTCATGCCCTGCCAAAGCACCAGGCGCGCCAGATTGCCATCGAAAAACTCCGCCGCGTGGGCCTGAAGCCCGAGGTCGCCGACCTTTTCCCCGCCGAACTTTCCGGCGGCATGCAAAAGCGCGTGGGCCTGGCCCGCGCCATCGCGGCAGAGCCTGAGATCATCTTCTTCGACGAACCCACCACCGGGCTGGACCCGATCATGGCCGGCGTCATCAACGAACTCATCCGCGAGATCGTGGTCGAGATGGGCGCCACCGCAATGACGATCACGCATGACATGACGTCGGTCCGCGCGATTGCCGACAACGTCGCCATGCTGCACGGCGGGGTGATCCGCTGGACAGGCCCGGTGGCGGAATTGGACGCAACGCCAGACCCTTACGTCCAGCAATTCATCCACGGCCGCGCGCATGGGCCGATCGAAGCCGTCCGCTAGCATTTAACTTAAATTGTCTTTCTCTTCGCCAAATATCCCACGGGAGGTCTGGAGGGTGTGAAACCCTCCAGTCCCGCAGCCAGACAGGGGACCGACGTTGCGATACCTGAACCTCGCCCTTCTGATCCTGTTCCCCATCGCCTGGTTCGCGCCGCTCTTGCGTGCGGCGCTGCTGCCGATCTTCGGGATGGACGAAATCAGCGTGATCACCGGGCTTCAGTCCCTGTGGGATACGGACCCGGCACTGGCGCTGCTGGTCACCTTCCTTGCGATCTTTGCACCCTATGCCAAGACCATCGGCTTGGCACTTCTCCACTGGAACCTGCTCAGCCCCAAGACCCTTCCCGCGCTCAACCTGCTGGGCAAGCTGGCGATGGCGGATGTCTTTCTGATCTCGATCTACATCGTGCTGGTAAAAGGCGTCGGCATGGTCACGATCGAGACCGGCTGGGGCCTTTACCTGTTCACCGGCTGTATCCTTGCATCGATCCTGATCTCGTGGCGGTCCAAGCCGGACGCTGGCCAGCCTTGAAGAAGGCCCGCTTTGCAGGCACTAAAGCGGCATGAGCAAAGCGTCGAACAGTTTCACCTGCTCCGTCTGCGGGGCAAGCTATCGCAAATGGGCCGGTAAATGCGAGGCTTGCGGCGGCTGGAACACCATCGTCGAAGAGGCGCCGCTGTCCACCGGGCCAAAGTCGCTGGGGGCCAAAGGGCGCACGATCCCGCTGTCCGACCTTGCCACGGAAGAGCCCCCCCCCCCCCGCGCGTCCTCCGGGATTGATGAGCTGGACCGCGTGCTTGGCGGCGGTCTTGTTCCGGCGTCAGCCATCCTTGTTGGGGGTGACCCCGGCATCGGCAAGTCCACGCTCTTGCTGCAAGCCGCTGCAAGTTTCGCCCGCAAGGGTCTGAAATGCCTTTATATCTCGGGCGAAGAGGCTGCAGCCCAAGTCCGGATGCGCGCGCAGCGGCTGAACCTGACCGACGCCTCAGTGATGCTCGGGGCCGAAACCAACCTACGCGATATCCTGACCACGCTTGATGCCGAACGGCCCCAGCTTGCCATCATCGATTCGATCCAGACCATGTGGCTGGACAGCATCGAGGCGGCGCCGGGATCGGTCAGCCAAGTCCGCGCCTCGGCGCATGAGCTGGTGACCTTTGCCAAACGGCGCGGCGTGGCGGTGATCCTTGTGGGCCATGTCACCAAGGACGGCCAGATCGCAGGCCCCCGCGTGGTGGAGCATATGGTCGACACCGTGCTTTACTTCGAAGGGGAGCGTGGCCACCAGTTCCGCATCCTCCGCGCGGTCAAGAACCGCTTCGGCCCGGCGGATGAGATCGGCGTGTTCGAGATGACAGGCGGCGGTCTGGCGCAGGTCCCCAACCCTTCGGCCCTGTTTCTGGCCAACCGCGACCAGCCCGCGCCCGGCTCCGCCGTCTTTGCCGGAATCGAGGGCACAAGGCCGGTCCTGACGGAAATTCAGGCGCTTGTCGCCCCCTCCACCCTTGCCAGTCCGCGCCGTACGGTCGTGGGGCTGGACAGTGGCCGGGTCTCGACCATCCTTGCCGTGCTAGAGGCGCGCTGTGGCATTCCCTTCACCGGTCTTGACGTTTTTCTTAACGTCGCCGGGGGCTTGCGGGTCAGCGAGCCGGCATCGGATCTGGCCGTGGCCGGGGCGCTTCTTTCGGCGCGCGAAGATGTGGCAATTCCGCCAGACATGGTGCTTTTCGGGGAAATCAGTCTCTCCGGTGCACTTCGTCCGGTGGGTCAGACGGAAAACAGGTTGAAAGAAGCGTCGAAACTTGGTTTCTCACAAGCGACGGTGCCGTCCCATTCGAAGATCGAAGGGGCGACAGGGCTGGCAGTGCGGCAGATGCCGGACCTGACGGCTTTTGTGGGTGAAATGTTCGGGGCGGGATAAGCCTTGGCAAGAATGGGATTGGGGACGTAAGCGATGGAAAACCTGACCGCGGTTGATGGTGGTGCGGCGATCATCATCCTTGTATCCTCGATCCTTGCCTTCTCTCGCGGACTCGTGCGGGAGTTGATGGCGATCCTGGGCTGGGTCGGCGCGGCCATCGCGGCCTATTACTTCGCCCCCGGGGTCCAGCCCTTGGTCAAGGAACTGCCGGTGGTGGGCGAATTCCTGTCCGACAGCTGTGAACTTTCGGTCGTGGCCGCCTTTGCCGGTGTCTTCGTGGTCGGCCTGATTGTCGCGGCGCTGTTCACCCCGCTGTTTTCTGGCGCCGTGCAACGGTCCGCGATTGGCGGGATCGACCAGGCGCTTGGCTTTCTCTTCGGCGCGGCGCGGGGTGTCCTGCTGATCGCCATCGCCTTCATCGTCTACGACCGCGTCCTGTCCGACCAGGCGATCCCGATGGTCGACAATTCGCGCACCGCGCTGGTCTTTGCGAATTTCCAGGCCAATATCGACGAAAACATCCCTTCCGACGCGCCCGGCTGGATCGTTGACCGGTATAATGACCTGACGAATGTCTGTGCCACGGGCGGTGCCCCGGTCGTGCCAGAGGCGGCTCCGACCACCGCTCCGGACCCTGCCCCGGCCGCGCCTGCGACCAACGGCTGATCTGCCGCAGCCTTTCGGCGTTTGGGGCGTGACAGCCCCGCTTGCCTGCCGTAAACCACCGGCAACGCGCTGTGAAGGATTCTGACGCATGGCCCCGTTCTATTCCCACCCCTTCGACGACGACAAACTGAAGGAGGAGTGTGGCATCTTCGGCGTCACCGGCGTTGTGGATGCATCGAACTTCGTGGCGCTTGGCCTGCACGCCCTGCAGCACCGGGGACAAGAGGCGGGCGGGATCGTCAGCTACCACCCCGATCACGGTTTCAACTCGGCCCGCCGCTTCGGCTATGTCCGCGACAACTTCACCAAGGCCGACGTGATGGACACCCTGCCGGGGCAGCTTGCCATCGGCCATGTCCGCTACTCCACCGCCGGGTCCAAGGGCGCGACCGCAATCCGCGACGTGCAGCCCTTCTTTGGCGAGTTTTCGATGGGCGGCTGTGCCATCGCCCATAACGGCAACATCACCAACGCCATCGCCCTACGCCGCGAGCTGATCGAACGCGGCAGCATCTTCCAGTCCTCCTCGGACAGCGAATGCATCATCCACCTGATGGCACGCTCAATCCAGAAGTCGCTGGCCGAACGCATCAAGGATGCGCTGCGCCGGGTGGAAGGCGCCTTCAGCGTCGTCGCCATGACCCGGACCAAGCTGATCGGCGTGCGCGACCCGCTGGGGGTCCGCCCGCTGGTCCTGGGTCGCATCTCCGACCACGGCTGGGCGCTGTCATCGGAAACCTGCGCGCTGGACATCATCGGTGCCGATTTCGTGCGCGAGATCGAACCGGGCGAGATGGTGGTGATCGAAGGCAACAAGGTCGAATCGACCCGCCCCTTCACCCCGGCCAAGTCGCGGTTCTGCATCTTCGAGAACGTGTATTTCAGCCGTCCTGACAGCATCATCGGCGGTCGTTCGGTCTATGAAACCCGGCGTCAGATCGGCGTCGAACTTGCGCGCGAGGCGCCGGTGGACGCCGACCTCGTCTGCCCCGTACCCGACTCGGGCACCCCGGCGGCCATCGGCTATGCCCATGAATCCGGCATCCCCTTCGGCATGGGCATCATCCGCAACCAGTACATGGGCCGGACCTTCATCGAACCCACCGACCATATCCGCAACATGGGCGTGCGGCTGAAGCTGAACGTCAACCGCGCGCTCATCAAGGGCAAGCGGGTGATCCTGGTCGACGACTCGGTCGTGCGCGGCACCACCAGCCGCAAGATCAAGGACATGATCCTTGAGGCCGGGGCGGCCGAGGTGCACTTCCGCATCGCCTCACCCCCCACCGCCTGGCCCTGCTTTTACGGCGTCGACACGCCCGAACGCTCCAAACTCCTCGCCGCGACCATGTCGGAGGACGAGATGCGCGACTGGATCGGTGTCGACAGCCTCAAGTTCGTCTCCCTCGACGGCCTCTACCGCGCCGCGGGCGAAGCCGCCGGTCGCGATGCCGCCAGCCCCCGCTTCTGCGACGCGTGCTTCTCGGGCGATTACCCCGTCGCCCCCTCCGACAAGATCGAAGAGGGGTTCGAGATGAAGGCGGCGGAATGACCGCTGAGGTCGACGCCTACCTTTCCGCCCTGCCCGACGACCAGCGCGCCGCCCTTTCCGACCTGCGCGCGCGGTTGCAAATCCTCCTCCCCGACCACCATGAAGTCATGTCCTACGCCATGCCCGGCTTCCGCCAGCCCGGGCCGAAGGGCAAGATGGTTGTGGGCTACGCCGCCTTCGCGCGCCACCTTGGCCTTTACCCCCATTCCGGCACTGTCATCCCGCTGATCGACTGCGCGCCGTTCAAGACCTCAAAGTCCGGCGTCCTCTTCACACCTGACCGCCCACTACCCGATGCGCTCCTTTCCCAGATCATCGCCACCCGTCAGGCCGAACTTGCCGCAGGCTACGGCAAGCGCTGACCCCTTGCCCTTTCATTCTGGCCCAAATATCCCCGCCGGAGGCTTCGACACTTCCGCAAGGACCAAAGCATGACCCAGAAGATCGCCCTCGTCACCGGCGCCTCGCGCGGCCTTGGTGCAGCCATGGCCGAACAGCTGGCCTTGCGCGGCTGGCATGTGGTGGCCGTGGCCCGTACGGTGGGCGGGCTGGAAGACCTCGACGACCGGGTCAAGCGCGCGGGCCTGCCGGGCGCAGGCGGGCTGACCCTTGCGCCGATGGACGTGACGAATGACGACGCGATGCGCCACCTGTGCCGCTCGATCCATGACCGCTGGGGTGGTCTGGCACTTTGGGTCCATGCCGCGGTGCATGCAGCCCCACTGTCGCCGGCTGGCTCGCTTGACCAGAAGGATTGGGAAAAATCCATCGCCACGAACGTCCGCGCGACTGGCATGCTGATCCCCATGGTGGAACCCCTGCTCCGCGCTGGTGAGGGAACCGCGCTGTTCCTGGACGATCCGCGCGCCGGAAAACCCTTCTTCGGCGCCTATGGCGCGACGAAGGCCGCGCAGACCGCCCTTGCGCAAAGCTGGCAGGCCGAGACGGCGAAGCACGGTCCCCGGGTTGTGATCGCCACGCCCGTAGGCCTGCCCACCGCCACCCGGGCGCGCTTCTTCCCGGGTGAGGACCGCACGAAGCTGGCTGATGTGCAAACCGAAGCGGCGCGGATTCTGGGCCTTCTGTAGGGGTCGGGACCAAAATCCTTCAAAGGATTTTGCAAATCTTTTCGAAAAGATTTGGTGCCCTATCCGGCCAGTGCCGCGTTGATTGCATCCCACAGCACCGCAACCGGCTCTACCCCCACCGACAGCCGGATAAAGCCTTCGGGCACCGCATCGCCCCAGCGGGCGCGGCGTTCGCCCGCGCTATGGGTGCCGCCAAAGCTGGTCGACTGCTCGATCAACGGGCAGCGTGACAGGAACCCTTCGGCCACCCCGGCATCGGCCAACTGAAAGCCGATCAGGAAGCCCCCGTTGGCCATCTGCCCGCCCACGGCCCAGTGCGAAGGATCACCGGCCAGACCCGGATAGCGCAGCCCCGTGACCGCCGGATGCGCCGCCAGCCGTTCGGCAATCACGGAAGCCGAGGCACACATCCGCTCCAGCCGCAGTTCCAGCGTCTCGATCCCGCGGTGGGTCAGAAAGGCCTCGAACGGGCCGGGGATTGCACCCGCCATGCGCCGCCAGCCCCGCACCCGCGCCATCAGGGTGGCATCCCGTCCCGCGACATGGCCGAACAGCACGTCGGAATGGCCGGCCGGGGCCTTGGTGTCGGCGGCCACCACCAGATCGCAGCCAAGGTCCAGCGGGCGCTGCAGCAGCGGCGTCATCGTGGTGTTGTCGGCGATGACCCTCGCCCCCGCCTTGTGCGCCCTGCCCGCGACGGCGGCGATGTCCACCACGTCAAGGCCCGGGTTGGAGGGCGTTTCAAGGTAGACCACCGCAGCACCGGTAAAGTCTTGCGTGGCATAGTCGGCGGTCGGAATCGCCAGCACCTCGATGCCAAGGGGCTTCAGAAAGCCATCCGACAGCACCCGCGTCACATAATAGCCGTCCGAAGGGATCACCAGCCGGTCGCCCGCTTTCAGCGTGGCGAAAAGTGCGGCGGCGATGGCCGCCATGCCCGAGGGGAAGCTGACCGCCTCGGCATCCTCCAGCAAGGACAGCTGCGCCTCAACCGCGTCCCAGGTCGGGTTGCCGTTGCGACCGTAGAACTGTCCGCCCGCCTGCACATGCGGCAGGTGATGCGTGGCCGAGGCGACGATCGGCGGCACCACCGGATCGCCCTGCTGCAGCGCCGGTTTGCGGTGGTGCAAAAGCTGCGCCACACGGCGGGCAATCTCGTCGCTGGGTCCCATGCGGCGAATCCTTTCCAGAAAGTAAACGACTGCAGCAAGGTATTGATTTTCAAGGCCGGGGAAAGGTGTCCCGGCCCGGGACACTCACTCAAGCCGCGCCGGGAAGCCCTCGGCCCGCAGGTCGGTGTGAAGGAGGTCCTCCAGAAGCTTGGCGATCATCGGCGACTGCGCCTCACCGCCATAGGCGGCCTTGGCGGCGATGTAGGTCTGGTTGGTCATGCTGGCCAGATCAAGCGGGACGCCGAATTCCTTCCCGAAGCCAAGGGCAAAGCCAAGGTCCTTCAGGGCAAGGTCGATGTTGAAGGCGATGTCGTAGGACCCGTTCAGGATCAGCGCGCCTTCGGTTTCATGCACGAAGCTGTTGCCAGAGGAGGCGGCAATCGCATGCCAAGCCTGCCCAAGGTCAAGGCCGCCACGCTTGGCCAGCATCAGCGCCTCGGACGTGGCTTTCAGGTGGATGAAGGCCAGCATGTTGGTGATGACCTTGATGATCGAGGATGATCCCAATGGCCCCATGTGGAAGATCTTGTCACCCATCGCCTGCATCGCGCCGTGGTGCAGGTCGAACAGGTCGGCATCCCCCCCGGCCAGCATGGTGATCTTGCCCTGATGGGCCAGATGCACCCCGCCGGTGACGGGCAGTTCCATCATCCGCACCCCGCCTTCGGCGGCGACGGCGGCCAAGCGCAGCACCTCGTCGCGACCGAGGGTGGACATCTCGACCCAGCTTGCGCCCTTTTTCATGTGCGGCAGGATGTGGCGCAGCACTTTCTCTGACACGGCGGGAGAGGGCAGGCAGGTGATGACATGATCGGCCGAAGCGGCGACCCCTTCGGCGCTGGTGGCTAGGGTGGCGCCAGCTGCCACCAAGGGCGCGGCAAGGGCGGCGTTCAGGTCATAGACCGTGACCTTGAACCCCGCTTTCAGCAGGCAGCCAGCACAGGCGGCCCCAAGGTTGCCAAGGCCGATATATCCGTAATGCATGATGTCCCCATTGGAATGGGGCGGGTTGCGGCCCGCCCCGCTTTGGTCAGGCTTCGCCGTAGCCGACGATGCCCTTCACTTCGCAGAAGTCGTGAATGCCCCAATCGGCATATTCCCGGCCATTGCCGGATTGCTTGTAGCCACCGAAGGGGGCGGAGGTGTCCCAATCGGGGTAGTTCAGGTTCACCGTCCCGGCGCGCAGACGGCGGGCGACGGGTTTGGCATCCTCCACCGGACCAGCGATGTAGGCCGCAAGGCCGTAGATCGTGTCATTGGCCTGGGTGATGGCGTCTTCGATGCTGTCATAGGGCTGGATCGCCAGAACCGGGCCGAAGATTTCTTCCTTGGAGATGGTCATGCTGTTGTTCACATCGCCAAACACAGTCGGGCGGGTGAACCAGCCACGGTTCAGGCCCGCCGGACGCCCGGTGCCGCCAGTGACAAGGGTGGCGCCTTCGTCAATGCCCGCCTGAATCAGGCGCTGGACCTTGTCGAACTGCAGCTTGGAGATCAGCGGGCCCATCACCGTGGCCTCATCGCGCGGATCGCCGATCTGGATCGCCTCGGCGGCCTCTTTCGCCACGGCAAGCGCCTCGGCCTGTTGCGAGCGGTGGACGAGCATCCGGGTCGGCGCGTCGCAGGACTGGCCGGTGTTGGACATGACAGCCGTCACGCCTGCGGCCACAGCCTCGGCAATGTTGGCGCCGGGCAGGATGATGTTGGGGGACTTGCCGCCCATTTCCTGCGCCACGCGCTTGGCGGTCGCGGCGGCCACTGCGGCGATCTGGGTGCCCGCGCGGGTGGAGCCGGTGAAGGACACCATGTCCACCTCGGGGTGGGTGGACATGCGCGCGCCGACCTCGGGGCCCGCACCATGGACAAGGTTGAAGACGCCCGGCGGCACGCCAGCATCATGGCAGACCTGCGCGAAGAGGGTGCCGGAGAGGGGCGCAATTTCCGAAGGCTTCAGGACCATCGTGCAGCCGGCGACCAGCGCGGGCGCGACCTTGCAGGCGATCTGGTTCATCGGCCAGTTCCACGGCGTGATCAGCGAGCAGACGCCGATCCCTTCGTAGATGATCCGCGTGGAGCCACGGTTATATTCCCAGACCATTTCCTCGGCCGCCTTGATCGTGGCCTCCATATGGACTTGGCCTGCCCAGGCCTGCGCCTCACGCGCCCAGGTGATCGGCGCGCCCATTTCGGTGGACATGGCTTGGGCAAAGTCTTCGTAACGCTCGTTATAGACCTCCAGCACCCGCTTCATCAGGGCGATGCGGTCCTTGACCGGCGTATAGGTCCAGCCGTCAAAGGCAGCGCGGGCCGCAAGAATCGCCCGATCGGCATCTTCCGCGCTGCCCATGGCGACTTCGCAGACGATCTCTTCGGTCGCCGGATTTTCAACGCCCATACGGCTGGTTGAAATCGGGTCGACCCATTGGCCATTGATGTAGAATTTCAGCATGTTGGCGGGGATCATTGCGGCCTCACTTGAAGTAGATGTTGAAGCGGGAGCGGATGGCGGCGTCGATTTCAGGATCAACGCGGCACCCGGCCTTGGCGAGGATTGCATTCTTGCGGGCAATCGCGGTGTCAAGCAACAGGGGTTTGCCAGCCTCGTTCCATTCCTTGGGCGACATCCGGTTGCCGACGTTGGGGTAGATATATTCGGTCTGCATCAGTTTCAGGGTCTGGTCCGACCCAAGGTAATGGCCCGGTCCGCCAAGGCAGACCTCTTTCATCGCCTGAATACTGGTGCTGTCGGGGGTGACGTCGATCCCCCGGACAAGGCGCATGGTCTGGCCAAGCAGGTCGTCGCCCAGCACCAGTGATTCAAGGCAGAAGCCAAGGAGCGAGGCATGCATGCCGACCGCCTCATAGCACATGTTCAGGCCCGCAAGGCCGGCAAGGGCGTTGGTGATCCCCTGCTCCCATCCGGCCTGCATGTCGGGAAGTTTGCTGTCGCTGATGCCGGACGCGGCCCCGCCGGGCAGGCCGTAGAAGCGGTGCATCTGGGCGCAGCCTGCGGTCAGCAGCGCCTGTTCGGCTGACCCGCCGGACATGGCGCCAGTGCGCAGGTCGGACACGAAGGGCCAGGTGCCGAAGATCGCGGGCGCACCGGGCTTGATCGCGTTGACGTAGACGACGCCGGCAAGGCATTCCGCCACGGCCTGCACGATGGTCAGGGCAATGGGCGCGGGCGCGGTGGCCCCGGCCTGCCCGGCGCTAAGGAGCAGCATCGGCATGCCACGGCGGATGCAATCCTCCATCGTGATGCAGGATTCTTCCGCGAATTTCATCGGCGGGACGACGAAGCAGTTGGAATTGCTGACAAAGGGGCGCTTCAGCCAGTGTTCCTCGCCCCCCGCCACCATGTGCAGCATTTCAAAGCAGTCAGCGACGTGGGAGGGGTCGGAAAAGCTGGTGCCGACATGTTTCGTGGTCCCCGCAAGGCAGCCGTACAGGGTGTTGAGGTCCATTTCCCGGTTATCCACCACGTCGCGGCAGACCATCGTGCGCTGGTAGAAATGGATGTTGTCGAGGTTATCGACGAGGCGGGCCGCGTCATACAGGTCTTGCGCGGTCGACTCGCGGTATTCGTTGGTCACCGGGTCAACGATATGCACCGCCGCGCCCGCCGTGCCGTAGTGGACGTTGGTTCCGGTCAGATGCAGATCGTGGCGTGGGTCGCGGGCGTGCAAGGTGATGTCGCGCGCGGCGATGTTCAGCATATCCTCGACCAGCGCGCGGGGAAACCGGATGCGGCCGTCATCGCCGAGGATAGCGCCTGCTTCGGTCAGCAGTTTCACGCCCGAGGGCGGGGCCTGGGACAGGCCGATCTGTTCCAGCGCGTCCAGCGCGGCGGAATGGATCTGCTGCACGCTTGCGTCGGACAGGGGCTTGTACTGGCCGCCGGGCAAGCCGGGCCGCACTGGGCGCATGTCGTCCGACAGGGGGGCTGCCCGCATGGCAACCCGCGCCTGACGCCCACCCGAGCGGCGCGCGCGTGCAGGTTCGCACAGATCGCCGATTTCGGGCATCGGGGGCGGAATCGGCTCCGGGACTGGCTCGATGGCAGGTTCGGTCATGTGTCGTATCCTTCCAGGTCTGCGCCCTGTGCAAGAAGCGCGTCAATCTCATCGCCCGGGGCGGTGGCGGCCAGCCCGGCAAAGCTGCCCTGCCCCAGCATGGCGGTCACGCTGTCGCGGATCACCGCATGGGTCGCGCGTGCAATCTGGCTGCCGGTCGAAATCCGGCGGACGCCCATCGCGGCAAGGTCGGCGACGGTCAGCGTTTTCAGCGGCCCTGCGGCCAGCGCGTTGACCGGCTTCGTCACCGAGGCCAGCACCCGCGCCAGTTCGGCACGGCCCGGCGGTACGGGAAGGTAAAGGAGATCAGCCCCCGCCGCCTCGAACGCCTGCAGGCGGCGGATGCCTTCGGCCAGATCATAGGCGCCGTTCATCACGCCATCCGCACGCGCGCAGAAGATGAAGGGGCGGTTCAGCGCACGGGCAGCGGAGGCCCCGGCGCGGATCCGTTCGATGGCGAGGTCGAAGGGATAGGCGGGGGTGCCCGCAACCATCTGCGTGTCTTCGACCGAGATGCCGGACAGGCCGACCTCTGCCGCAAGCCGGACGGTTTCGGCCACGTCCTCCGGGCTGTCACCAAAGCCGTTCTCGAAATCGCCGGACACCGGCAGCGGCGTGGCAGAGATCAGGTCGGCGGCATGGGCCAGCGCCTCATCCCGCGTGATCCCGCCCATGTCGGCGCGGCCGAGGGTGAAAGCGTGGGCCGCCGAGGAGGTGGCAAGCGCCTTGGCCCCCAGTGCCGCCATCATCCGGGCAGAGCCGCGATCCCAAGGGTTGGGGATCACGAAACAGCCCTGCTGGTGCAGGTCATGGAAGGCTTGATGGCGCTTCGCCAGCGTCATGCGCGCACCCGTTCAGAAGCCGGATCATACATCGGGGCAAGGCTGACGATGGCCGCGTGCCGCTGACCCGCCACCTCGATTTCATAGGTCGCGCCAAGGATGTCCGCGTCAGACCGGCCCTTCGCCGGGACATAGCCCATCCCAACCGCCCCACCAAGGAAATGCCCATAATTGCCCGAGGTGACGGGGCCGACGATCTTGCCATCCTGAACAACGGCTTCGTTGTGAAACAGCAGCGGTTCGGGGTCGGTCAGGCGGAACTGCAGCAGCTTGCGGTCAAGCCCCGCGTCTTCCTTCCGCAGCACGGCATCGCGGCCGATGAAGCCGGGCTTCTTCCGCGAGACCGTGAAGCCAAGCCCCGCCTCCAGCACATGATCTTCATCGGTGATGTCATGGCCCCAGTGGCGGTAGGCCTTTTCGATCCGGCAGGAATCGAGCGTATGCAGGCCGCAGAGCTTCAGGTCCGGCTGCGCCTCCATCAGCGCTTCAAACACATGGGCGGTCTGGTCGGCGCTGACGTAAAGCTCCCAACCGAGTTCGCCCACATAGGTCACCCTGTGCGCGCGGGCAAGGCCCATGCCGATCTCGATTTCCCGCGCTGTTCCAAAGGGATGGGCGGCATTGCTGAAGTCATTCGGCGAAACCTTTGCAAGGATGTCACGCGACCCGGGGCCCATCAGGCACAGCACGGATTCGGCGGCGGTCACATCGGTGACAACGGCGAAATCATCGCCGACATGCGCGCGCATCCAGGCCAGGTTGCGCTGGAAGGTCGCGCCGGGGACCACGGCCAGATAGGCGGTTTCCGACAGGCGGGTGATGGTAAGATCAGCCTCTATCCCCCCGCGATCATTCAGGAACATCGTATAGACGATCCGCCCCACCGGCACGTCCATCTGCGCCGAGGCGATGCGGTTGAGGAAGGCACAGGCATCGCGCCCCTCAACCCGGATCTTGCCGAAGCTGGTCATGTCGAAGAGGCCAGCGGCTTCCCGAACGGCCATATGTTCGGCGCGCTGGTTGTCAAACCAGTTCTGCCGCTTCCAGGAATAGCGATATTCCGCGTCCTGCCCGGGGTTGGCGAACCAGTTGGCGCGTTCCCAGCCAGCAACCTCGCCAAAGACCGCGCCACGCGCCTTCAGGTGGTCGTGGATCGGTGAGCGGCGAACGCCCCGCGCCGTGGCCATTTGGCGATAGGGGAAATGGTCGGCGTAAAGGAGGCCAAGGGTTTCGGTCACCCGTTCCTTCAGATAGCGGCGGTTCTTCTGGAAAGGCTGTGCGCGGCGAATGTCGACTTCCCACAGGTCGAAGGGGGCTTCGCCTTCGGTGATCCAATGCGCCAGCGCCTGCCCCGCGCCGCCCGAACTGACGATCCCGACCGAGTTGTAGCCGGCGGCGATCCAGTAGCCTTTCACCTCGGGCGCCTCGCCCAGATAGTAGCGGTCGTCGGGGGTGAAGGATTCCGGGCCGTTGAAGAAGGTGTGAATGCCCGCGGTTTCAAACAGCGGCATGCGGTTTGTCGCCATCTCAAGGATGGGCATGAAGTGATCCCAATCCTCGGGCAGGGTGTCGAATTCGAAATCCTTGCGGATGCCATCCATGCCCCAGGGCTTGGCCACGGGTTCAAAGGCCCCCAGCATCATCTTGCCCGCGTCCTGCTTGTAATAGGCGCACTCGTCCGGCACGCGGAGGACGGGCAAGTTCGGGTCGATCCCGGCAACGGGTTCGGTGACCAGATAGAAGTGTTCGCAAGCATGCAGCGGCAGGCTGACACCATTCTGCGCGGCAAGGTCACGGCCCCACATGCCACCGCAGTTGATGACCACATCAGCGGCGATATGGCCGGGTTCCCCCGCCATCTCATAATCCACCCCGGTGACGCGCCCTGCCATGGTGGTGACCTTGGTCACCGTAGCACCTTCGAAAATCTTCGCGCCCCGCATCCGCGCGCCCTTGGCCAGCGCCATGGCGATGTTGGCCGGGTCGCATTGACCGTCCAAGGGCAAAGCCACTGCCCCCACCACGCCGTCGATGTTCAGGTGGGGGTATCGCGCCTTCGCCTCACCCGGCGAAATCTCATGTACCTCGACGTCGAAGATCCGCGCGACGGTGGCTTGCCGCAGCAGTTCCTCATGCCGTTCCCGGGTCAGCGCGACCGAGATGGAGCCGACCTGCTTCATCCCCGTCGCAACCCCGGTTTCCGCCTCCAGCCCGCGGTAAAGATCGGCGGAATACTTCGCCAGCCGGGTCATGTTGGCACTGCCCCGCAACTGCCCGATCAACCCCGCCGCGTGCCATGTCGTGCCGCTCGTCAGCTTGCGCCGCTCCAGCAGGACAACATCCGTCCAGCCCGCCTTGGCCAGATGATAGGCCACCGAACAGCCCGAGACCCCGCCCCCGATCACCACCGCCCGCGCCTTGGTTGGAATCTCAGTCATTCCTCAGGTCTTTCTCTTCACCAAATATCCCACGGGGGTCCGGGGGTGTGAAACCCCCGGTCCACTAGATGTCACGCGCGGATGCGCTCGTTCTTGGCATCCCAGGCCAGCCCATCCGGCAAGACGATTGCCCGGTGGCGTTCGCCGAAAATCTCGACCTCGACTGCGGTTCCGGCCACGGCAAGATCGGCGCGCAGCATCCCCAGCGCCAGCGACGCCCCGACCCGGTAGCCCCAGGCGCCTGACGTGGTCTCGCCCACAACCTTGCCCTCGTGCCAGAGGTTCGACATGTAGGGGGCGTCCGCCTCACCCGCATCGACCTGCAGCGCGACGAACCGCTTCGTCACGCCGCGCTGCTTTTCGGCCAGAAGTGCTGCCTTGCCGGGGAAGTCGTGGTTCCAGTCGATAAAGCGGTCCAGCCCGCCTTCCAGCAGCGAATAGTCGGTGGACAGATCGCCCTTCCAGGCGCGGTAGCCCTTTTCGATCCGCAGCGCATTCAACGCCTTCATGCCGAAAGGCACGGCCCCCGCCGCCAGCACGGCCTCATAGATCGCCGGAGCATCGGCCCGGTCGCAGTGGATTTCCCAGCCAAGCTCTCCGGCGAACGACACACGGACGAGGGCCACATCCTTGCCCGCCACCTTGGCGAAGAACTGCACCGAGAGCCATGGCAGCGACAGGTCCGCCTCGGCAATCCCCGCCAGAAGGTCGCGCGCCTTGGGGCCGGTGACGATGAAGCAGTGGATCTTGTCGGTCCAGTCTTCCAGCACCACACCTTCGGGCAGGCCCTTGCGCAGCAGGTCGGCATCGTGGCTTTGCGCCACGGCGGCGGTGATAACCCCCACATCGTCATCGCTGTAGGGCAGGCAGGTCATCTCGGTCACGATCCGACCCCGCGCATCCGCGAAGTAGATCAGGCCGATCCGCCCCGGTTGCGGCAGTCTGGATGCCGTAAGGGAGGCTAGATGCGCCCGCGCGCCGGGGCCGACCAGCCGCAGGCGGGTGAAGCCCGGCAGGTCAAGCACGCCGACACCATCGCGCACCGCTTCGCATTCGGCGCGGATGCGGGGTTCCCACGGTCCCGCCCTGCCCCAGGTCTGCGTCGACTCCCAACTGGTATCGTCGCCGGGGGCTGCGAACCAGTCGGCCCGCTCCCAGCCGTTGTAGGCCCCCATCTGCGCGCCCAGGGCCTTCAACCGGTCGTGCACCGGGGAAAGCCTGCGGTCAGGGGCTGCGGGCCAGCGCGCCATCGGGAAATGCATCCCGTATTCATGGCCGTAGACCTCTTTCCCCTTGGCGACGAGGTAGTCGTGATCCTCCCACCCGGTGAAGCGGCGCGGGTCGCAGGACCACATGTCCCATTCGGTGCCGCCCTCGGTCACCCATTCGGCCAGCACCTTGCCCGCCCCGCCCGCCTGGCAGATGCCGAAGGTGAAGACGCAGGCCTCGAACGCGTTCGGCACGCCCGGCATCGGGCCGATCAGAGGGTTGCCGTCGGGGGTATAGGGGATGGGGCCGTTGATGACCTTGGTCAGGTTGGCCTGCGCCAGCAGGGGCACCCGCGCCATCGCGTCGTTGATCTGGAAGTCCAGCCGCTCCAGATCGTCAGGGAACAGCTGAAAACTGAAATCTTCCGGCATCGGGTCATCCGGCGTCGCCCAATGCGCCCGGCAGGGGTTCTCGTACGGGCCAAGGTTGAAGCCCATCTTTTCTTGCCGGAGGTAGTAGGAGCTGTCCACGTCGCGGAGGAGGGGCAGCTTGTGGCCGACCTCTTTCGTCCAGGCTTCAAGTTCCGGGATCGTGTCGAACAGCATGTATTGATGGCTCATCACCATCATCGGCACCCGGCGGCCGAACATCCGGCCCACTTCGGCGGCGTAGTAGCCGCCTGCGTTCACGACGTATTCGGCGCGCACCTCGCCCTTGGGGGTGGACAGGATCCATTCCGTCCCCGTCCAGCGAGCCGCCGTCACCGGGCAGAACCGTTCGACACGCGCGCCCAACTTGCGCGCGCCGGTGGCAAGCGCCTGGGTCAGCTGCGCGGGGTCAATGTCGCCGTCGTAGGGGTCGTACAGGGCGCCCGTCAGGTCATGCGTTTCGAGGAAGGGATAGCGCGACGTGATCTCGTCCGGCGTCAGGATGTCCAGCGTCATACCCTGATGGCGCCCCATGCCGACAACCCGCTTGAACTCCTGCAGCCGCTCCTTCGAATGGCCCAGCCGGACGGATCCGGTCACATGGTAGTTCATCGGATAGCCCACCGCATCGCCCAAGCCGCGGTACAGGCCCGCCGAATAGCGCTGCATGTTCATGATCGACCAGCTTGCGGAAAAGGTCGGGACGTTCCCCGCCGCATGCCAGGTTGACCCCGCCGTCAGCTCGTTCTTTTCCAAAAGCAGGCAGTCCGTCCACCCGGCCTTGGCCAGATGATAAAGGGCCGAGGCGCCGACCGCTCCGCCACCGATGATAACCACCCGCGCCGACGCAAATTCCGCCATGACTGCCCCCCAGATTTCCGCCCCACTATCCTCTGCCGCGCGCGCGCTTTCAATTCGGCCAGAGGCGGGGTATTGATCGACAAACCCGATCACGTCTTTCTTTCTGCCAAAACATCCTCCTAGGGTCCGGGGGTGGAAAACCCCCGGCGGCCAGCCAAAGGCACAACGATGCAGATCGACCTTCTCGACACGTTCCTCGACCTTGCCGAAACCCGCAGCTTTCACCGTACGGCAGAACGGCTGAGGATCACCCAGTCAACCGTGTCGGCCCGCGTCTCGGCGCTGGAGCAGGCGGTGGGGGCGCGCCTGTTTGATCGGTCCCGCGCCGGCACCGACCTTACCCCCGAAGGCAAGCGGTTCGAACCCCATGCCCGCGCCCTGCGGCATGAGTGGAACGAGGCCAAGCGGCGAATCCAGATCCCGCAGGGGGCGGCACAGCTTTTGCGGCTTGGCATCCAGAATGACCTCGCCGCCGTCTATCTGGGCGACTGGGTGGCCGAATTCCGCGCCGCCCTGCCCGAAACCGCCTTCTATATCGAGCCGGATTACTCCAACCAGATGTGTGCCGACCTTTTGACCGGCATTCTTGACTTCGCGGTGATGTTCAGCCCGAAGCCCCACCCCGACCTGCATTTCAACTCGGTCGGTGACGTGACCTATTGCATGGTCTCGACCGAGACGGCCCGGCTGGCCGAAGTCACTCCTGACCGGTTCATCTTCGCCCATTTCTCGCCCGCCTTCGAAGAGATGCACCGCCAGCTGACGCCTGATTTGGCCACGGCGGCCGTGTCGGTCGGGCAGTCCGGGTCGGTCGTGTCCTTGCTGATGGGCATGGGCGGGTCGGGCTATGTGCTGGAAAAGACCGCGGCCGAGTTGATCGCGGGCGGCAGGTTCATGGCGGTGGAGGACGCCCCTCTCCTGCGCCAGCCGGTCTACGCGGCCCTGCACATCCGGCACCGGACACAAGTGCTGCACCGCAAGCTGACGCAGCTGGTCGGGCGGCATTTCCCGGACTGACCGCGCGGGCCTGCCCTTAGAACGCCATCTGCACCCTGTGTCCCGGAGCGTGGGCCAGGCGGACAAAGGTGACCGGCGCGTCGGTCCCTTGTGTCGTGCGCTCGGCCACCAGAAGCGCTGTGCCCGGTGCGACACCCAGCACCTCGGCCTCTCGCGCAGAGGCGGGTTCGGCAGTGAAGGCAATGTCGCCCGACACGAGGCTGACATGCATGACCAGCCATTCATTGACGCTTTCCCGCGCGAAATCCGGCGCGGGCTCTGGCAGGACGGCAGGGTTGAGCCAGCGGCTTTCCAGAACATAAGGCCGCCCCCCCGCCAGATGCAGCGTTTCAAGATAGCGCATGGGAGCGCCTTCCGGCAGTCCAAGCCGGGCGGTCACCGGCACCGGGGCCGGGGCCATCCGGTCGGCCAGAAGGTCAAACCGGTAGGCCAGCCCGCGCGCCAGCACGTCCAGCCGGATCACCGGAATGTCCAGCCGCGCACGGCGCACCGGCAGTTCCGCCACCCGGGTTCCGGCGCGCTTTTTCCGCTCGATCACCCCGGCTTCGGCCAAGGCGGTCAGCGCCCGATTGACCGTAGCGCGGGCGACGCCGAATTCTTCCGACAGGGCCTCCTCTCCCGGGATCAACCCACCGGGAGGCCATTCGCGCGCACGGATGCGGCGTAGAACCTCGGCCCGGATGGCTTCCCAGCCCTGCATCTACAGCGCCTCACGCAGGCGGCGCATGGTGTTGCGGAACCGCGCCGCCACCGCATCGCGGGCAGGGTGGCGCCCGTCCGCGACGATGTGGCGGCCTGCCGACCACAGGTCAGTGACCAGACCATCGCACCCAGCGAACAGGAAGGCATCCAGCAGGCTGTCGCCAGCAAAGCCGTCCAGCCGCAGGTCGCGCGTATCCAGCGCCAGAAGGTCCGCCCACAGGCCCGGCGCGATGGCCCCGCTGTCGCGCCCTGCCGCCTGCGCCCCACCTGCAGCAGCGCCATCCCACAGGAGCCGCCCGGTAGATCGCCCGGCATCGGCAATCACCGCTCGGCCCTTGTGCTGCAGGCGCTGGGAATATTCCAGCAGGCGCAGTTCCTCAGGCAATGAGATGCGGATATTGCTGTCCGTCCCCACCCCAAAGCTGCCCGCCGCAGCCAGCCAGCCCGGGCCATCGAAAATCCCGTCCCCCAGATTGGCCTCGGTGATCGGGCAGAGGCCCGCAACAGCCCCGGTACGCGCCAGCGCTGCCGTTTCCCCCGGTGTCATCTGCGTCGCGTGGATCATGCACCAGCGCCGGTCAAGCGGCAGGTTCGCCACCGCCCAATCCACCGGGCGCGCGCCCCATGCGCCCTGCACTTCGGCGACTTCGGCCAGTTGTTCGGCGATGTGAATATGGACCGGCCCGCCCGGCCGCATTCCGGCCACCTGCGCCAGCCTGTCACGGCTGACGGCGCGCAAGCTGTGGGGGGCCACGCCCAGCACGGCATCAGGCATAGCGGCCAAGGCGCGTTCCGCCCCGCCCAACACTTTCGCATAAGTTTCCGGCGATGAGCTAAAGCGCAACTGCCCCCCAGACAGCGCCCGGCCATCAACCCCGCCCTGTTCATAGATCACCGGCAGATGCGTCAGGCCCAGCCCCACCGTGGCCGCTGCCGCCGCGACCCGCGCCGACATCTCGGCCGGATCGGCATAGGTGCCGCCCCCGGCGGGGTGGTGCAGGTAGTGAAACTCGCAGACCGTGGCAAAGCCCGCCTCGGCCATTTCCACCATGGCCTGCGCGGCGATCGCTTCAATATCCTCGGGCGAGAGGCGTTCAAGGAAGCGGTACATCAGCGCGCGCCAGGTCCAGAAACTGTCCTGCCCCGCCGTCCGGCCTTCGGTCATCCCGGCCATCGCCCGCTGAAAGGTGTGCGAATGCAGGTTGACCGGCGCTGGAAGCAGGCAACCATAGGCACCATCCGGGACAGCGACACCCGTTTCAACCGCGGCGATCCGCCCGCCCTCAATCCGGATGCGAACATCCTTTGCCCAGCCATCAGGCAAAAGCGCGGTCTTGGCGTGCAGGATCATGGCGACTCGCTTGACAGAGATTATGTCTAGACATATTAGCCAATCAATCAAGCATAACGCAAGGCCGTCCGGATGCTGCTGACCCATGCGACCCTCGCCACCATGATCGACGGATACGGGCTGATCCCCCATGCCGCCGTGGCGCTGGACGGGGACCGTATTGCCTGGGCCGGACCGATGGCAGACCTGCCCCGCGCCTATGCCGTCACAGATGCGCTGCACTGCGGTGGCCGTCTGGTGACCCCCGGCCTGATCGACTGCCACAGCCATGCCGTCCACGCCGGACACCGCGCGGCCGAGTTTGAGCTGCGCCTGAACGGTGCCAGCTATGAGGAGGTTGCCCGCGCCGGGGGCGGCATCCTTTCGACCGTCACCGCCACCCGCTCCGCATCCGAAGATGACCTGCTGGCAAGCGCCCTGCGCCGCATTGACCAGATGATCGCCTCGGGTGCCACGACGGTTGAGGTGAAGTCCGGCTATGGCCTGACGATAAAGGACGAGCTGAAGATGCTGCGCGCCGCGCGTCGGATCGGCGATTGCCGCCCGGTGTCTGTGCAGACCACCCATCTTGCGGCCCATGCCATCCCGCCAGACTACAAAGGCCGCGCAACGGCTTACATCGCTGAGATCGCCCTGCCCTCGCTGCGCGCCGCCCATGCGGAAGGTCTGGTTGATGCCGTGGATGCCTTCTGCGAAACGATTGCCTTTTCGGTGGACGACCTGCGCCCCCTTTTTGCCGAGGCCCGCGCCCTTGGCCTGCCCGTCAAGCTGCATGCCGAGCAGTTGACCGATCAGCAAGGTGCCGCCTTTGCCGCAAGCCACGGCGCACTTTCGGCTGATCATCTGGAGTATCTGTCGCCCCAAGGCATCGCCGCGATGGCCGCTGCGGGCACCGTTGCCGTGATCCTGCCGGGGGCCTTCTACACCCTGCGCGAAACGCAAGCCCCCCCGGTCGCTGCCCTGCGCGCGGCGGGCGTGCCAATGGCGGTGGCAACCGACCTGAACCCCGGGTCGTCGCCCATGGCCTCGCTTCCCCTTGCGATGAACATGGCCTGCACCCTGTTCCGCCTGACGCCGGAAGAGGCGCTTTTGGGCACCACCGTCCATGCCGCCCGCGCGCTTGGGCTGGCCGACCGGGGCCGCATCGCGCCAGGGCTGCGCGCCGACCTGTGCATCTGGGACGCCGACCACCCGGCGGAACTTGGCTACCGGATCGGCGCAACGCCGCTTCACCAACGCATCTTCGGAGGCCGACTTGACGCCTGAAACCTTGCTGCCCGGCCATGTCACCCTTGCGCAACTGGAACGGATCTACCGACAGGGCCTGACCGCCCGGCTGGATGCCAGCGCCCACCCCGGCATCGCCCGCGCTGCCAGCCACATCGCGGCGGCGGCAAAGGGTTCGGCGGCGGTCTATGGGGTGAACACCGGGTTCGGCAAGCTGGCCAGCGTGAAGATCGACCCGGAAGATACGGAAACCTTGCAGAAAAACCTGATCCTTAGCCATTGCTGCGGCGTGGGTGAGCCGATGCCGGTTGACGTGGCGCGCCTGATGATGGTCCTGAAACTCCTGTCGCTTGGCCGCGGCGCCTCGGGCGTGCGCCCCGAGGTGGTCGCCCTGATCGAAGGCATGCTGGCACAGGGGGTGACGCCGGTCATCCCGGATCAAGGCTCGGTCGGGGCCTCGGGGGACCTTGCCCCCCTGGCACATATGACCGCCGTGATGATCGGCCATGGCGAGGCGATGGTGGATGGCAAGGTAAAGCCCGGCGCGGAAGCGCTTGCGATGAAAGGCCTTTCCCCGATCACGCTTGGTGCGAAGGAAGGTCTTGCCCTGATCAACGGCACGCAGTTTTCCACGGCCTATGCGCTGGCTGGGCTGTTCCAGACTTGGACCGCGGCACGCGAGGCGCTGGTCATCTCCTCCCTCTCCACCGACGCAATCATGGGCTCGACCGCGCCGCTGGAGGCGGAAATTCACGCGCTTCGTGGCCATCCCGGCCAGATTGACGCCGCCGCCGCGATGCGCGCGCTGCTGGCTGGAAGCGAAATCCGCGACAGCCACCGCGAGGGCGATACCCGCGTGCAGGACCCCTATTGCATCCGCTGTCAGCCGCAGGTCACCGGTGCTGCGATGGACGTCCTGCGCATGGCCGCCCGCACGCTGGAGATCGAGGCGAATGCCGCGACCGACAACCCGCTGGTGTTGTCGGATGGCCAGATCGTTTCGGGCGGCAACTTCCATGCCGAACCGGTGGGCTTTGCCGCCGACATGATCGCGATGGCCGTGGCCGAGATCGGCGCAATCGCGCAGCGCCGGGTGGCGTTGATGGTGGACCCGACGCTCAGCTTCGATCTGCCCGCGTTCCTGACGCCCAAGCCCGGCCTGAACTCCGGCCTGATGATCGCCGAGGTTACGACCGCCGCCTTGATGAGCGAAAACAAGCACCTCGCCCATCCCACCGTGATCGACAGCACCCCCACCAGCGCCAATCAGGAAGACCATGTCAGCATGGCAGCCCATGGCGCGCGGCGGCTGCAACCCATGGTCCGGAACCTGAACGTCATCCTTGGTGTCGAGGCGATGTGTGCAGCGCAAGGCGTTGAATTCCGCGCGCCCCTGAAAACCTCCGCCCCGCTGCAAGCCGCCCTCGCGGCCTTCCGCGACGCCGTCCCTGCCCTTGCCGATGACCGCTACCTCGCCCCCGATCTTGCCCGCGCCGCCACTCTTGTAGCCAAAGGCACCCTCTCCTGTGCTACGGGTATCGCGCTCCCCGATCTAACCCCATTTTCTGTCTGAAAAATATCCTCTGGGTGAGCCGAAGGGTTCGCCACAGGTTCAAGAAACATGAGGCTCGTGGGGGGCGAAGCGCCCCCGGGGTCTCCACCAGCGATGGAGCCAGCCATGACGAACCCCCGCCACAACCTGCGCGATGTCTATCCGCCGACCGGCACCGAAAAGACCTGCAAAAGCTGGCAGACTGAAGCCGCCATGCGGATGCTGATGAACAACCTGCACCCCGACGTGGCCGAAAACCCGCACGAGCTGGTGGTTTATGGCGGCATCGGTCGCGCCGCCCGGACGTGGGAGGATTTCGACCGCATCGTCGCGGGCCTGCAGGACCTTGAGGGCGACGAGACGCTGGTCGTCCAGTCCGGCAAGCCCATCGCCATCATCCGCACCCATGCCGATGCCCCGCGCGTGCTGATCGCGAACTCCAACCTTGTGCCGCATTGGGCGACTTGGGCGCATTTCAACGAACTCGACCGCAAGGGGTTGATGATGTACGGCCAGATGACCGCCGGGTCCTGGATTTACATTGGAACCCAAGGCATTGTGCAGGGCACCTATGAAACCTTTGCCGAAGCCGGGCGCCAGCATTACGGCGGGTCGCTGACCGGCAAGTGGATTCTCACCGGCGGGCTTGGCGGCATGGGTGGGGCGCAGCCACTTGCCGCTGTCATGGCCGGTGCCTGCTGTCTGGCGGTGGAGGTGGACGAGACCCGCATCGATTTCCGCCTGCGCACCCGTTATGTCGACGCCAAGGCCCGGACGCTGGACGAAGCCCTTGCCATGATCGCCGACTGGACCGCGAAGGGCGAGGCAAAGTCGGTCGGCCTGCTGGGCAATGCGGCCGAGGTGTTCCCCGAACTTCTGCGCCGGATGAAGGCAGGGGGCCCGCGCCCCGACATCGTGACCGACCAGACCAGCGCCCATGACCCCCTGCACGGCTACTGCCCACTCGGCTGGTCCGTCGCCGACTGGCGCGCCAAGCAAGAGACCAACCCAGCCGAGGTGGAAACCGAAGCCCGCCACTCCATGCGCGCGCATGTCGAGGCGATGGTGGGCTTCTGGAACGCGGGCGTCCCGACGCTGGACTATGGCAACAACATCCGGCAGGTCGCGAAAGAGGAAGGGTTGGAAAACGCCTTCGCCTTCCCCGGTTTCGTGCCCGCCTACATTCGCCCCCTCTTCTGCAAGGGCATCGGCCCGTTCCGCTGGGTGGCCCTGTCGGGCGACCCCGAGGATATCCGCAAGACCGACGCCGCGATGAAGCGGCTGTTCCCCGACAATGCCCATTTGCACCGCTGGCTGGACATGGCCGGGGAACGGATCGCGTTTCAGGGCCTGCCCGCCCGCATCTGCTGGATCGGGCTGGGCGACCGGCACCGGGCGGGGCTGATGTTCAATGACATGGTAGCATCGGGAGAGCTGAAGGCCCCCATCGTCATCGGGCGCGACCACCTTGACTCCGGCTCCGTTGCCTCGCCCAACCGGGAAACCGAGGCGATGAAGGACGGGTCCGACGCCGTGTCCGACTGGCCGCTGCTGAATGCGCTGGTCAATACGGCCAGCGGGGCGACCTGGGTTTCACTGCATCATGGCGGCGGGGTCGGCATGGGCTTCAGCCAGCACGCCGGGGTGGTGATCGTCGCCGATGGCACACCCGAAGCGGCAAAGCGGCTGGAGCGGGTGTTGTGGAATGACCCCGCCTCGGGTGTCTGGCGTCATGCGGATGCAGGCTATGACACCGCGATCCAATGCGCCAAGGATCACGGGCTGCGCCTGCCGGGGATTCTGGGGAACTGACCGCGCTACCGTTCCATCGCACCTTTCCCAGCAAGGATGCGCGGGCGGGCCTTTTCGATGCGGGCAAAGCGGGTGGCGCTGGTCTTGGCACCTGACAGCAGGATCACATAGCTTTTCTGCCGACCGGGGGTCAGGGCGTGGAACGCCTCGGCCAGGTCCGGGTCGGCATCAAGGGCGGTGACAAGCTCATCCGGCAGCTCAAGGTCTTCGTCGGCCTTGGGCGGGCGCAGGCCGGCGGCGGCATTGGCCATCGCCTCGGCCAGATAAGCGGCGATTGTGCTTTCCATATGGGCAGGCCCGGCGTTGTCAGTGAACCGCAGGCAATCGGCGTGGCGGGTGTTCGGGCCCTGCTTTTCCAGAACGCGCCCGGGGTCCTTCAGCAGGGCCGCGTCAAAAAAGGTCAGCCGGAAATCCCCCCGAAAGGCCCCGATGATCGCGACATTGCGGCCTGCGTGCATGTAACAGGGATGGCCCCATTTCACGGTTTCCTGCAGCTCGGCAGCAAGGCAGATCCGCCGAAGCCCGGCCAGGCCCGAGGCCCATTGGCGGGTCGAGCAATCGGGGGTGGCAAAGCGGTCGCATCGACCGCAGCCATGGGTAAAGAAATCCTCGATCTCTGTGATCATCGGCTTCCCCTATGCTTTGGCCCGATGGACGACCCTCAGTCGCGCCAGATCGGGTTCGACCAGGCCCGCTTGCCCGCAGCGTCAACGACCGCGACTCTGACCCAAGGGGAGCCGTTCAGCCGTGCCAGTGGCACTTCGGCGCGGGTCATGCTGTGGCCATGCACCGCCTTGGCCCCGGTGCCATGCCCCATCGCCATGGCGGAAACGACGGCCGAGCTTTCGATCACCACATGGTCGCCCTCCAGCCGCACATCGTGCAGCAGCGGCCCTTGCGAGGAATAGAACGCCCCCGCCTTCAGCGCCGCAAGCAAGGCTTCGGGGGTGTTTTCCAGCGCCTTGACCATGACCCAGCCGCCGAAATGGTCCGGCTCGGAAAAATGCGCATCGTCAGTGGCGATCAGCGACAGCTTGCGCCCCTCGGTCAGCAAGAGGTCGGCGATGGCAAAGCCGTCCGGGCGGTCGCATCCGGTGGCGCAGCCGTGGTTATAGACCTCAACCGCGTGGGCGGCGGTGATGCTGCGGGCATCGGCGAGCGTCAGGCCCGACCATTGCGGATGCGCCACGGCCACAAAGGCCCCGGCGGCCACGGCGCGGGCGGCAATTTCGGGCCCGGTTTCCTGCCCGGGCTTCGGAAGGAAATCGGGGCTGTCCGGGGGGGTGAAATCCGGCGGAAGACCGACGGCAAGGATATGCCAAAGCTCACCATTCGCCATCGCGCCCGAGTGAAGCTCGGCGCCAAGGATGGTGGTGAAGCTGTTGGTGCGGAAGGGCACGGTGTCAACGATGGGATAGCCGTAGGACCCGATGAAATGATCGGTCAGGGCGAGGAAGTCATAGCCTTCGGCACGATAGCGACGGCAGACCTCCTCCGGGGGAAGGACGCCGTCCGATCGGGTGGAATGGGTGTGCAGATTGCCGCGCCAGAATTGGCCGGCGGCGGTAAAGGCAAGCGGGCGGGTCATTGCGGTGGCAGTCCTTTTGCAAAGGGGTCCAGAGGGTTGCATTCCGGGCGGCAAAGGGTGCCCGGAAGGACATATTCTGTTAGGCAAATCCTTGCCTTTTTGGCGGGTTTTGAGCAAGGCCCCTCTCGCCAGACCAAAAAAGACATGTTAGTGTAAATACAATCTGTAGTTGTATGGGGTGTGATCATGTCGCTTGATCAATTGGGCTTGGGTTCCGTCGAAATCGTAGATTCCCACGCATCACTTTCCAGACTTATGTCACAGCACAGCGCCGATGCATCGGCCTTTCTCAAGGCGGTCAGCCATGAGGGAAGGTTGCTGATCCTGTGCCATCTGGCCGAGGGTGAGCGGTCGGTGACGGAACTGGAACGCATGCTTGACCTGCGGCAGGCGGCGGTCAGCCAGCAACTGGCGCGACTGCGGCTTGAAGGGTTGGTCCACACCCGGCGCGAGGGGAAGGCGATCTTCTATTCGATCCAGGACCCCAAGGTGCTGCGGCTGGTCAGGCTGCTGCATGACATGTATTGCGAGATCTGACATCTAGCCACGGCCCAGAAAGGGCATGTCGCGCGCCATGATGGTGACGAAGGGCGTGTTGACCTCCAGCGGCAGGTTGGCCATGTGCAGCACCATCTGCGCGACGTGATCGACGTCCATCACCGGCTCGGCGCGGATGCTGCCATCGGCTTGCGGCACGCCCTGCTGAAAGCGGGCGGCCATGTCGGTCAGGGCATTGCCAATGTCGATCTGGGCGCAGGCGATGTCAAAGGCGCGGCCGTCCAGCGCCAGCGTGCGGGTCAGGCCGGTCACGGCATGCTTCGACATGGTGTAAGGCGCCGAACCCGGGCGCGGCGCATGGGCGGAAATCGAGCCGTTGTTGATGATGCGCCCGCCGCGCGGGGTCTGGCGGCGCATCAGGCCAAAGGCGGCGCGGGCGCAAAGGAACATGCCGGTGATATTGGTGCGGCTGACCTCAAGCCACTGATCGACGGGGATTTCGTCGATGGGCGCGGCAGGGGCCGAGATGCCGGCGTTGTTGAACAGCACATCCAGGCGGGAAAGCTGGGCAAAAGCCGCTTCGACCCCGGCAGGATCGCCCACGTCGCAGGCGATGATGCGCGCGGCGTGGCCGCCTGCGGTTTCCTTTAGCGCCTCGGCACGGCGACCCAGCAGGGTGACCTCCCACCCTGCGTTCAGAAAGACGCGGGCGGTGGCGCGGCCGATGCCGGCGCCGGCACCGGTGATCAGGATGGATCGGGTCATGGGATGTCCTCCAGAAAGTGATATTTGGCCAGCCACAGCGTGGCCCGCGCAATGGTGTGGGGATGAAGGCCGGTCTGGGCTGCAACCTCGGCCAGGGTCGCGCCGCCCGGGCCGGCAGCGGCATGGGCGGCAAGGATGGCTTGCAGGCGGGCGGGATCGTCGATCAACCGGTTGAAGGCATCATAGCGGCGCAGCGCAAAGGTGGTCGCCACGTCCGGCCGCGGACCGGTGTCGACCGCGCGCAGGCGACGGGTCGCCCGATCCGGCGCAGGCTGGCTGGGGTAGGCTTCGAACATCACATCGGGCGCAGGGCCGGTGGGCAGGCGGGCGGGGTTCGCCTTGGCCGGTCTGGCGTTGGCGCGGGCATGGGCCAGCATCGCCGCCTGTTCCCCCCAAAGCGCCTGCATCTGCGGGATGACCACCGACCAGTCATAAAGCGCCCGCACACGCGCCTGACCGGCCGCCCCCATACGGGCGCGAAGTTCCGCATCGCTCGCCAGTGTCACCAGCGCGCGGGTCAGGGCGGGCACGTCGATCCGGGTCAACGCCGACATCTGGGACAGGTACTGCAGATAGCTGTCGGTGCCGCCAAGGTGGCGCAGGCTGATATAGGTCGCCTCCCCCTCACGCGGCATTTCGGTGGGGATGCGGATACCGGTTTCGGGCGGGACGGTATCTTTCATCCCATCCCAGTCCGAAACGATCACGGGCAGGCCCGCTGCCATCGCCTCGATGGGCGCAAGGCCGAAGGTTTCCTGCAGATTGTCGATCGGAAAGACGAAAATGTCGCTGCCGGACAGCGCGGCCTTGCGTTCGGCGGCCAGCCCGCCGTCAAGCAGGTGATAGCCCACCGAAGGCATCAGCGCCTGCGCGGCAGTCGCGAAAGCCGGGCTCCACGACGGGTCCCGGAACACGCCGCAAAGGATCAGGTGAAAGCGTCCGCCCCGGGCGGCAAGGGCGGGGGCGGCAGCCTCAAGCGCCAGAAACAACGGCAGGGGATCGAACTTTTCATCCGGGGTCAGCCGGGCAATGCAGGACACCGCGATGTCCTCTGGCCCCATAACAAGCCGGAGGCGCAAGGCAGCACCGGCGGCAGGATCGGGGCGGAAGTCGTCACACTGCACCCCCAGCGGGATCATCGGCAGCAGGGGCCGGGCGGGAAGGATCGCTCCGGGAAAGCGGGTGGCCAAATGATCCTCGGCCAGTTCCATCAACCGCGTCAGCGACTGCTGCACCGCGCGGGAAGTGCAGATGACTGCGTCCCACGGCATCTGCGGGGCGCTGCGCATGTCGAAGACTGTTTGCATCACCGCTTGGGTGGCCGTGGTGTGGGTGATCCCGCACAAGGCCCATGCCGCAGCCCCATGCGGAGCACGGCGCCAGAATTCTTGCGGCGGCGGCGGTGCGGGGTACGAGACCACTTCGACCGGGTGCAGGCGCGAAGGCGCGTCCAACCGCACGGCACGCAAGGGTTGGCTGACCCCGCTGGCCTTGGCCATGTCGGCAAAGGCGCGGTGATCGGCGGTGGCATGGGCAAGACTGACGAATTCATCAACCTCTGCATGCGCAAAGAACCCGCGCAGAAAGCTCATCCCGGCGACGCGGCGGCCGTTCAACCCCTTTGCAGGGTCATAGCCGTCGGCGACAAACCAGATCGCGGCATTTGGGCCTGGCATCGGGGTCTCTTGCGGTTGGGGACAGTGCCTGCACCGAAGCGGCCCTGACGAAAAGCCCTGCCATGGTTAGGGGGACACGGGGCTGGCGTAAAGGCCGATCACCCCGGCCGGGCCACCAGATTGCGGCGCAGCAGGGCGGCAAGGAAGATGCCGGTCAGCACCAGAATGATGGTCGGGGCCGGTGCGCTATCAAGGTAGAAGCTGATCCAGACCCCGGACAGCATCGCAACCAAGGTGACGCCGGTCGCCACGATCAGCATGACCCCGAAGCTGCGGGCCAACAGGAACGCGATGGCCCCAGGCGCGATCAGAAGGCCGATGGCAAGGATCAGACCGACCGAGGTCAGCGTCGCGACAATGGTCAGCGACAGGATCGTCAAAAGGCCGTAGTGCAGCGCCCCCACCCGCAGACCCGACACCTGCGCCTGCGCCGGGTCAAAGGCGTGCAGCATCAGGTCCCGCCATTTCAGCGCCAGAACCGCTGTGACGGGAAGGGCGATGGCGGCGGCGGTGATCAGGTCACCCTGCCCCACCCCCAGCATGTTGCCAAAAAGGATGTGGTCAAGGTGAAGCTCGGACGGGAAGGCGGTGTTCAGGACGATGCCAAGCGCGAACATGGCCGAAAACACCACGCCCATCACCGTGTCACGCTTGACCCGGCTATTGGCGGCCAGAAACCCGGTCAGGAGCGAGGATCCAAGGCCCGCCGCAAATGCCCCCAGCAAAAGCGGCAAGCCCGCCAGATGGGCAATGACAATGCCGGGCAAGACCGCATGGCTGACGGCATCACCCATCAGCGCCCAGCCTTTCAGCACCAGAAAGCAGGACAGAAGCGCACAGGGCGGCGCGACGATCAGGACGATCCAGAACGCCTTCTGCATGAAGGGAAACTGAAAGGGGAGGAGAAGCGTGTCCATCACACCTCCCTCCCCCGGCGGCGGGTCGCGAAGATGCCGTGCTTTGGGGCAAAGAGGAACGCCAGCGTGAAGGCAAGCGACTGAAGCAGGACGATGACCCCCCCGGTCGCGCCATCCAGGAAATAGCTGAGATAGGCACCGACAAAGCCGGACCCGGCCCCGATGGCGGCAGACAGGGCCAGGAGGCGGGGGAAACGGTCGGTCAGCAGATAGGCAGTGGCACCGGGGGTCACCACCATGGCGACGACAAGGAAGGCCCCCACGGTCTGCATCGCGGCCACGGTCGAGGCGGAAAGCAGGGTGAAGAAGATCGCCTTCAACAAATCCGGGCGCAGGCCGATGGTGCGGGCATGCGCCTCATCGAAGAAGGTGACCATCAGGT
Organism: Tabrizicola piscis; assembly: GCF_003940805.1. Taxonomy (NCBI): domain Bacteria; kingdom Pseudomonadati; phylum Pseudomonadota; class Alphaproteobacteria; order Rhodobacterales; family Paracoccaceae; genus Tabrizicola; species Tabrizicola piscis. Next base: position 338,232 of record NZ_CP034328.1, read on the forward strand.
CCTTCCACAAGACCAAGAGAACTGCAGCCGAGATGCCACCGATCAGCAGCAGTTGCAGCGTATCCCCGGGCGAGATGGCAAGGATATTGCCCATGGTGATCGACTGCAGACTGACCGAGGTCGGAAAGATCGAGATCAGGAACAGGCCTAGACCGAAGAAGGCGGTGAAGATCAGCCCGATGACCGTATCGGTCTTGAGGCCGGACCGGGACGACAGGAACAACATCGCCCCCGCCGCAAGTCCCCCCGACAGAAAGGCCCCCAGCGCGAAGGGCAGCCCTAGGATATAGGCCCCCGCCACCCCCGGCACGACCGAATGCGAAAGCGCGTCGCCGATCAGCGACCAGCCTTTCAGCATCAGGTAAGCCGACAGGAACCCGCAGACCCCACCGACGAGGGCCGACACCCACATGGCGTTGGTCATGTAGCCGTAGGCGAAGGGCTCAAGCATGGCGGATGGCCATCCGTTTCGGCGCCCCCCTACCCCAGCCCTGCCCCACAAATGGGGGAGGGAGGCGCCCAATGATCGAGGGCATGGCACGCGGCTGACAGTCAAGGGCGCCCCCCCTCCCCCTTGTGGAAAGGCGATGGGGGTGGTGGGCGCCGGAAACGGGTGCGGATCGCATCACTTGTCGCCCTTCCGGCCGTATTGGACGAAGGGCCGTTCGTCATCGGTGATGATCCGCACTTCGCGCGCGTCTTCGTCATCGTGCAAGTCGGTGCCGCCAAGGGTGAAGTGGCGCAAGACCCCACCAAAGGTCCGCTCCAGATTGTCGCGGGTGAAGATCGTCTCGGTCGGGCCATGCGCCAGCACGGTGCCCTTGACCAGTATCGTGCGGTCACAGAACTCGGGCACCGAGCCGAGGTTGTGGGTCGACACCAGCATCACATGCCCCTCATCCCGCAGGGTGCGGAGAAGCGTGATGATCTGTTCCTCGGTCGTCACATCGACGCCGGTGAAAGGTTCGTCCAAAAGGATGATCTTGCCTTCCTGCGCCAGTGCGCGGGCCAGAAAGACGCGTTTTTTCTGACCGCCCGACAATTCCCCGATCTGGCGGTGGCGCAAGTCGGTCAGGCCAAGCCGCGCCAGGGCCTGATCGACCTTGGCGCGGTCATTGGCCGACGGGCGGCGCAGAAAGCCCATGTGGCCAAAGCGGCCCATCATCACCACATCTTCGACGAGGACGGGGAAGGACCAGTCCACCTCCTCGGCCTGAGGAACGTAGGCCACAAGGTTCTGGCGCAAGGCATCGCGCACGGGCATGCCCAGCAGGCGGATGCGGCCATGGGCCAAGGGCAAAAACCCCATGATCGCCTTGAACAGCGTGGATTTTCCCGCCCCGTTCACGCCCACCAAAGCGGTGATCGTGCCTTTGGGGATGGCAAAACTGGCGTCACGCAGCGCCGTCACGCCGGTGCGGTAGGTGACTGTCACCCCTTCGGCCAGTATGCCGTCCCCTGCCACCGCATCCGCCGTTGCGTCGCGCATCGCGCCCTCTTCAGTTCGCCGCGGGGGCAAGGCCCCGGGCAATGGTTTCGGTCGTCACTCTGAGCAGGTCAAGATAGGTCGGCACCGGCCCGTCTTCAGCGCTCAGGCTGTCAACGTAGAGGACACCGCCAAACATCGCCCCGGTTTCGCGCGCCACCTGCTCAGCCGGGTCCGAAGACACGGTGCTTTCGCAGAACACCGCCGGAATGGCTTGTTCACGCACCCCATCGATCACCGCCTGCACCTGGCGCGGAGTGCCTTGGGCATCCGCGTTGATCGGCCAGAGGTACAGCTCCTTCAGCCCCAGATCGCGGGCAAGATAGCTGAACGCCCCTTCGCAACTGACCAGCCAGCGCCCGTCTTCCGGCAGGACGGCGATCTGGTCGCGCAGGGGGCCGATGGCGGCCTTGAGCTGGTCCTTGTAGGTGGCGGCATTCGCGGCAAAGGTCGCCGCATTGGCCGGATCGGCCGCAGTCAGCGCCGCTGCGATGTTGTCGGTGTAGATCAGCGCGTTATCCAGGCTCATCCACGCATGCGGGTTCGGCTTGCCCTCATAATCGCCACTGCTGATCGGGATTGGCGTGATCCCGTCGGTCAGCGTGGCCGCAGGCACATCGCCCATGTTGGTCAGGAATTGTTCGAACCAGACCTCCAGCCCAAGACCGTTCCACAAAATCAGATCGGCATCTGACGCGGCGACAATGTCCTGCGGGGTGGGTTCATAGCCATGGATTTCGGCCCCGGGTTTGGTGATGGACACGACATCGACCCCCTCGCCCGCGACATTGCGGGCCATGTCGGCGATGACGGTGAAGGTCGTGACAACCTTCAGGCGATCCTCGGCCAAGGCAGTCAGGGGGGTCAGGCTTAGGACGGTGGACAGCAAAAGCAGACGGCGGGTCAGGGGCATGGAAAACCTCGTGCTGTGGACAGTGGAATGTAAATGAGAACTATTTGCAAGTAGACAAGTGCCCAAGGCAGAAGAATTGTCGCACGGCAGCGGTTCCTCCCACCGTCCCCAGCGACGCTCTTTTGAGAGACTTCAGTCAACGCGCAACATCCTGCGTGTTGACCTCCCGTGGACCCCAATGTGGACCAAAGGGGGGCCAAGAGCCTGAAATCGTTGTGTGATGCTGGTTCGCCAATGGGAATTGGCGCACCCGACACGATTCGAACGTGTGACCTCTGCCTTCGGAGGGCAGCGCTCTATCCAGCTGAGCTACGGGTGCCTGAGCGCGTCCTTAGCCTAATGCCGGAGGGGTTTCAACGGCAAAGGACACGATTGTCGCCCGCGCAGTGCGCGACGTCATCCAGCCTCAGCCGTCGTTGAACAGATCGCGGGCAAGCTCCAGCGCCGAGACCAGTTTGTCCACCTCCTCGACCGTGTTGTAGAGGCCGAAAGACGCGCGGCACGAGGCTGTGACGCCCAGATGCTCCATCAGCGGCATGGCGCAGTGGGTGCCAGCGCGCACGGCGATTCCGCGCTTGTCGAGGATGGTAGAAATATCGTGGGCATGGGCCGCGCCGTCCAGTGTGAAGGAAAAGATCGCGCCCTTGGTGGCGGACTTGCCCTGCAGGTTCAGCCAGTTGAGGCCGGTCAGCCGATCGCGGGCATAGTCCCGCAAGCTGTGCTCATGCGCAGCGATGTTGGCCATACCAAGGCCCATCATGTATTCCAGCGCCACCCCAAGGCCGATCTGCTGGACGATACCTGGTGTCCCCGCCTCGAACTTCATCGGCGGGTCGTTCCAAGTGACCGTATCGCGCGTCACGTCGCGGATCATGTCGCCACCGCCAAGGAAGGGGCGCATCTCGGCTTGCCGTTCGGCCTTGATGTAGATCCCGCCAGACCCCGAGGGGCCGTACAGCTTGTGCCCGGTGATGGCGTAGAAATCGCACCCCAGCGACTGCACATCAACCGGCATGTGGACTGCCGCCTGTGACCCGTCCACCAGCACCGGCACGCCCTTGTCATGCGCCCCACGCGCAATCGCGGCCACATCGACCACGGTGCCCAGCACATTCGACATATGGGTCACGGCCACAAGCTTCGTCCGCGGGCCGATGGCATCGATCACCGCCTGCGGGTCCAGATCGCCGTTTGCGTCCACCTCGACCCATTTCAGCACCACGCCCTGCCGTTCGCGCAGGAAGTGCCAGGGGACGATGTTGGCGTGATGCTCCATCACCGACAGCACGATTTCGTCGCCCGCCTGCAGGCGCGGGGCGGCCCAGCCATAGGACACCAGATTGATCGCCTCGGTCGTGCCCGAGGTGAAGACGATCTCGTCCTCCGACGCGGCATTCAGAAAGCGGGCGATGGTGCCACGCACGCCCTCATACTTTTCGGTCGCAAGGTTGGAAAGGTAGTGCAACCCCCTGTGAACATTGGCATATTCCATCGAATAGGCCTGCGTCACCGCATCAATCACCACTTGCGGCTTTTGCGCCGATGCGCCGTTGTCCAGATAGACCAGCGGCTTGCCGTTCACCTGCCGTGACAGGATCGGGAAATCGGCGCGCACTTTCGCGACATCATACATTGCCAAGGGCCTCCGGCCCCAAGATCAGGGACAGCATCAGGACCAGCACCATAGCCACCCCGAAACTGGCCACCAGAATACCCGCCAGCACCTTCCCGCGGGACGCAAAGCCATGCAGCTCGGCGATGAAGCTGGTCAGCAGCCAGAAGAACAGGACCAGACCGCCAATACTCACCAACCCGGCCAGCAAAGGGGCGATGAGGAACACCACAAGCTGCGCCACCTGCACCCCCAGCATGATGACCTGCAACCAGACCACCACCAAAAGCGTATCGGGCAGGCTGCCCTTGCCCGACCACGCGCGGCCGATGCGAAAGATCAGCAGCACAGACCCGGCCAGAACCAGCCATTGCACCGCCGCCGCGCGCAGCGGGCTTTCCATCATGAACAGCGCCAGCGGATCGTCGGTCGGCGGCAGCACTAGATAGCCCAGATGCATCAGGAATGCCGAGGCCACCGCCATCAGCAACAGGCCGATGGTCCGGGCGGGCAAGGGCACGCCAAGCGCCAGCAGGCTGCGCACCCCGGCGCGCGGGTCTTGCAGCGACAGGCGCGCAAGGGCCACGATCTGTTCGCCCAAACCGGTCATCCGCGTTCCACCTCATGCAGCATGGTCAGCCAAAGCCACAGAAAGCCCAGCCCTACCACAGTGTTGACCAGCCAAAGCGCCGGGCCGGGGCCGATCATGCCCTGCACCAACCCCTGCAGCAGCATCAAGGGGCTGATCGTCGCCAGCCCCCAGAACAGCGCGATCCGCGCGCCGTACCATGTGCCTTTGCCACCAAAGGCGCGCGCAACAACGCGGCTCAGGGCGGCCAGACCATACCACAGCGGGATCGTCGCCAGTACCGCCAGCCCCCGGCCAAGAATGCGCGGCGCTGCCGAAGGCTCGTTGGCCAGAAACGCCTCACGCGCGGCGGCGGGCCATTGGCCGACGAAGGCCAGGATCAGGAACACAAGGAGAAGCGTGAAGGCAAACGGCTCCGACACGCCGCGCGCCAGATGGCGGCGCACGGCCGCGCGCGGCGACCGCCAGGTGTCCACCAGATCCGTGGTGACGGTCATTTGCCCCCCTTGGACGCGTGACGGGCCAGCCAGCCCTCAAGCCGGGTGCGGATATCCTCGGCAATCGCCTCATCGGCGATTTCCTCGATGGTCTGGGCAAGGAAGGCGAGAACCAGCAGCGCCTGCGCCGACGCGCGCGGCACGCCACGCGATTGCAGGTAGAACAGCGCCGTTTCATCAATCGCACCCGAGGTGGAGCCGTGGCTGCACTTCACGTCATCGGCGTAGATCTCAAGCTCAGGCTTGGCAAGGAACTGGCTGTCCTCGTCCAGCAGCAGGCTTTGGCTGATCTGATAGCCATCCGTCTTCTGCGCCCCGGGCTTGACCAGGATCTTGCCCTGAAAGACGCCAGTCGCGCCGTTCATCAGCACTTTCTTGAACACCTGCCGGCTTTCGCAATCCGCGGCGGTATGGGTGACAAAGACCGTGTCGTCGTGATGGAAATCCCCATCCCCGACGGCGGCCCCGGCCAGATGCGCGCTGGCATTGGGGCCAACAAGGTCAATCACCGCCTCGTTCCGGGTCAGCCGACCATTCGCGGTCAGCGTGAAGGACTTGAACAACGCCCGCGCCTGGACCTGCGCGAAGACATGCGTCGCCGCGCGGCGTTCATGGTCGCGGCCCTGCACCCGGATGTGGTGGAAGGCAGCCCCTTCGCCCACGTCCACCTCCAGCACCTTGGTCAGGCGTGCCGCCCCGGGGCCGCTTTCCAGCAGCGTCAGGCTCGCACCCGGTTCAACCTTCACGCAATGGTGCAGGATTGCATCGGAAGCCTCTGAGTCATGGTGATAAATCAGCGCAACGGGGCGGGCGGCCTTGCCCGTCACTCGGATCAGGACACCATCCGTGGCATGCGCAGACCCCAGCGCCGCAAAGGGCCGGGCGACCGGGGTTTGACCCCGCGCTTCCAGTACGCCGTAAAGCCCCTGCGCCCAGTGGATATGCGCCTGCCCTGCCGTCTCCAGCCGCTCGATCTCGACACCGGCAAGCGCCAGATCGTCCGAGGCGACGGGGTCGAACACCCCATCGGTAAAGACGATCTTCAGTCGGTCGATGGCTTCGAACACCGGCGCTTCATCGCCGGGGTTGAACCGGGCGGCCACGGGCGCGTTCGGGGCGTTCAGGCTCGCCGGATCGGTGTAGCGCCAGTATTCATCGCGCCGCTGCGGCAGGCCCATCGCCGTCAGGCGGGCCAGCGCATCGTTTTGGGCAGCAGCCAGCCACCCCGCGCCGGCTTTGGGCTGAAGCCCTGCCAGACGGGCAACCAGCGCGTCCTCCTTGACCTTCGCCAGCGCCATCAGTTCACCTCGGACAGAATATCGGCATAGCCATTGGCCTCGACCTCCAGCGCCAGTTCCGGGCCGCCAGTGCGGATGATCTGGCCTGCAGCCATGATATGCACGACGTCCGGTTTGATATGGTCCAACAGCCGCTGGTAATGCGTGATGACAAGGAAGGACCGCCCGGCATCGCGCAGCGCGTTCACCCCGTCGGCCACCAGCTTCATCGCATCCACGTCCAGACCGCTGTCGGTCTCGTCCAGGATGCACATCTTGGGTTCCAGCATCGCCATCTGCAGGATCTCGTTGCGCTTTTTCTCGCCGCCGGAAAAGCCCACGTTGACGGGCCGCTTCAGCATGTCAGCGTCGATCTTCAGCGCCTTGGCCTTTTCGCGCACCAGCTTGAGGAACTCTGCCGCGCTCAACTCCGGCTCGCCGCGCGATTTCTTCTGCGCATTCACCGCCGTGCGCAGGAAGGTCATGTTGCCCACGCCGGGGATTTCCACCGGATACTGGAACGCAAGGAACAGCCCCGCCGCCGCCCGCGCCTCGGGCTCCATCTCCAGCAGCTCCTCGCCCTCCAGCGTGGCCGAGCCTTCGGTGACGGTGTAGCCCTCACGTCCGGCAAGCACATAGGACAGCGTCGACTTGCCAGACCCATTGGGCCCCATGATCGCATGCACTTCGCCCGGACCGATGGACAGGTTGACCCCGCGCAGGATCACCTTGTCCTCTTCTTCAAGTTTGACGTGCAGGTTCTTGATATCAAGCATGTTCTTCTTCCTGAATTGGGGGCTGTCCGGGGTCAGCGCGGGTCGGCGAACCAACCGATGACCTGGGTCAGCATGTCTGGCGGGATCGGGCCGGGGGTCACGGTAAACCGCGCCATCCGCCCGATGGTTTCTTCTCTCTGCGCAAGCCTTTCGACCGCATGGTAATAGGCGCGCGGGGTGTAGTCGTCGAACAGGACCGTGGTCGGCCGCTTCGCCCGCAGCATCACCGCCACAAGACAGGCCGCCCGAAACCGCCCGTCGATCAACACAAGATCAGGCTCGCCCAGATCAGGCCGGTCCCAGACCGAAAGGGCATAACGATGATAGCGCCCGGCCCCTTGCCACGTGCTTGGGCGCCCCCAACCCTTTGTCGGCCCAATGTCGACGTAGTGCACGGTTGCGCGCGCCGAAATACCAGCCAGATGCGTGGTCAACTGGTCGGCCCAGGCCTTGTCACTTTCGACAGTGACCACCCGGACGCCCGCCCTTGCCGCCAGCTCTGTGGACCCGCCGCTGCCGTACTCCACGATCATCCGCGCCGTCGCATAGTGGCGCGCAACAAAAGCGGCGACCTCGGGCGGAAAGGTCAGCTCGTAAGTCATGTCTGGCGTGGCGTCGGTCATACCCCTGCCCCCTACGACCAGCGCAAGTCTGTGGGCAAGGCATCGACATAGCGCGACGGCATATCCGCTGCGGCAACCCCGCGCCGGACCAGATCATCCAGGCAGTGCAGCACCAGCGTGTGACTGCCGAACACCGCCGAAGCCGTGACGCACAGATGCTTCACCTGCGCATCGCTGTAGCTTGCAAGCAAACCCATGTCCCGCAGGTAGACGCCATCGCCATCAATCAACTGGTCCCGCATCCGACGATTGCGAAGTCGACCTGCTTGCGAATTGGTCAGTGAGACCGATTTGTTGAACAGAAACTTGTGCAGATAGAACCCCTGCCGGCGCAATTCGTCATCGACACCGCCCAGCATCGGCTCGCCTTCGTAAAGGCGGAAGTAACGCAGTTCGACGATCACCACCATCGCCTGCTGCAAGGCCCTTTCGGCGCCCTTGAAGACATCAACCTCGCCACCCTGGATGTCGATCTTCAGCAGGTCGAATTCCCCGACCCCCTCCGCGTCATCCAGCGCCACGGTATCCATCGAGATACGCTCTGTGATCTCGGCCCAATTGGCCCCGCCAAGATAGGTCATGCCCGGCACATGGGGTTCATACACCGATGTGAAACCCGAGGTGCGATAGACCTTAAGCTCTTTGCGCGTCCCGTCGCCCACGGCGAATGGCAGGTAGGTCTCATGGTCCGACTTGATCTCGGCCAGCTTGGCAAAGGCCGCAGGTTGCGGCTCAAAGCCAACCACGTCGCAACCGCCCATGCGCAAAAGCCCGGCATAGGGCGCCTCGCTCAGCGGATTGGCCCCGACATCGACAATACGGGTCCGTCTGGACAAGCCAAGCCCGTCCAGCAGGACAGAGACCGGCTCACTCACCCCACGCTTCCTTCCAGCGAGATCGCGACCAGGCTTTGCGCCTCCATGGCGAAATCCATCGGCGGGCTTTGCAGATCATCTTTGCCGAACCCATTCCCGCCCGGGGCAAGGCCATCACCCGTCACAATCGCTTGGAAACCGACAATCCGCTGGGTTTCGAGACCTAGAGTAGTGGAGATAGTCATTTCGCCGAACCTTTCACATCCCTGTCCCTCGCGGCTTTGCGCCGGTTTTCGCCTTCCATCGCCGCCCACATCCAAAACATCGAAATCAGCCAGAACGTTGTTACTCCGAAGACCAACGCCACCGAAAAACCGGCCCGATCTGGCACGCCAAACCAAGAAAGCAAGCGATACAGGAACGACGAAGCGATTAACGCGACAATCCCGAGACCGATAACTTCAAGCCTGTACGCAAACCCCTCCACAATGCTCGACCGGCCATTTGGTTCTGATTGATTTCGGAACAACTGGTGGAACTTCATCGAATCCCTCCACGCAGGACACTCATCCCACCGACCCCTCAAGGCTGATCGCGACCAGGCTTTGCGCCTCCATGGCGAATTCCATTGGCAGGGCTTGCAGCACTTCCTTGCAGAAGCCGTTCACCACCAGCGCCACGGCCTCTTCCTCATCCATCCCGCGCGACCGGCAGTAGAACAGTTGGTCATCATCAACCTTCGACGTCGTCGCCTCATGTTCCACGCGGGACGAGTTGTTGCGCACCTCGATATACGGCACCGTATGCGCGCCGCACTTGTCCCCGATCAGCAAGCTGTCGCACTGGGTATAGTTGCGGCTGTCCTTGGCCTTCGGGTGCATGGAGACGAGGCCGCGGTAGGTGTTCTGCGCCCTGCCCGCCGAAATCCCCTTCGACACGATGCGCGACTTGGTGCGCTTGCCAAGGTGGATCATCTTGGTGCCGGTGTCGGCCTGCTGGGCGTTGTTGGCGATGGCGATTGAATAGAACTCACCCTGTGAATCATCCCCGCGCAGGATGCAGGACGGATATTTCCAGGTGATCGCCGACCCGGTTTCCACTTGCGTCCACATCACCTTGGCCCGGTCGCCCCGGCAATCGGCGCGCTTGGTCACGAAGTTGTAAATGCCGCCCCGGCCTTCCTCATCGCCCGGATACCAGTTCTGGACGGTGGAATACTTGATCTCGGCATCCTTAAGGATCACCAGTTCAACGACCGCCGCGTGCAGCTGATGCGTATCCCGCTTCGGCGCGGTGCAGCCCTCCAGATAGCTGACGTAAGACCCTTCATCGGCGATGATCAGCGTGCGTTCGAACTGGCCCGTATTCTCGGCATTGATCCGGAAATAGGTCGAAAGCTCCATCGGGCAGCGCACGCCCTTGGGGATATAGACGAACGAACCATCGGAATATACCGCCGAATTCAGCGTGGCAAAGAAGTTGTCCGACTGCGGCACGACACTGCCCAGATACTTGCGCACAAGGTCAGGATATTCCCGCACCGCTTCCGAGATCGAACAGAAGATCACCCCGGCCTTGGCCAGTTCCGCCTTGAAGGTCGTGCCCACCGAGACGCTGTCAAACACCGCATCCACCGCCACGCGGCGGGGTTCGGCGTCACCTTCAACACCGGCCAGAAGCATTTGTTCCTTCAGCGGAATTCCCAGCTTGGCATAGGTCGCCAGCAGCTTCGGGTCCACCTCGTCCAGCGACTTCGGCTTGACGGCCATGCTTTTGGGTTTGGCGTAGTAATACTGGTCCTGATAATCGATCTTCGGGTAATGGACCATCGCCCAGGTCGGCTCTTCCATCTGCACCCAGCGACGATAGGCCTGCAGCCGCCACTCCAGCAGCCATTCCGGTTCTTCGTTCTTGGACGAGATCAGCCGGACGATCTCTTCGGACAAGCCCTTGGGGGCATAGTCCATCTCGATCTCGGTTTCCCAGCCGTGCTTGTATTTGCCCGCCATCGCATTGACGGTTTCCACCGTCTCGCGGTCAACTCCGTCACGCACCTCGGTGGCCTCGGCAGTTTTCAGCATGGCTGTCATCGCCCGTATCCTTCCATCACGCGGCCCGAGAGCGGGCCCTTGCATAGGCGGCGGTCCAAGCCTTGGCGAACCGCCCCACGTCATCCTTCGTCACGCCCGGGCCAATCGACACCCGGATAGCCTGCCCCGCCAGCGCCTCATCCAGCCCCATCGCCAGCAGCACGCGACTGGCGCGCACCTTGCCGCTGGAGCAGGCCGACCCCGCCGAAACCGCGAACCCGGCAAGGTCCATCGCCATCACCTGCGTCTCGCCCTTCCAGCCGGGCGCGATCAGGCAAAGCGTGTTCGGCAAGCGCGCGACACCATTCCCGACCGAAATAGTTTCATTTGCCCCGGCGGACAACTCCAATTCTAGAATATTTCTAATTTCAGCCACTTCATCCCAGACGCCATTGGCCAGATCCCGCGCAGCAGCCTCGGCCGCTGCGGCAAATCCGGCGATGCCGATCAGGTTTTCCGTCCCGGCCCGGCGCCCCATCTCCTGCCCCCCACCGCGCAGCTGGGGTGGCACCTCCACGCCCTGCTTCACCACCAGCGCGCCAATCCCCTTCGGTCCGCCCAGCTTGTGCGCCGAAACCAGCCCCATCTCACAGCCCAACCAGTTGAACGCGAACGCCACCTTGCCAAAGGCCTGCGTCAGATCACTGACCGCAAGCCCCGCCGGCAGCTCCTGCATCACACCGGTCTCGGAGTTTGCCAGCTGCAGCGCCGTCCGTGCAGGATCCTGCACCATGACCCGACCCGCGGAATCCACCCGCAGATCCCCCGAACACCAGGCGCTCACCGCCTCATGCTCCACCGCCGCACAGTCCAGACCGCGCCCCGCACAGGCCAGCGCTGCCGCCTCTGTCGCACCACTGGTGAAGACGACATCCGCCCCTTCCGCCCCCAGCGCCGCCGCCACCTGCGCCCGCGCGCGCTCCATCATCGCCTTGGCCGCCCGCCCCTCGGCATGCACCGAGGACGGATTGCCCACCACCTCCATCGCCGCAAGCATGGCCGCCTTCGCCTCAGCCCGCAGCGGCGTGGTCGCGTTCCAATCCAGATAAAGCCGGCTCACTCCAAAGCCCTTTCATATTGGCCCAAATATCCCACGGGGGGTCCGGGGGGGTGTGAACCCCCCCGGCGCCAGCCCCAAGCGCAAGCGCCTCATTCTTCATCCACCACCCGGAACAGATGCGGCACCGCTGGGCAGGGCGTCAGGTCGTTCTTCACCACATCCGACAACCGCACCTGATGCAGGAACACATAGACATTCGCCGACAGGCTTTCCCACAGCCGGTTGGTCAGGCTTTGCGCCCGGCTGCCCGACACGCCGCCGCTGACGCCCGCCCCGGTGTGCAGCGCGTCCACCGTCTCGTCCACCGCTTCCATCACCTCGCTGATGCGGATCTGGTCCGGCGTCCGCGCAAGCCGGTAGCCGCCCCCCGGGCCCCGCACCGCCTCGACCAGACCGGCGCGGCGCAGCTTGACGAACAACTGCTCCAGATAGGGCAGGCTGATGTCCTGCCGCTTGGAAATCGCGGCCAGCGAGACATGTTCCTCCGCCCCCGACTTCGCTTCGGCAAGCGCGAGATCGGCCAGCGCCACCATCGCGTAGCGTCCCTTGGTCGAAAGTTTCATCGCTACATTCCCCCGTGATGCCTGCTTTACCGCGCGACAGGCAACACGCTGCGTGGCGCAATCCGATTGACGCCGCGCCCTGCGGGCATTACCTCAGACCGACCCGGTAAAGGGCGGCAGTCGCCGTCTTTAGAATGGTTCTATTTTAGTCGAGCGAAAGCGTCAAGAAACCGCTCGCTCCCACAAGAGATGAGGCCGATGCCCGAGGTTATCTTTGCTGGTCCCGATGGACGCCTTGAAGGCCGCTACCATCCGCAAAAGGAACGTGACGCGCCGATCGCCATCGTGCTGCACCCGCACCCGGCCTATGGCGGCACGATGAACAACAAGGTGGTGTATAATCTGCACTACGCCTTCTACAACCTTGGCTTCACCGTGCTACGCTTCAACTTCCGCGGCGTGGGCCGCAGCCAGGGTGAATATGATCAGGGCATTGGCGAATTGTCCGATGCCGCCTCGGCGCTGGATTACCTGCAGGCGATGAACCAGAACGCCAAGCATTGCTGGGTCGCGGGCTTTTCCTTCGGGGCGTGGATCGGGATGCAACTCCTGATGCGCCGGCCCGAGATTACCGGCTTCATCTCGGTCGCTCCGCCCGCGAACCTTTACGATTTCAGCTTTCTTGCCCCCTGCCCTTCGTCGGGCCTGATCATCAACGGCACCGCCGACAAGGTCGCCCCGCCAAAGGACACCAAGGCGCTGGTGAACAAGCTGCACGAACAAAAGGGCATCACCATCACCCATACCGAGATCGAGGGGGCGGATCACTTCTTCAAGGATGAAGAGGCCCACATGAACCCCATGATCCAGACCGTGTCGGACTATGTCCGGCGGAGGATGACAGAGGTTACGCGCTAAGATGTCCGTGATTCAGGAACTTGCCGACCAACTGGCCGAGGACGTGCTCGCCGCAGAAACGGAACTGGATGACGACCGGTTCTATGAAAAGGTCAGCCGCGTCCTGATGGCCGCCTCGCCCACCTTTCAAGAGGCGTTCATCACCTCGGTCCGGGTCCGCCTTGCCGAACGCCGCGGGCGTGAGTTTCTCGAAAAAGCCCTCGCCGCCAAGCGCGGGCTGATCGAGGAAGAACCCGTGGCCCCGGTCGACATGGGTGGCATGGGCCATTGATGGCCCAATCGGCAAACGACCGTCTTGAAGCCCAGTTCGCCTTCCTGAATGAGGCGGATCGCCTGAAATCCGTCCTGCGCGCAACAACTCTGGTGGATGGCTCCCGCCCCGAAAACTCCGGCGAACACAGCTGGCACCTTGCGCTCTATGCCCTCGTGCTGGCCGATCAGGCCGGGCCGGGCGTGGACATCAACCGGGTCATCCGCATGCTCCTGATCCACGACCTCGTGGAAATCGACGTAGGCGACGTGCCGATCCACTCCGCAAATGGCCTTGCCCACGCCAGCGTCGAGACGACCACCGCCGAAGCCAAAGCCGCCGACCGCATCTTCGGCCTCCTGCCCCCCGACCTCGGCCCCCCTCTCCGTGCCCTCTGGGAAGAGTTCGAGGCGGCAGAGTCCCCCGACGCCCGCTTCGCCAAGGCGCTTGACCGGGTGCAGCCCGTCATGGCCAACCTGAGGTCAGGCGGCGGGACGTGGGCGACCTACAACGTCACCTACGAACAGCTGGAGGCCCGCGTCGGGTCGAAGATCGCGAGGGGCGCGCCAGGGTTGTGGGAGTGGGTGCAGGGGAAGGCAAAACCTTGGTTTCTAAAGGGAAAGGAAAGCTGAAGTGGAACCATGCTATATTCCTTTCGACATCGATAATTGGCGATCAATCCCTGCAATTGAAGAACGGGTAGCCACACAGGGCGATTTGAACGACTGCGTGGCCGTGTTTGCAACTGGCGCGGGCCAATCCGAAGTCGTCACCAACCCGGGCTTGCCAGCGCTTGCCACCCTCAAGAACGAGGACGGCACAACTGAGACCGTTGTAATCGTTCAGATCGAAAAACAGATTGGAGGACCGCTTACTGTGGTGGGTTATATTCTGCCCTCAGGCGGCAACGGGATCGGCACACTTCCAGAATTCAATATCATCGAATACTCGAAAGACTAGCCAGCCGTCCTTGGTTGCGGCACAAACGGTATACAATCGCATACCGATCTTCCCAAGCCGCTCCCTTTGCGCTATAGCCGCCGCAGCCGAATCCCCCCTCAGCGGAGTCTCCCATGTCCAAGATCAAGGTAGCCAACCCCGTCGTCGAACTCGACGGCGATGAGATGACCCGGATCATCTGGGATTTCATCAAGAAAAAGCTGATCCTGCCCTATCTCGACATCGACCTGCAGTATTACGACCTCGGGATCGAGGAGCGGGACCGTACCAACGACCAGATCACCATCGACGCGGCCCATGCCATCCAGAAACACGGCGTCGGCGTCAAATGCGCGACCATCACCCCCGATGAGCAGCGGGTCGAGGAATTCGGCCTGAAACAGATGTGGAAATCGCCCAACGGCACGATCCGCAACATCCTTGGCGGCGTGATCTTCCGCGAGCCGATCATCTGCCGCAACGTCCCCCGCCTTGTCCCCGGCTGGACCAAACCCATCGTCGTTGGCCGCCACGCCTTTGGCGACCAGTACCGCGCGACCGACTTTCACTTCCCCACCGCCGGCAAGCTCACGATGAAATTCGTCGGCGAAGACGGCACGGTGATCGAACGTGACGTCTACTCCGCCCCCTCCGCCGGTGTCTACATGGGCATGTATAACCTTGACGACAGCATCTACGACTTCGCCCGCTCGTCGCTGAACTACGGGCTGATGAAGCGCTGGCCGGTCTATCTTTCCACCAAGAACACCATCCTCAAGGTCTATGACGGCCGCTTCAAGGACATCTTCGCCAAGGTCTATGCCGAGGAATTCGAAGACCGCTTCAAGGCCCTTGGCATCCATTACGAACACCGCCTGATCGACGACATGGTCGCCTCCGCGATGAAATGGTCGGGTGGCTATGTCTGGGCCTGCAAGAACTATGACGGCGATGTGCAGTCCGACACGGTGGCCCAAGGGTTTGGCTCGCTTGGCCTGATGACCTCGATCCTGATGACCCCCGATGGCAAGGTGGTCGAGGCCGAGGCCGCCCATGGCACCGTCACCCGCCACTTCCGCCAGCACCAGAAGGGCGAACAGACCTCGACCAACTCGGTCGCGTCGATCTACGCCTGGACCGGGGGCCTGAAACACCGCGCCACGCTGGACGGAAATGACGCGCTGATGCGCTTTGCCACCACGCTGGAAAAGGTCACCGTCGACACCGTTGAAGACGGCTGGATGACCAAGGACTTGGCCCTGCTGGTCGGGCCGGATCAGAAGTGGCTGACCACGATGGGCTATCTGGAAAAAGTGGACGAATACCTGAACAAGGCCCTCAAGGGCTAAGCCTGTGATCGGGGCCCGGTCTGGCAGACCGGGCCCACGAAACCTGTCAATTCCCCCATCCGTCTGGCTTACTTGAAGGACGCGGCGTTGACGTTGGCCCAAAGCTCGCCATTGCGCACGGTGAAGTTGCCGCCGGTCAGCCGATAGCAGGCCTTGCCGGTCGACTGGATGCGCAGCGTGTCAATCTTCTGATCGTTCGACATCGTGGCATCATTCACCCAGCCAATCGCGCTGCCATTCCGGTCGCGGACGACAAAGCCGTTGAAGGCCGACACATTGCCATCCTTGGCGCAGGGCATCCGGCCCTTGGGCCCCACCGCAGGCGACAGCGTGCCCGAGGTTGACGCCACCAGACCGCCGATGTCGGACGTATCGTCATCCATGCCGACATCGTCGGGGGTATCGCCATCCGGATCAACATCGCCGGGTGTCGTGCCGCCACCGGTTCCACCAATGCCGACGCTCGCGCTGATACCACCGCCGCCGATCCCGACATCGGCACTGATGCCGCCCCGCGAACCGCCACTGCCGCCAGACCCGCCGATCCCGACGCTGGCACCGATGCCACCGCGGCCGACGCCGACATCGGCGCTGATCCCGCCAATATCCGCACCGATCCCCAAAGACCCTGCCGAGACCGGCAAGGACAGAAGCAGCATCAGGCCAAGGCCGGATGCGCCCCGTGCGCTCCGGGACAGGACCCCGGACCGTGATTGCGTGTCATGACCGATTTTCTCAAGAAACATGGCAATCTCCTGCGCATACCTTCCGTTGCATCGCGGGTCCTGTTTGCATCGGTCCAGCCGGCGGTTTGCCGGGGTTACCAAACCCGCAATCATGGGTCAGCTTTCTGCAACCCACGGCAGAGTTACGAAAACCTGTGGGTGAAAGTTTCAATTGTTGCGCAATTTTATTGCGTCCCATTTGGAAACGGAGAACTTTAATTTCGGAAACTTTAGGGTTCTACATTTCGAAACAATTTGAGGATGATTTTACAATCAACCCAAGGATGCCTCAGACCTCTGGCCACGCTGGAAGATATTCCATAGATTAAAGGTCAGTACTATTGACTTAATACCCCGACTCTGTCACAGCCCCAGCATGACCGACCCAAACCGCCACAGTCCTCTGGAAGACGCGCAAGGCATTGCCTTTGGTGTCACCATGGCTGCGTTCGGCATGCATCTTCTGACGCACATGGGCTTTGTCACCGGTCAGACCACCGGAATCGCCGTTCTGCTGGCCCATGTCACCGGCCTGCCCTTCGCCGCCGTCTACTTTGCCGTCACCCTGCCCTTCCTTGGCCTAGCCTGGCGCCGCCTTGGCGCGCGCTTTGCGTTGAAGACGCTGGCCACCACGGCGGCGCTGTCGATCATGGTGGCGCTCTTGCCCCGCTGGGTAGACCTTGGCCGGATCGAACCCGGCTTTGCCGCCGTGCTGTTCGGCCTCTTGTTCGGCATCGCCGCCCTTGCCGCCATCCGCCATGGCGGCAGCTTCGGCGGCCTCTCCGTCCTCTGGATTGAGGTGCAGGACAAAACCGGCTTTCGCGCCGGGACCGCGCAGCTTCTGTCCGACGCGGTGATCTTCGGTCTGGCCGCCTTCATCGTCCCGCTGGAAACACTCCTTTACAGCTTCCTTGGGGCTGCCGTGTTTTCCCTGTTCCTTGCCGTAAACCACCGACGCGACCGGTATGTCGCCGTCTAGGGCACAGGCTTGCAGTCCATGACCAACCCCGAAAAGCACAGCCTGATCGAAGACGCCCAAGGCGTCGCCTATGGCGCGACCATGGCCGCCTTCGGCATCGTCATCCTGACCCATCTGGGCCTTGTCACTGGCCAGACCGCAGGCCTTGCGGTGCTGGTGTCCTACGCGACCGGTTGGGGCTTTGGACCAGTGTTCTTTGCCATCAACCTGCCCTTCTATGTCTTGGCCTATCTGCGCATGGGGCCGGTCTTCACCGCCAAGACCTTCGTCGCCGTGGCGCTCTTGTCCGCGCTCAGCCTCTGGCTGCCAACGCAAGTCAGCTTTGCCACGCTGAACCCATGGGTTGGCGCGGTGCTGTTCGGCTTTCTGTCCGGCTCGGCGCTGCTGGCGCTGTTTCGGCATGGGGCAAGCCTTGGGGGCATCGGCATCGTGGCGCTCATGCTGCAAGACCGTCTGGGCTGGCGCGCGGGCTGGGTGCAGCTTGGATTTGACGCGGTCCTGTTTGCCGCGGCCTTCGCGGTGATCGAGGCGCGACTGGTCATCATCAGCTTCCTCGGCGCACTGGTGGTGAACCTTGTGGTGGCCATCAACCACCGCCGCGACCGCTATGTCGCCGCCTGAGACCGGGGCAATCGTTAAGAATTCATGACTGCGCTTGGCCAAGCCGTTGAAATTGCTTGGCCCCCTCAACTGTCCCTGCCCGGGACACCCTCCCCTCTGGCCATGGGGCCGAAAACCCTGTAAGGCCGCGCCAACCCTATCGGACTGGACCCAATGGAACTGCGCAACATCGCGATCATCGCACACGTCGACCACGGCAAAACCACCCTCGTGGACGAGCTTCTGAAGCAAAGCGGCGCCTTCCGCGCCAACGAGGCCGTTTCCGAACGGGCGATGGACAGCAACGACATCGAACGCGAACGCGGGATCACGATCCTTGCCAAGTGTACCTCCGTCGAATGGCACGGCGCGCGGATCAACATCGTCGACACCCCCGGCCACGCCGACTTTGGCGGCGAGGTGGAGCGGATCCTGTCGATGGTCGACGGCGTCTGCCTGCTGGTCGACGCCGCCGAAGGCCCGATGCCGCAGACGAAATTCGTGCTGGCCAAAGCGCTGGCTCTCGGCCTCCGCCCCATCGTGGTGCTGAACAAGGTGGACAAGCCCGACGCCGAACCCGACCGCGCCTTGAATGAGGTCTTCGACCTTTTCGCCAACCTTGGTGCCGATGACGACCAGCTGGACTTCCCACACGTCTACGCCTCGGGCCGCTCCGGTTGGGCCGACAAGGAACTGGACGGCCCGCGCAAGGACCTGTCCGCCCTGTTCGACCTGATCGTCGCCCACGTCCCCGCCCCGAAGGTGCTGAGCCGGGTGGATGAACCCTTCTCGATGCTGGCCACCACCCTGTCCGCCGACCCTTACCTTGGCCGTATCCTGACCGGCCGCGTCGAATCCGGCCGCATCACCACCGGCACCACGCTGAAGTCCCTGTCACGCACCGGCGACCGGCTGGAGCAGTTCCGTGTGACCAAGATCCTTGCCTTCCGTGGCCTGACCCAGACCACCATCGACGAAGCCACCGCTGGCGACATCGTGACCCTCGCCGGGATGACCAAGGCCACCGTCGCCGATACCCTTTGCGCGATGGAGGTGGACACCGCCCTCCCCTCGCAGCCCATCGACCCGCCGACAATCACCGTGACTTTCGGCATCAACGACTCGCCCCTTGCGGGCCGTGACGGCAGCAAGGTCCAGTCCCGCGTCATCCGTGACCGCCTGATGAAAGAGGCCGAGGTCAACGTCGCCATCAAGATCGCCGACACCCCCGGCGGTGAGGCGTTCGAAGTTTCCGGTCGCGGCGAACTGCAGATGGGCGTGTTGATCGAGAACATGCGCCGCGAAGGGTTCGAACTGTCGATCTCGCGCCCCCGGGTGATCTTTCAGGACATCGACGGTGTCCGGAACGAACCGATCGAAGAAGTCACCATCGACGTCGATGATGACTATTCCGGTGCCGTGATCGACAAGCTGACCGGCGAGCGCAAGGGCGAGCTGGTCGAGATGAAGCCTGCAGGCGTCGGCAAGACCCGGATCATCGCGCATGTGCCCTCACGCGGGCTGATCGGCTATCAGGGCCAGTTCCTGACCGACACGCGCGGCACGGGTGTCCTCAACCGCATCTTCCACGGCTGGGTGCCGCACAAGGGCCCGATCCAGGGCCGCCGTCAGGGTGTGCTGATCTCGACCGAGGCGGGGGTGTCCGTCGCCTACGCGCTCTGGAACCTGGAAGAACGCGGCCGCATGTTCATCGGCCCGCAGGAACAGGTCTATGTCGGTATGCTGATCGGCGAACACAGCCGCGAGAATGACCTTGAGGTCAACCCGCTGAAGGGCAAGAAGCTGACCAACGTCCGCGCCAGCGGCACGGATGAGGCGGTCCGCCTGACCCCGCATATCAAGATGTCGCTGGAAGAGGCGATTGCCTATATCGACGACGATGAACTCGTCGAGGTCACGCCCAAGATCATCCGTCTGCGCAAGCGCCTGCTGGACCCGAACGAACGCAAGCGTCAGTCGCGGAAAGACTGACCGGCACCCCCTTCAAGGGGGCAGCCGGCCGAGCACTTCCAGGCCCGATGCGCCGCGTCGGGCCACGACAATCTCGCCCGACCGGGGGGTGATGCCGGTCAGGGCGGTTATGTTGACCTGATGGGTCACGATCAGCACCCGGTCCCCTTCCGGCAGAGCGGCAAGATGGTCCAGAACCTGGGCCGTCTGTTGGTCAGCCGTGGCCCGATTGCCAAAGAAGGAATTGGCGGGTGGAAACGGCGTGACGGGCCCAAGGCCCAACAAATTTGCCGTTTCCGTCGTGCGGCACCATTCCGAGGCAAGGATCTGGCCAAAGCTGATCCCGGCGTCCCGCAGCCGTGCCCCGATGGCCCGCGCCTCATCACGCCCCGCATCCGAAAGGTTGCGCTGCGTGCTGCAATCCCCAAGGCGCATGCCTGACGGATCCCCGGTTCCGGGCGCTGTGGCGTGGCGCATCAAAAGCACCGCACCGGGCGCACGAGCCGCGTCAAGCGGGTCGGCCGCAAGGGCGGGGTCGGAGAAGACCATGGCAAGGCAAAGGATCAGGAACCGCATGCCCGGCGATGTGAGGCGGGCGGCGCGTCTGACAAGGGCCTGACGAAAAGTTCAGGCGGCGGCAGCCAGCCTGCAGGGCAAGAAATCCTCGACCCGCACCTCAGACCCCTCGAACGTGCAGAAGCTGTAGGGCGGAACTTCGTCCCAACCGCCTTCCCCAGCCTCCAACGGTTCGGACACCACGGCGCGGCCACCGCGCGTATCGGACCACCGGTGGTAAAGCGATGGCGCGGCATCGTCGGTCGCATAGCGCACAGCGTATAGCCGCTGGCCATCCGACAGGGCCGCCGTCAGCCGCAGATGCGGCCCCTGCCCCTTGGCGCGCGCAAGACTGATGAACCGGGCCGCCGCACGTTCCAACGCGCCGCGCGGATCATCGTCCAGCCCCTCGGCCAAGGCCACCAGAAACAGTGCCTCACTATCCGTGGCGCCCTTGCGGTGGGGATAAAGCGTTTCGGGGATCATCATGTCAGCGTCGCGGCGGAAGGCGTCATAGCCGCCGACCTGACCGTTGTGCATAAAGCTCCACCGGCCATGGGTGAAGGGATGGCAGTTGTTGCGGCTGGTGGCAGTTCCGGTTGACGCTCGGACATGGGCAAGGAACAGGTGCGACTGGACCTGCGCCGTCAGGCTGCGCAGGTTCGGGTCGGACCACGCGGGCAGAACATCGCGGAACAGACCCGGTTCCGACTTCGCGCCATACCATGCAATGCCGAAACCATCGGCGTTGATCGCCGTATGGCACTGCGTCGCGCAATGGCTTTGGTGGATCAAGCTGTGACCCGGACGGCTGATGATCTCCTCAAGGAAGATCGGCGCCCCGGTATAGGCGGCCCAGCGGCACATCAGCGTGCCCCATCGGTCGTAAGTTTCATCTGCTCAAACCTGCTTTTTCTTTTATTGTAACAAAGAACCGCGCGCTTGGCAGACAAATTCCGGTCATTCTATGGAAAACCTTACTCGATTTCCTCAACCACCATCAAATCGCGCAGGCTGGCGCCCTTTGCATGGGCAAGGGCAGCCTGATAGGCGGGGGAATTGTAGCACTCCACCGCCTTTTCCAAGCTGGGAAAGCGCGCCACCACATTGCGGGCGCGGTCGTTGCCTTCCAGTTGGACATAGCGCCCACCCCGGGCCAGAAATACGCCACCATGGGCCGCGATGGCGGGACCGGCCTCCTTGGCATAGCGGCCATAGGCCTCGGCATCGGTCACATGCACATGGGCAATCCAGAGTGCAGTTGGCATGGTTCAGCCCCCCATCGCGGCTTCAGCCGCCTTGATCGCTGCATCGGCCAGCGCGATATCCGCGCCACCCGCTTGGGCAAGGTCAGGTCGCCCGCCCCCGCCCTTGCCGCCCATCGCCTCAGCCGCAGCCTTGACAAGGGTGACGGCGGAAAGCTTCGCGGTCAGGTCAGCAGTGACGCCAGCGGCCACCGCCGGCTTGGCCCCGGTGTCGGCAATCAGCAGCACCGCGCCAGAGCCGAGCCGGGCCTTCAGCTCATCAATCAGCGCCGGCAGGTCCTTGCCCGACACGCCGGAAAGCACCTGAGCAATGAAGCGGATGCCATTGATTTCCTTGGCTTCCGGGCCAGCGGCACTGCCACCCATCGCAACCTCGCGGCGCAGTTGTGCAACCTCATTCGCGAGCGCTTTCCGTTCGTCAAACAGCGCGCGGATGCGGTCGGCCAGTTCCGATGGCGGGGCCTTGATGATCGTCGCGATGTCGTTCAGCCGCGCGTCCTGCTGGCGCAGGTGGTCGAGCGCGGCCTGACCCGTCAGCGCCTCGATCCGCCGAACCCCGGCGCTGGAGGCTGAGTCGCCCAGAAGAACCATCGCCCCGATATCACCGGTGCGGGCGACATGGGTGCCGCCGCAAAGCTCCAGGCTGTAGGTCTTGCCGTCCGCGCCCTTGCCCGACCCGTCCAGCACGCCCATCGACACGACGCGCACTTCATCGCCATACTTCTCGCCAAACAGCGCCTGCGCGCCGATGGCGCGGGCATCGTCGGGGGTCATGATCCGCGTCTCGACCGGGGCGTTCTGGCGGATGAAGGCGTTCACCTCGGCCTCGATCGTCTGCAGGTCCGGCGCCGAGATTGCCGCCGAATGGCTGAAATCGAACCGCAAGCGGTCAGCGGCGTTCAGCGAGCCGCGTTGTGCTACATGATCACCAAGCGTCCGCCGCAGCGCCTCATGCAGAAGGTGGGTGGCCGAATGGTTGGCGCGAATCTGCGACCGGCGGCTGTGGCTGACCTCCAGCTTGGCGGGTTGACCTTTGAGAAGATCACCCTCCAACACCTTGGCAACGTGAATGAAAACGCCAGCGGCCTTTTTGACATCCGTCACTTCGGCAAGGCCCGTCGCCGTGCGGATCAGGCCGGAGTCCCCCACCTGCCCGCCGCTTTCGGCGTAGAACGGGGTCTGGTTGACCACGATCTGCACAGTCTCACCCGTAGCCGCCGCGCCAACCGCTGCCCCATCCCGAACCAGGGCCGCAACCACACCCTCGGCCGTTTCGGTGTCATAGCCCAGGAATTCGGTCGCGCCATGTTCTTCGGCAAGGTCAAACCAGATCCGCGCATCGCCCGCAGCCCCGGTGCCGACCCAGGCGGCGCGGGCCTTCTGCTTTTGCTCCTGCATGGCATGGTCGAAGCCCGCCACGTCCACCTCACGCCCCTTTTCGCGCAGGGCGTCCTGCGTCAGGTCCAGCGGGAAGCCGTAGGTGTCATAGAGCTTGAACGCCGCAGCCCCCGGCAAGGCACCGCCTTCGGGCAGGCGGGCGAGTTCGTCGTCCAGCAGTTTCAGCCCCCGGTCGAGGGTCTGCTTGAACCGCGTTTCCTCCAGCCGCAGGGTTTCCTCGATCAGCGATTGCGCCCGACCAAGCTCGGGGTAAGCCGCCCCCATGCCGCGTACCAGTGCGGGCACAAGGCGGTGCATCACCGGGTCATGCGCGCCCAGCATATGGGCATGCCGCATCGCCCGGCGCATGATCCGCCGCAGGACATAGCCCCGGCCTTCGTTTGACGGCATCACGCCATCGGCGATCAGGAACGAGGTCGACCGCAGGTGGTCCGCGATCACCCGGTGGTGGATCTTGCCCGGACCGTCGGGATCTGCGCTGGTGGCGTGGGCCGAAGCCTCAATCAGGCTGCGCATCAGGTCAGTGTCGTAGTTGTCGTGCTTGCCCTGCAGCAGCGCGCCAATCCGCTCCAGCCCCATGCCGGTGTCGATCGACTGCATCTCCAGCGGCACAAGCCGCCCGTCGGCGAACTGTTCGTTCTGCATGAAGACGTTGTTCCAGATCTCGATGAACCGGTCGCCGTCTTCCTGGGCACTGCCGGGCGGGCCGCCCCAGATATGGTCGCCATGGTCGTAGAAAATCTCGGTGCAGGGGCCGCAGGGGCCGGTCGGGCCCATCCGCCAGAAGTTGTCATCCGTCGCGATGCGGATGATCCGGCTGTCGGGCAGACCGGCGACCTTCTTCCAGATGCCCGCCGCTTCATCATCGGTATGGTAGACGGTGACCAGAAGCTTGTCGGGGTTCAGGCCGAAGTCCTTGGTCAAAAGCTCCCATGCAAAAGCGATGGCCTGATCCTTGAAGTAATCGCCGAAACTGAAATTCCCCAGCATTTCAAAGAAGGTATGATGCCGGGCGGTGTAGCCGACATTGTCCAGATCGTTGTGCTTGCCGCCGGCACGCACGCATTTCTGTGCCGTCGTCGCGCGCTTGTAGTCGCGGGTTTCGACCCCGGTGAACAGGTTCTTGAACTGCACCATGCCCGAATTCGCGAACATCAGCGTCGGGTCGTTGCGCGGGACAAGCGGAGAGCTGTCGACCACCCTGTGACCGTTGCGGCGAAAGAACTCAAGGTAGGTGGAGCGGATGTCGTTCAGTGACGCCATGACGGGCCCTTCCGGAAGGCAAAACAGCGGTTTCGCCACCGTTTAGCCCCCGCGCGGGGGCTGTCCACCACGCGGGTGTTCCCCTGACGAAAAAGGCCGGAAGCTGTGCTTCCGGCCCTTGGCTTTGCTGTTGGCGTCTGTGGTTACATATCCACGACGTCGGCTTCTTCGCCGCCACCGGCAACGTTGAAGTCCAGCCCGTTCGCGCCGCGAATCTTGTCTTCAATCTCCATCGCGACGGCGGGGTTCTGCTTCAGGAACTGCTTGGCATTCTCACGCCCCTGACCGATCCGCTCATCGCCGTAGGAATACCAGGAGCCGGATTTTTCAACCACACCGGCCTTGACCCCAAGGTCCACCAGCTCACCCGTCTTGGAAATGCCTTCGCCATACATGATGTCGAATTCCACCTGCTTGAAGGGCGGGGCCACCTTGTTCTTGACCACCTTCACGCGGGTCGTGTTGCCGACCACATCTTCACGCTCCTTGATCGAGCCGATGCGGCGAATGTCGAGGCGCACCGAGGCGTAGAACTTGAGCGCATTGCCGCCGGTCGTTGTTTCGGGAGACCCGAACATCACGCCGATCTTCATGCGGATCTGGTTGATGAAGATCACCATGCAGTTGCTGCGCCCGATGCTGGCGGTCAGCTTGCGCATCGCCTGGCTCATCAGCCGGGCCTGCGAGCCCATCTGCATGTCGCCCATGTCGCCTTCGATTTCCGATTTCGGCACCAGCGCGGCGACCGAGTCGACAACCACAAGGCTGACAGCACCAGAACGGACCAGCGTATCGACAATCTCCAACGCCTGTTCGCCGGTGTCGGGCTGCGAGATCAGAAGTTCATCCAGGTTCACGCCCAGCTTCTTGGCATATTGCGGATCAAGCGCATGTTCGGCGTCAACAAAGGCGCAGACGCCGCCCTTTTTTTGTTCTTCTGCAACGACATGCAGGGTCAGCGTGGTCTTGCCTGAAGATTCCGGCCCGTAAATTTCGATGATCCGGCCTTTGGGCAGGCCACCGATCCCCAGCGCGATGTCGAGACCGAGCGACCCGGTCGAGGTCGCCTCAATATCCATCGCCGGGCTGTCGGCGCCCAGCCGCATGATCGAGCCCTTGCCGAACTGACGTTCAATTTGCGCCAGCGCGCTTTCCAGAGCCTTCGCCTTGTCCATGTCACGCTTCCCGTTGAGGTCGAGCAGGTTTGCCACCGCCATATTGTCGTTCCTTATTTCATAGCCACCCGCAGGCGGCAATCCTGACCAATGTTCCCCAAGTGTTCCGGTTCTTATGGGACCAAAGCAGGAACATTTCAACCAGATTCTGACAATCCCAGCTTTTGCGCGATTTGGTTAAGGGATAGTTTACGACCAAGGATGAAAAGTCGCGACGCCGGTGCAATCCGGCGCGATGCAGGAAAAGGGGCAGGAATGCTGGTGTTCTGGGATCAAAGACTGGCGTTCCTGGCCACGCCCAAGACAGGATCGACGGCGATTGCCGCCGCGCTCGAATCGTTGGCGGCGGTGTCGATCCAGCGGCCGCCGCTGCTCAAGCACACTACGGTCCATCGCTACCGGCGCTTTGTCGGCCCCTACCTTGAGGCCGCTTCGAAGGACAGCTTCACTCTTGTCGCCCTAATGCGCGAACCGCGTGACTGGCTGGGGTCATGGTACCGCTTCCGCCAGCGTGAGGAGACGGATCCGGACAGGTCCACCGCGGCGATGAGCTTTGACGACTTCGTGCGCGCCTGGTGCAGCGACCCGCGGCCGCCCTTTGCCGATGTGGGCAGCCAGGCCCGGTTCTTGCGGCCAAGGCAGGGGGTCGGGGTGGACCGGCTGTTCCGGTATGAGGAGATCGACCGCTTTGTCGCCTTCCTTGAGGACCGGCTGGATTGCGAGGTGATCCTGCCTTTGCTGAACGTGTCACCCAAGGGGGCGACGGACCTGTCGCCCGCGACCGAAGCCCTGCTGCAGGAGGTCGCGGCCGAGGACTTTGCGCTTTATCGGACGTTGACCGGGTAGGCCGTCAAGTCTGAGCGTCCCGCCGCCGATCTGGCGGGAAAGACATGACAAAGCGGGCATATGAAGGTACAAAAATCGCAAGGGGCCATAGATCCCGCGAGGCATGAAAGGGGCAGTGAGATGTTCAATACCGATATGACACGGCGTGGGCTGGTTCTGGGGGCGGCGGCGCTTGCGCTGGGGGCCTGCAACAACGGGATCGGGTCGAACGGGGCGGCGCAGATCGACGCGCGGGTCGAGGCGACGCAGAACTTCCTGTTCCAGCGCTACCCCGGCACGCAAGACCTGGCCAGCCGCGCGTCGGGGGTGCTTTACATGCCCCTGATCACCGAGGCCGGGTTCGGGATCGGCGGGTCCTACGGGCGCGGGGCCTTGCGGATCCAAGGGGTGACGGTGGACTATTATTCCGCCACCAAGGGCACCATCGGGTTCCAGATCGGCGCGCAGCAATATGCCCATGCCCTGTTCTTCATGACCCCCGAGGCGTTGGAGGAGTTCCGCCGGTCCAGTGGCTGGGCTGCCAGCGGGGAGATCCGCTATGCGACCCCGGATCAGGGTGCCAGCATCGGCAAGGAGACGACAGAGCTTGACCCGGTGATCGCGCTGGTCTTTGGCCAGCAGGGGCTGATCGCGGGGGCGACGCTGGGTGGGGTCAAGTATACCCGGATCATCCCGTAAAGGCGGGGTGTCCCGGGCAGGGACATTTCGGAAACGACAAGTTTATCAAAGGCTTGTCGTTTTCCGTTAGGGTGGCGTTAAGCGTTTGGTGCGGCAGCTATTCGGGCAGGAAGCCCAGTTCGAATACCATCGGCCGCAGCTTCTGACCAAGATTGGCATAAGCCTCACGGAAGGGTGCGAAATCGGTGACGATATCGCTGTGGGCTTCCAGCGCCTTGCGCACCTGATACCAGCCTGCATCGGCGCGGTTGAGCTTGTAGTCCTGCCGGATCTTGTTGGGGAAGCTGGTCGCGTGAAAGCGTTGGAAAAGCTTGCGCCCTTGATCGAGCACGGCGCGGGCTTCGGGTGAGAATGCCATGCCGGCCATGTAACGCA
Source organism: Tabrizicola piscis (assembly GCF_003940805.1). Lineage (NCBI taxonomy): Bacteria > Pseudomonadati > Pseudomonadota > Alphaproteobacteria > Rhodobacterales > Paracoccaceae > Tabrizicola > Tabrizicola piscis. The sequence continues at coordinate 365,759 of NZ_CP034328.1, forward strand.
CCATGAAATCGCTTTCGAACCGCGCCTTTGCGCCAACTTCGGCTTCGGCAAAGGGGATGAAATGATTGGTCAGCGACCAGTCCCGATCATTCCAGCGCAGCCCGTCCGCCCCAGCGGTGAGGTTCTTTCCAGAAAATAGCATCCAGACCAAGCAATCAGATTTGAACTCCTCCGAGAGTGGCTGAGAGGGTTGCAGGAATTGGTCGTTGTGATTTACCCATGTATGCACCGTGAGCATTCTTACGGCAAAGACAATCGCTGCCTGCCAGAGGTTTGCGTCGGTCAGCCAAATTCCACCGCCATTACCACCAGTGAAGATTGAGGAGGAGATCAAAGTCTCTTGTCCCGCGTGCTGCATATCGTTGTTGCTAGCGTAGAGATATCCCACTGCCCCGGCGTATTGTCTTTTTGGCCGTGGATTGCTTGCGACGGTCAGAGCGTTCGATAACGGTAACGCTGGGCCACCCTTTGCGCTCGTTTTAGCCATCCAGACATTAAGTAGCTTCGAGTTCGGTCGCACCACGTAGGATTTCTCACCGACAAGCGAGCCCTTGCGATCAAGGACCGTCGTCTGAATTTCGGTGATCGAAAGCTGAAATCTCTGATCCCAAATCAAAAAGCCTATCGGAAAACTACCTTTGAGACTATCGAAAGCCTTGTTTTCGACAACAAAACCGTCCAGATACTTCGCCCTCCATAAACTTCGGAACGCCTCAAAATTAGGAGCATTTATGTATTTCAAGGTACTGAACATGGCAAGTGTCGAAGTTGGCAACTCATGCCGAATACGAACCAGAAACTGCGTAAATAGCTCTTTGCTAGCGTAACCTAAATTCATTTCGCGCATCCATCCATTGATACGCGTTTTCTCGACACCGATCTTGTTTTCGTCTCCCTTGCCGATACCTGATCCACTTTCCGCATACGGCGGGTTGATCAGCACCAAGATCGGCTTCGCGCCCTTCTTGCCCTCTTTCGCATCTGCAATCGCCTGCCGCAGCGACTGCGGCACTTTGCCAGAAAGCGCATAGTCGATCTGCCCGAAATCATCCACATCGTCATTCAAGTAATCATACTGAAAAATCTCGGCCCCCGCGAAGGCCGGGTTGCTGCGCATGATCGTCACGTCCTCTCGATCCAAGGTGGACATGAAGACATTGCGCAGGTTGCTGTGCTTGGCTTCCAGATTGCCGACGCCAGCGCACATATCCCAGACGATGTATCTCTGCTGCCAGTCCGCGCCCAGCGTCGCTGCCAACTGGTCGTAGGCTTTGTCGACGATGTGCAAAGGCGTATAGAACGCGCCCTTGAACTTCTGATCGTCCATCGGCAACAGGCTGTCGCGCCGTTCCAGAAGATAGTGCCGATGCTTCTGTTCGGGCGGGCGGTGGTAGATGTTCCAGAAGTTGCGGTAGCCGCGCGCACTTGCAAGGTCGTATTGGTCGGCCCCCATAATGAAAACGGGGTCGTTGCCGTTGAACAAAAGGCGCGCGGGAAGGTTGGCCATCGTCGCTGTGTGCCCGTCATGCATGATGTCGGCAAAGAACAGCACGGCATAATCCGCCTCACGCTTCACGCCAAGTTCGACGCCAACCATCGCCACCCATTTGTCGAACACCTGGCGCAGGTTGTCGGGCGTGATGGGGGTGCGGATGATGCGGCCTTCGCGCACGGCGTCTTTAACGGCCTTGATGAATTCCGCCTCATACCCATCAATCTGATAATGGATGAAATGTGTCTCGATGATCGGGGCGATCTGGGCTGCAAGCGCCTTGTCGGCTGCAGAGCCTGATTTGGGCCAGACGATGGTTGGGTCGTTCAGCAGCGGCAAGGCGTGTTCGGTCGGCATCAAGGCCGCCTTTTCGCGGTCGATCACGCAGAGAAAGCCGGGGATCGGCTCGCCCCGCTTGCGCGCGGCGCGGACATAGGTCAGCAACTGCGCGAACATCAGAAGCGGTGGGGTGGGTGTCTCTTTCGCTTCGAACCAGATTTCGGGGGTTTGGATGTCGACCAAACCCTTGAATACGGCCTTAAGCCCCAGCGCCTTGATGTAGGCGTCTTTGACGTCTTCTTCGGTTCGGGCGCGGTGCAGGTCTTCGATCAGGCTCAATGGGGTGCTCCGACTAGGCGGTGTGTCACGGAAACTTGGACCATCGACATGAGGCCGAAGTGGGGCATCGGCGGACCGGATGATGGATCAAGCGGAGTCGGCCTTACTTCAACCGCCGGATCAGGCTGGAGGTGTCGCCCCTGCCCCCGCCCATCAGCTGCACGTCCTTGTAGAACTGGTCCACGAGGGCGGTGACGGGCAGGCTGGCGCCGATTTCGTCTGCCGTATCAAGGCAGATGCCAAGGTCCTTGCGCATCCAGTCCACCGCGAAGCCGAAGTCGAAGGTGTGGGCCAGCATCGTCTTGTGACGGTTGGCCATCTGCCACGATCCGGCAGCGCCTTGAGAGATGACCTCGACCACCTTTTCGCCGTCAAGGCCGGCCTTCTGGCCGAAAGCCAGCGCCTCGGACAGGCCCTGCATAAGGCCTGCGATGCAAATCTGGTTCATCATCTTGGCCAGTTGCCCTGCCCCGCTGTCGCCGATCAGGCGGCAGATGCGGGCGTAGGACGCCATCACGGCTTCCGCCCGCGCATAATCGGCAGGGTCGCCGCCGCACATGATGGAAAGTTGGCCATTCTCGGCCCCCGCCTGACCGCCAGAGACCGGAGCGTCGACGAAAGCCACGCCCGTGGTCGCGGCCTGCGCCGCAAGCTTGCGGGTGATCTTTGCCGACACCGTGGTGTGATCGACAAAGACCGACCCCGGCGTCATTCCGGCGAAGGCGCCATCGGGGCCAGTGCAGACCGCGCGCAGGTCGTCGTCATTGCCGACGCAGGCCATCACGAATTCAGCGCCCTTGGCCGCCTCACGCGGGGTGGCCGCCGACTTGCCCTTGTGCTTGGCGACCCAGGCCGCGGCCTTGGCCGGGCTGCGGTTGTAAACCGTGACGTCATGCCCTTTGGCAGCAAGATGCCCGGCCATGGGAAAGCCCATGACGCCCAGACCCAGAAACGCGACTTTTGCCATCTTCGACTCCCCGCTCATTGCCCTTCCGGGCTTGATCGACTAGGAACCCATCACCTTGCGGACGTCAAGAACTGGGCCCCGATGCTGACTGCTTTTCGCTGGCTGATCCGTCTTGTGACCGGTGCCCTTGTGCTGGGTCTGCTGGTGCTTTTGCTGGCCTATTACATCCTGACCCGGTCGCTGATCGACTATTCCGAAGATTTCACGGTGCAGGGAATCTCGGCCCCGGTCGAGATTGTGCGCAACAATGACAATGTGCCGCACATCTTTGGCGCAACGGATGCGGATGTGTATTTCGCGCTGGGATTTGCCCATGCGCAGGACCGGCTGTGGCAGATGACGATGCTGCGCCGGACGGTGCAGGGGCGGCTGTCGGAATCTTTTGGCCCGGCCACGGTGAAGGTGGACGAGCTGATGCGCCGGCTGGACCTGTACGGATTGGCGCTGCAATCGGTCGAGGTGCAGGACGCCGAGACGCTGGCGGCGCTGAAGGCGTACTCGGCGGGTGTGAACGCCTGGATCAACCAGATCAACGCCGGGGCGCGCGGGCGTGGGGCGCCGGAGTTCTTCCTGTTTTCCAGCGAGATCGCGGCCTGGGCCCCGGCGGATTCGATCGCCATCCTGAAGCTGATGGCGCTCCAGTTGACCGGATCCCTGCAGACCGAGGTCCTGCGGGCGCGCACGTCGCTATTGCTGTCGCCCGAGCGGCTGGCCGACATCCTGCCGGATGATCCCGGGCAAGGTGTGGCGGCGCTGCCGGACTATGCAAGCCTTGTGCCGGGGGTGAGCCCCTCAGCGCAGCCTTTGGACTTTGCGCTTGGCCCGCTGTCGCCGGTGGCCGGTCTGGGGCTGACCGGAGCGTCGAATTCCTGGGCCGCCCGGCCGGGGCGGTCGGCGGCGGGGGGCAGCCTTTTGGCCAACGACCCGCATTTGGGCCTGACGGCGCCGACGATCTGGTATCTTGCGCGGCTGGAGTTGCAGTCGGGTGGCGTCATCGGCGGGACGATCCCGGGGGTGCCTGCGGTGCTGGTCGGGCGGTCGGAACGGCTGGGCTGGGCGCTGACCACTGCCTATGTCGATGATCAGGACGTGCTGATCGAAGAGTTGAACCCCGAGAATTCGGGGGAATACCGGACACCCGACGGCTGGGCGGCGTTTGAAAGCCGTCAGTCGATCATCACGGTCAAGGATGCGGCCCCGGTCACGCTGAACCTGCGCTGGTCGCGCAACGGGCCGATCCTGCCGGGGACGCATTACGAACTGGCCTCGATCACCCCGCCGGGCCATGTCGCGGCGGTCAGCTGGACGGCTTTGAGCGGGGCGGACACGTCGATGACGGCGGCACTGCGGCTGATGCGGGCGGGGGATATTCCTGCGGCACTGGAGGCGGGGCGGCTGGTGGTGGCACCGGCGCAGAACCTGATGCTGGCGGATCTGGACGGGATCGCCATGCAGGTGGTGGGCGCGATGCCGGCGCGGGATCCGGCCCATCCGTCGCAAGGGCGGCTGCCCGTCCTTGGGGCCGACCCGGCGGCGGGCTTTCGCGGGGTGCTGCCCTATGAGGTGAACCCGCGCTTCGTCAATCCGACCTCGGGCCTGTTGGGCAATACCAACAACAAGACGGTGAACCGGCCCTTCCCGGAACATGTCAGCTTTGACTGGGGCGACACCCAGCGCATCCAGCGCTGGCTGGCGCTGATGCAGGCGCGTGAGGTGCATACGCGCGAAAGCTTCATCGAAGCGCAGCTGGACACGGTGAACCCGACGGCGCGGGCCCTGCTGCCGTTGATCGGGGCGGACCTGTGGTTCACCGGCGAGGCGGCAGCCGAAGGCACGCCAGAACGCTTTCGCCAGCGCGCACTGGGGCTGTTGGCCGAATGGAACGGCGAGATGAACGAGCATCTGCCCGAACCCCTGATCGCCGAGGCCTGGATGCGGGCGCTGATGGACCGGCTGATCCGCGATGAGCTGGGGGCGATGGCCGACAGCTTCACCCATATCTCTCCCGTGTTCATCGAGAGGGTCTATCGCAACGTTGGCGGTGCGGGGGTCTGGTGTGACGTGATCCAGTCGGCGGCGGTGGAGAGCTGCACCGATGTGGCCCGGATCGCCTTGGACGAGGCGCTGCTGCGGTTGCGGGAGAAGTACGGCGACAACATCGAAAGCTGGCGCTGGGGCGACGCGCATGAGGCGACGCATGACCATCCGGTGCTGGGCGATGTGCCGTTCCTGCGGCATTTCGTGAACATCCGGCAGTCCACGTCCGGCGGCGATGACACACTGATGCGGGGGGTGACGCGCGGCACGGGCGACGAGCCGTTCCAGAACGTCCATTCGGCCGGCTATCGCGGCGTCTATGATTTCGCCGACCCGGACAGTTCGGTCTTCATCTCCGCCACCGGGCAGTCGGGCCATCCGCTGAGCCGCCATTACGATGATCTGGGCGAGTTGTGGCGGCGGGGGGAGTATATTCCGATGTCGCTTGACCCCGACCTTGCCCGCGCGGCGGCGGCGGGGGTCATGGTGTTGAGCCCGGCGGAATGATCACCACGGCCCGCCTGACCCTGCGGCGTGCCCGGATGACGGATCTGGACGATGTCCACGCCATGCTGTCGCAGCCAGCGGCGATGCGCTACTGGTCGACGCCCGAGCATGAGACGCTGGACGAAAGCCGGAAATGGCTGGAAGGCATGGTTGCGGGGGCGCCGGGTGAGGATGATTTCCTGATCGAACATCAGGGCCGGGTGATCGGCAAGGCCGGGGCCTGGCGGCTGCCGGAGGTGGGGTTCCTGCTGCATCCCGACCATTGGGGCAAGGGTCTGGCGCATGAGGCGATGGTGGCGGTCATCGCGCATCTTTTCGCCTCGCATGACGTGCCGGAACTGACGGCAGAGGCGGACCCACGAAATGCGGCCTCGCTTCGGCTGCTGGGGCGGCTGGGGTTCGTGGAAACCGGCCGGGCGACGCGGACGATGCAATGGCGCGATGAGTGGTGCGACAGCGTTTATCTGGCGCTGCCACGACCGGGGTGAGCCACCGGAATTTTCGAAAATTCCGGAGCGGAGCCTTTGAAGGCTCCGGCGCGATTTCTTTGAAGAAATCGCTGGCTCAAAGCTGGCTCAAAGATCGCGGAAGCGTTTTTCCTGGCGGGCGGTCCAGCGCAGGGTCAGGTGATAGCCATCCTCGGCCTCCACCTCGGCCATAACGACACCTTCCTGATGCAGCCATGCGCGCTTGCGCCCCTCGGCGAAGGGCAGGATCAGGGTCTGGTCGGTCTTGGCTTCGTCAAAGACCAGAGAGATCGCGTCCAGCAGGGTCGGCACGCCTTCGCCGGTCAGGGCGGAGACCGGGAACACCCGGTCACGCCCCGTGGCGCCAAGGGCAAGGGCGGCGCGGGCAGCCGGGTCGACGAGGTCCAGCTTGTTCCACACCTCAAGCACCGGGACGGCGGGCTTGACGCCAAGCGAGGTCAGGATTTCGGCCACGTCCTGCGCCTGTTCGGCGGTTTCGGGGTGGCTGATGTCGCGGACATGCAGGATCAGGTCCGCCTCAAGCACCTCTTCCAGCGTGGCGCGGAAGGCGGCGACAAGCTGGGTCGGCAGGTCGGAAATGAAGCCCACGGTATCGGAGGCGATGATCTTGCGCCCTGCCCCGCCATCCGGCGCGGGCAAGGTGATGCCGCGCATCGTGGGGTCAAGCGTGGCGAAAAGCATGTCCTTGGCCAGAACCTCGGCCCCGGTCATCCGGTTGAACAGCGTGGATTTGCCAGCGTTGGTATAGCCCACGAGCGCCACCAGCGGAAACGGCACCTTGCGGCGCGAGGCGCGGTGGAGTTCGCGGGTCTTCACCACCTTGTCCAGCTGGCGCTTGAGGCGGATGACCTGATCGTCGATGGCGCGGCGGTCGGCCTCAAGCTGGGTTTCCCCCGGGCCGCCGACAAAGCCAAAGCCGCCGCGCTGGCGTTCAAGGTGGGTCCAGGCCCGGACAAGGCGGGTGCGCTGATAGCTGAGCGCGGCGAGTTCGACCTGCAACACCCCTTCGCGGGTGCGGGCGCGGTCGGCGAAAATCTCAAGGATCAGCGAGGTGCGGTCGAGAAGTTTGACGCCCCACTCCTTTTCCAGATTGCGCTGCTGGACGGGGGAGACGGTGCCATCGACCAGCACCAGTTCAATCTCGTCCGCCTTGAAGCGGGTCTTGAGGTCTTCGACCTTGCCGGAGCCGATCAGCGTGGCGGGGCTGGTGCGGGACAGGCGCACGACCTCGGCCCCGCGGATGTCAAGTTCCGGCAAGGCGGCGGCGAGCGCCACAGCCTCGGCCAGCCCATGTTCGGGCAGGCGGCGGGCGTTGGCGGACTTCAGCGCCGGATGCAGGACATAGGTGCGCGTCGGCTGCGCGGCGGTGTCGCGCAGACGTTGCCCTGCCCTTTGTGAGAGCAGGTCATCCGGGTCCTGAGGATCGGTGGAGATCAGTCTTCCCCTTCGTACAGGCTGATGGGTGCGCCCGGCATGATGGTTGAAATGGCGTGCTTGTAGACCAGCTGCGATTGTCCATCACGGCGCAACAGCACGCAGAAGTTGTCAAACCAGGTGATCACGCCCTGCAGCTTGACCCCGTTTATCAGGAAGATCGTTACCGGAACTTTGGCCTTCCGCACATGATTGAGGAAGGCGTCTTGCAGGTTTTGCTTGTCGGCGGCCATTGCTTTTTTGCCTTGTTTTTCTAAAGCTTCACTGTCGCGGCTGCGGTGTTTTTCTATCAGCCCTGTCGTCACCGCCTAAGACGGCCTGCCCCAAGTATGAAGCGGGTTTCAGGGAGATTCCAGCGCAAAAATCAGGCTGTTACGCGACGGGCGGTTGAGTGGCCGCAGTCCGGGTCAGCGGCCGGGGTCAGCGGCGGCCCCGGGCGGGCAGGATCAGCGCCAGAAGGGCGAGTGTTTCCAGCCGTCCCACAATCATCGCAAGACCAAGCGCCAGCTTCACGGACGGGGTCAGATCGCCATAGGCGATGGGCAGGCTGGCCCCGAAGTCAGCCAGTTGGCCCGTCGTGGTCAGGGCGGCGATGGCAAGCACGAGGGCCGGTTCGAAAGCAACGCCAAGCAGTGCGAGGACAGCGGTCATGACGGCGATGGTGAAGGCGAAAAGCATGAAGAAGACCCAGGCCAGTTGGGCCCCTTCTTCACGCAGGCGGCGGGCGTCACCGCCACCGCGCCCGATGGAGTTGGGGTGGATGATCCGCTCCAACTCACGCTCACCGTGGCGCAGAAGGGCATAGACCCGGAGCAGCTTGACCCCGCCTGCGGTTGTTGCCGTGCCGCCACCGATGATGGCCAGCGCAAGCAGGATCAGACCGGGCGTGCCGATCCCCGACCATTGCGCAGCACTTTGCCATTCGGCCGAGACATAGCCGGTGGTGGTGAGGAACGAGGCGGCGGTGAACAGGATGCCCCAGAGCGAGGCCAGCGCGCGCGGGGCGTCTTCGGCGAGTCCGGCCGCCTCGGCGACGAACCAGTGGCGCAGGAACAGGATGACTGTCACGCTGAGGACAATGAGCGCGGCCAAGCGCAGTTCGGGGTCGCCGGGCAGGCCGCGGCGTTGCGCGGCCGGGCCGGGCCCGGGAAGCGCGCGACGGGTGATCGCGAAGATGAAAAAGAGGAAGATCAGCATCTCGCCCGGGATTCCGGCACCGGACCCGGCAAGGCCGGATTGCCCGGAAATGCCCGAGGTCGAGAGCGTGCCCATGGCATGGATCAGGGCCGTCGTCGCCGGTTCCCCGGCAAGCAGCAGGCCAAGCCAGAGCAGAAGGGTCAGGGCGGTAAAGACGGGAAACAGCCGGAGCGCATAGCGGGTCAGGCGTTCCGAAGGCTCGGCCGTGCGGGTGACCTGGGCCGTGCCATGCGCCCCCCGCCCCGGCACGCGGCCCGAGGCGACCTCGGACCCGCCAAGGTTCAGGGGGGCAAGGATGGCATAGGCGGCCAGCAGCACGAAGAACCCGCCGTACCAGCCGACGATCGCCCGCCACAGGTGCACGGTATCCGACAGCCGGTCTGCCGGATACACGGTCGCGCCCGTGGTGGTGAAGCTGGAGGTCATCTCGAACCAGGCGTTGATCAGGCTGGTGTCGGGCAGCGCCTCACGCAGGGGCAGGACCATGGCGACGGGCAAGAGCAGATAGGCCCCGACGAGCGAGGCAAGGTGGCTGCGGGCGGCATCGCGCGGGGTGAAGGCGGCGGTGGCGATGCCCAGCATCACGGTCAGGATCAGCAGGATAAGCGCGGCGTAGAAGAAGGCGCGGGCAAGTTCGTTCTGGTCGGTGGCCACGCCATGCAGCGCGGGCAAAAGTGCCAGGCAGCCGGTGATCCCAAGGAGCACGACCAGAAGCGGCAGTTCTGCCAGACGCGACAGCATCAGAAAAAGTCGATCGAGACCTGCAAGAGGCGTTCAACCTCGGGCACGTCGCTGGCCATGGCGAAAAGGGCGATGACGTCACCGGCTTCGATGCGCAGGTCCACCGTGGGTTTCAGGACCTTTTCGCCCTTCATCACCGCGCCGACAAGGACGCCTTCGGGAAACTCGATATCCCGGACAAGGCGCCCGGAGAGGGGCGAGGTGGACAGGACCTGCGCCTCGATCATCTCGGCCTCGGCGTCGCCGATGGAATAGACGGCGCGGACCCGGCCATGGCGGATGTGGCGCAGGATCGACGACACGGTGGTCGCGCGCGGGTTGATATAGGCGTCGATGTCGAGGGGGGCCATCAGGGGCGCAAGCGTGGGGTCGTTCACCAGGGCGATGGTCATCTGACAGCCCGCCTGCTTGGCCCGGACCGCCACCAGCAGGTTGGTCTTGTCGTCATCCGTCACGGCAAGGATGGCATCGGCGCGGTCGATCGCGGCTTCCATCAGAAGATCGATGTCCATGCCATCGCCGTTCAGCACAATCGTGCGTTCCAGCGAGTCGGCGGCATGTTCGGCAGTGGCGCGGTCTTTCTCGATGATCTTGGCGCGGATCCGGTCGGTCCGCTTTTCCAGCGCAAGGGCCACGGCAAGCCCGACGTTGCCGCCCCCGACGATGACGATGCGTTCCTGTTTCTTGGTCTTCTTGCCAAAGATTTCCAAGGCGCGGTTGACGTCCTCGATATGGGTGAAGACGTAGATCTGATCCTCGGCAAACAGCTGGTCGCCGGCTTCGGGCGCAAACAGGCGGCCTTCGCGGCGGATGCCGACGACGATGGCGCGGAGGGTGGAGAACAGCTCGTTCAGCTGGCGCAGGGGCGTGTTCAGGACCGGGCAATCTTCGGACAGCTGGATGCCCAGAAGCTGCGCGTGGCCGCCCATGAAACTTTCCGTGTCAAAGGTCGCGGGGGCGGCAAGGCGCTGCAGCGCGGCCTCGGCCACCTCACGCTCGGGCGAGATCACCACGTCGATGGCAAGCTGGTCCTGGTTGGTCAGATCCCCATACAGGGCATCAAGATAGTTCTGCGCGCGGATGCGGGCGATCTTGCGGGTGATGTTGAAGATGGAATGGGCCACCTGACAGGTGACCATGTTCACCTCATCCGAATGGGTGGCGGCGATCAGCATGTCGGCGTCGCGCGCGCCGGCCTTTTCCAGCACGTCCGGATGGCTGGCAAAACCGACCACGCCTTGCACGTCCAGCGTATCGGTCGCCCGGCGCACAAGGTCGGCGTTGGTGTCAACCAATGTGACATCGTTCTTTTCGCCAGAGAGGTGGCGCGCGATCTGCCAGCCGACCTGGCCCGCCCCGCAGATGATGACCTTCATCAGATTCCCCGCGTCCCGCCGTGGGGAACTGCATGTCAGATCAGGCGGGGGGGGTCAATCGGTCCCGCCCCAAGGCTACCCGGCATCATGCCACAAGAGGGCCGGACGCCGGGCGCTTTCGCTATTCGTCGTAGTCGGTGAACCCTCGCCCGGCACCACCCCGCGATGTGCCGACCACACCAAGGGATTTCAGCTTTCGGTGCAGGGCCGAGCGTTCCATGCCGACAAAGCTGGCCGTGCGGCTGATATTGCCACCAAAGCGGTTGATCTGGGTCAGAAGATATTCCCGTTCGAAAAGTTCGCGGGCTTCGCGCAGGGGAAGGGCCGCGATGGCACCGGAGAGGGGCAGACCGCCGGTCTCTGCCTCGGACTTCGGTTCGGTGCCGGGCAGTTCATGCGCCTCGATCGGGCCGGACGTGTCGCCCAGGATCAGCACGCGTTCGACCATGTTGCGGAGTTGGCGGATGTTGCCGGGCCAGGGCATGGTCTGCAGCATCGTCTCAGCCTCGGGCGTGAAGCTGCGGGCGGGGAGGCCCTGGGTCTTGTGGAACCAGCCGATGAAGTGGCGGGCAAGGTCGGGGATGTCTTCGCAGCGTTCCGACAGCGCCGGAACCGGGATCGGGACGACGTTGAGGCGGTCGTAAAGTTCCTGACGGAACCGGCCAAGACCGATTTCGCTGCGCAGATCGCGGCAGGTTGAGGAGATCACGCGCAGATCGACGCGGACCTTGTCGGTGCCGCCGGCGCGAGTGAATTGCTGTTCGGTGAGGACGCGGAGGATTTTGCCTTGGGTGCCAAGGGGCATGTCGGCGACTTCGTCGAAATAGACCACGCCGCCATGGGCCTGTTCCAGAAGGCCGGGTTCCACGCCGCGTTCAGGGGTTTCGCGGCCGAACAACACCTCTTCCATCCGCTCGGGCTCGATCGAGGCGGAGGAGACGGTGATGAAGGGGGCAGACGCACGGTTGGAGTTGCTGTGGATGTAGCGGGCGGCCATTTCCTTGCCCGACCCGGGTTCGCCCGTCAGCATCACGCGGCCGTTGGATTTGGTCACCTTGTCGAGGTTGGATTTCAACGTCTTGAAGGCGGCTGAGCTGCCCAGCATGTCCGCCGAGGCGACGTCACGGCGGCGGAGTTCCTGATTCTCGCGGCGCAGGCGCGAGGTTTCCATGGCGCGGGCGACGACGACCATCAACTGGTCGATGTTGAAGGGCTTTTCGATGAAGTCATAGGCGCCCTGCTTGATCGCGGCGACGGCGATTTCGATGTTGCCATGGCCCGAGATGATGACGACCGGCACATCGGGGTTGTCGCGCTTGACCGTCTTGAGGATGTCGATCCCATCCATCCGACTGTCTTTCAGCCAGATGTCGAGGATCATCAGCGACGGGGGTTCCGCGTTGATTTCGGCCATGCAGTCGTCGGAATTCGCGGCAAGCCGGACGGTGTAGCCTTCATCCTGCAGGATGTCGCCCACCAGTTCACGGATGTCCTGTTCATCATCAACGATCAGAATGCTCATGCTTTACCTCCTTGCCCGCCTTGGCTTGCGGGGCTTGGTTCTTGGGTCGGCGGCGGGGGACACGCGGCAGGCGTATCTCGGCCAAAGCGCCGGGGTGGGTGGCACCGTCAAACACCGGCGCGTCGAGAAGGGCGAGCGTGCCGCCATGTTCCTCGATGATCTTCTTGACGATGGGCAGGCCAAGGCCGGTGCCCTTGTCACGGGTGGTCACATAGGGTTCGAACAGGCGGGCGCGATCGGGCGGCAGGCCGGTGCCGTTGTCCATGATGCGGATGACGGCTTCGCTGTCATCGGCTTCCAGCGTGACGCGGATTTCGGGCACAAAGCCCGCAGGGGCCGACTTTTCGCGATAGGCTTCAATGGCTTCGCCCGCGTTCTTCATCAGGTTTGTCAAGGCCTGGCCGATCATGGTCGCGTCAAGTTCCAGCGGCAGGGGACCGGGAAGGATGGACGTGACAAAGCGCACGTCGGGCTGGCCGTTTTCCTGCAAAAGGACCGCCCCGCGCAGCAGTTCGGCAAGGTCGCAATCGCGGCGGTCGGGTTCGGGCATGCGGGCGAATTTGGAAAATTCGTCCACAATCCGGCGCAGGTCGTTGGTCTGGCGGACGATGACATCGGTGTATTGCTCCAAGTCTTCGTGGTCGCGGACTTGGGACGAAAACTTGCGCTTGATCCGTTCGGCGGACAGCTGGATGGGCGTGAGGGGGTTCTTGATTTCATGCGCAATGCGGCGGGCCACGTCGCCCCATGCGGCCATCCGCTGGGCGCTGACGAGGTCGGTCACGTCGTCGAAGGCCACGACATAGCCCTCAAGACTGCCGTCCTCGCTGCGCCGCACGCTCATCCGCACCAGCAGGCTTTCAATCTTGCCTTTGCGGGTCAGGCGCACCTCTTCCTGAACGGCGGTGCCGGCGCCTTCGCGGACGCGGTCGAACAGGGGGGCAAACTCTGGCACGGCAGCGGCAAGCGGGATGTCGGACTGGCCATCGGCAAAGTCGAGCAGGCGTTCGGCGGCGCGGTTCACAAAGTCGATGTCGCCGTCGCTGTCCAGACCGATGACACCCGCCGTCACGTTGGACAGCACTGAATCGAACAGGCGGCGGCGGCGTTCGGTCTGGCTGTGGCTGACCATCAAGGCGTCGCGCTGGCCTTTCAACTGACGCGTCATCTGGTTGAACAGGCGGCCAAGCGAGGCGATTTCGTCATCGCCCTCCTCTTCAGTGACCTGCACATCCAGATCGCCGCCCCCTACCCTTTCCGCCGCCCCCGCCAGACGACCCACTGGCCGCGACAGGCGTTCAGCGAACCACAGGCCAAGCCAGACGGCAGCAAGGATCAGGATCAGCGCAAAGCCAAGGTAGATCAGGCCGAAGTTGAACAGCAGCCGCCCACGTTCGCTTTCCAGCTGGTTGTACAGCTGGACGGTTTCCTGCGTTTCATCAAGAAGGGAGAGGATCGAGCCGTCCACCTCACGCGTGACGTAAAGATAGCGGTCGGGGAAGGCGTCAAGGTAGACAAGCGCGCGAAATTCGTTGTTCGGCCAGTCCGGGATCAGGACGGTGTTGCCTTCGCGGGCCAACCGCAGCTGTTCGGCGCTGATCGCTTCGAAGCCGAACAGATAGGACCGTTCGCCGCGCGTCTTCAACTCGCCATCGCCATCGACAAGGTAAGCTTCCTTGAGGCCGCGCTGAATGACGGCCTGCCCCTGCGACAGGACCGGGCGCAGTTGGTCGTCGCGCAGAAAGACGGTCTGCCGTTTGGCGGTGTTGATAAAGCCTGACAGGGCTGCGACATCCGCGGCCAGATCGTCGCGCTGCACCGCCTCATACGCCTGGGCGGCGGCGAGAGAGGAGCCGACAACCGACCGGACGCGTTCGGAAAACCAGCCCTCAAGCCCGATGTTGATGGACAGGACGGCGAAGACGGCCACAAGGACGGTGGGCACAAGGGCGATCAGCATGAAGACGCCCGACAGCCGCATGTGCAGCCGCGACCCGGCGGATCGTGACCGGCGGTCGGCGATCATGCGCGATACGCGGGCCAGAACCAGCGCCGCGATGACAAGGACGTAGATCAGGTCGGTCAGCAGGATCAGCCGCAGGATGGGCGATGCTGCGTCCTGATTGAACGGCCCCATGGCCAGAAAGGTGCCCACTGCCAAGAGCGGGCCAAGGAAAACAAGGCCAAGCGTAACCGCCGTCTGCACCCGCCGCTGCCGACGCAGGCGCGAGAAGCGAGCCCAGACATCCCTTTGAACTGCCCGATCCAACCGATCCTGCCCGTAACCCGGGGGTTTTCCCACCCTGCACCACTATATCTTGATGTGGTCCGGGGTGAAACCCAAAAGACACAGGGTCCGTGGCCGGGTTACATCAATTTACGGCGACGGGTCACGCGGATGTCGAGGTCGGTGATCTTCTTGCGCAGCGTGTTGCGGTTGATGCCCAGAAGATCGGCGCATTTCGCCTGATTTCCGGCAGTTGCATCCAGCGCAATCTCGATCAGGGGCAGTTCCACCTCGCGCAGGATGCGCTGGTAGACGCCGGGGGGGGCAGTTGGCCGCCGTGCAGATCGAAGTAGCGCTTCAGGTGGCGCGCGACGGAGGCGGACAGCTTTTCCCCCCCGCCACCATCCGCGCGGGGTTCGGGGCTGGGCTGGTTGCCCAGAACCTGTTCAACCTCCAACCGCGAAATCTCGGATTCGGAGGCGGTGACAAGCAGGCGGCGGATCGTGTTTTCCAGCTGGCGCACGTTGCCGGGCCAGCTGTAGGCGCGGACCAGTTCGGTGGCGTCGGCAGACAGGCGGCGGACAGCGCCAAGATCACGTTCGCCCTTGGCAAGGAAATGTTCGGCCAGCAGCGGGATGTCATCCACCCGTTCGCGCAGGCTGGGGACATGCAGGCTGACGCCGCCAAGGCGGTAGTACAGATCCTGCCGGAACTGGCCGGCTTCCATGCGGGCGGAGAGGTCGGATTGGCTGGTGGACATGATGCGGGGGGCATTGTCGCCCAAGAGGTCCAGCATGCGGACGACGCGGGCTTGGGTATCCTCGTCGAAATCGGCGACCTCATCAAACACGATGGACCCGCCGCGCGCCTTGGCAAGCAGGGTCGAGGGGCCGTCGACGCCTTGGAGGTCAGCGGCCTGGGCCACCGCAAAGGGCAAGGTCCGCCGGTCCGAAAAATCATGGATCGCGCGGGCGATCAGCGATTTGCCGGTGCCGGATTCGCCTGTGATCAGAACCGGAAGGTCGGTGTTCATCACCCGCGCCACCAGCCGGTAGAGCGACTGCATGGCGGGCGTGCGTCCCACCAGCGGCAGATCATCGCCCGCATCGCGCGGGGCGACCACCACTTTGGGGGTGCGGCGCTTTTGTTCAAGCGCCTTGGAGGACCGCTTCATCAGGTCGGGCAGGTCAAAGGGTTTGGGCAGGTAGTCGAAGGCTTCGGCTTCAGCCGCCTGAATGGCGGTCATGATGGTGTTCTGGGCGGAAATCACGATGACCGGCAGACCGGGGCGCATCTTGGCGATCCGCGGCAGGGCGTCCAGACCGTTGCCATCGGGCATGATGACGTCAGAGATCACCAGATCGCCCTTCCCTTCTTCCACCCAGCGCATCAGCGTCATCAGGCTGGAGGTCGCGTGGACCTTGCACCCGGCCCGCGTCAAAGCCTGCGTCAGAACGGTACGGATCGTGCGGTCATCATCAGCGACGAGGACGGTGCCATCCATTACTTGCCTTCCTTTTTGTTGTCGCGCGGCGCCATGGGAAGCGACACGCGAAATACGGTGCGACCGGGGACGGAATCGACAGAGATCCAGCCTTCGTGGTCAGAGATGATCTTGGAGACGAGCGCGAGGCCAAGGCCGGTGCCGTTTTCGCGGCCCGAGACGAAGGGCTCGAAGATGCTGGCGGCGATTTCCGGCTTGATGCCGGGGCCATCGTCGATGATCTCGATCTGCAGTGGCAGCGCGGCCGAGGCCCCGTCCTTGCGCCGCAGGCGCAGCGAGAGGTCGTAGAAGGTGTGCAGGCGGATCGTGCCGCCCGGCCTGCCCGCCTCGGCAGCGTTCTTGATCAGGTTCAGAAAGACCTGCATCAACTGGTCACTGTCGGCAAAGGTGGGGGGCAGCGAGGGATCGTAATCCTCGGCGATGGTCATGTGGGCGGCGAAGCCCACCAGCGCCGATTTGCGGGCGCGGTCCAGCGCGTCGTGGATGTTCACGGGCTTGCGGTCCGGGGGCCGGATGTTGCCGAACTGTTCGACCTGTTCGAGCAGTTTCACGATGCGGCGGGTTTCCTCGACGATGAGGTCGGTCATTTCCCGATCTTCGGGCGACAGGTTCATCGACAAAAGCTGTGCCGCGCCCGAAATCCCGGCGAGGGGGTTCTTGATTTCATGCGCCAGCATTTCGGCCATGCCGATGGCAGACCGCGCGGCGGATTTGACGCCCATCGACCGACCCAGCCGATCCGCAATCTCACGCGGGGAGAGGATCAGCATGATGACATCGGGGTTGTCATGCATTGGCGCGATGTGGACCGTGCATTGGACGGGTGGACGTTCGCCGGTGGTAACATCGACATTGTTGATGTTCAGGGGCGACTGGTTGGACCGGGCGCGGGCCAGCGCCTCTTCCATCGGCGCGTCGATGGAGAGCCTGTCAAAGGCGGGCTGGCCGCGCAGGGCCTTGTCGGATGTGTTGAGAAAGGTCTCCGCCGCGGGGTTCGCTTCCAGAATGCTGCCGCGCTGGTCGATCAGCAGCGCCGGCAAGGGGAGCGAGGCCCAGATGACGCCCGGCACCGGGTATGGCATCCGGTAGGGGGTCATGCGGCAAGTTCCAGTTCGGCAAAGGCCTGTTCCAGAAGCTGGATCACCTCGGCCGGGTCGGTCGAGGTCAGGATCGCTTCGCGGGCGTGGGGCAGGCCCGCCTCTTCCAGATACCAGCCAAGGTGTTTGCGGGCCATGCGCAGGCCAAGATCGCGCCCGTAGAAGGTGAGCATGTCGTCGTAGTGATCGAGGATCAGCCGCCCCAGCGCCCCGCCCTGCGGGATCTTGGGTGCGGGTGTGCCGCACAGGTCATGCGCCACCTCGGCCAGCCGCCAGGGTGCCCCCTGTGCACCCCTGCCGATCATCACGCCATCGGCCCCGGACAGGCGCAACGCCTCACGCGCGGTGGCGCTGTCGGTGATGTCGCCATTCGCTATGACGGGGATCGACACCGCTTCTTTCACCGCGCGGATCGCGGCCCAGTTGGCGTGGCCCTTGTAGAACTGGCAGCGGGTGCGGCCGTGGATGGTGATCATCTGTACGCCCGCGCCTTCGGCACGCCGGGCAAGGTCGGGGGCGTTGTGCAGGGTATCGTCCCAGCCCAGCCGGGTTTTCAGCGTGACCGGCACCTTGACGGCCCCCACCACCGCCTCGATCAGCTTCAGCGCAAGGTCAAGATCGCGCAAAAGGGCGGAGCCGCAGAGGCCGGTCGTCACCCGCTTGGACGGGCAACCCATGTTGATGTCGATGATCCGGGCGCCCTGCCCTTCGACATAGCGGGCACCTTCGGCCATCCAGTAGGGATCACGTCCGGCCAGCTGAACCGAGGTGGCCTGTTCGCCCAAGCCAAGCTCGGCCCTTGCGCGGGCTTCGGGCCTTGCGCGGACGACCTCTTCGCTGGCGACCATTTCGCTGACCACCAGCCCCGCGCCGAACCGGGCGACCAGCCGGCGAAACGGCAAGTCCGTGATCCCGGCAAGCGGGGCAAGGATCACCGGCGAACCAATCGTGACGGCGCCGATGGCCAGAGAGCCAGGGAGAAGGCCGTGTGAAAGAGAGCCGGGAGGGAGGGACAACTGCCTATTCCTTGTGCGCACAGGTTACTGGTAGGCCCCCGGGACGGCAGGTCCAAGGCGATGAAGCCAGAAAATGACCGAAAAACATGCGATGCACAATTTTTAATCAGTTGCGCCCGGTTCTGCGCCAGATTGTCATGCTGCGCGGGCTGGATTAGTCAGGATGCAAAGGGCAGGAGCATATGGATACAGCCATCGTCATCGTCGCCGCGGGTCGCGGCAGCCGCATGGGCGGCGAGGTGCCAAAGCAATGGCAGATGCTGGCCGGGCGGCCGGTGCTGGCGCATGTGCTTGATGCGTTCGCGGACCTGCCAGTGGTGCTGGTGATCCACCCAGAGGACCGGGCGCGGGCTGTGGCGCTTGGGTTTGGCGGGCGGCTGGTTGACGGGGGCGCCTCACGCGATGCGTCGGTTCTGGCAGGTCTGCAGGCGCTGGAGGGGGCCGGGGTCAGCCGCGTGTTGATCCATGACGGCGCGCGGCCCTTGGTGTCCCGCGCGCTGATCAGCCGCTTGATCGCGGCGCTGGATACCCATGACGGGGCGGCCCCTGCCCTGCCGGTGACCGACGCGCTGTGGCGGGGTGCGGGTGGCCTTGTGGCGGGCACCGTGGACCGCGCGGGGCTTTACCGGGCGCAGACGCCGCAGGCCTTTCGCTTTGCGCCCATTCTGGCGGCACATCGCGCGCATCCCGGCGGGGCGGCGGATGATGTGGAAGTGGCGCGGGCCGCGGGGCTTGACGTGGCGATCGTCGAGGGCGAGGACACCAATCTGAAGCTGACCTACCCCGGCGATTTCGCCCGGGCCGAGGCGATCCTGAAGGGGCAATCCATGGATGTGCGGATGGGCAACGGCTATGACGTGCACGCCTTTTGCGACGGAGATCATGTCTGGCTGTGCGGGATAAAGGTGCCGCATGGGCGCGGGCTGCTGGGCCATTCCGATGCCGATGTCGGGATGCACGCGCTGACCGATGCGATCTATGGCGCTTTGGCCGAGGGGGACATTGGCCGCCATTTCCCGCCAAGCGACCCGCAATGGAAGGGGGCGGCCAGCCATATCTTTCTGGCCCATGCGGTCGAGCTGGCCCGGTCGCGCGGCTATGACTTGGGCAATTGCGACGTGACGCTGGTGTGTGAGCGGCCGAAGATCGGGCCGCATGCCCTTGCCATGCAAGCGGAACTGGCGCGGATCATGGGGGTGGCGGCGGGCCGCGTGTCGGTCAAGGCCACCACGTCGGAGCGGCTGGGCTTTACCGGGCGCGAGGAAGGCATTGCCGCGCTGGCCACGGCCGTTCTGGTGCGGGCATGAATTGGGCGATCGCCACAGTCCTTGGCGCGGGGCATCTGCGGCCAGCCAGTGGCACCTGGGCCTCGGCCATTGCGGTGGGGCTGGCGGTGGCGGCCTATCAGGCGGGGCTGGCGTGGCTGGTGCCGGTGGGGTTCGTTCTGGCAACAGTCGCGGGGTTCTGGGCCGTGCCGGGTTATCTGCGCACCAGCGTGGATCAGGACCCGTCCGAAGTGGTGATCGACGAATTTGCCGGGCAATGGCTGGCGCTGTCCTTCACCGTCATCCCGCTCTGGCGGCACGGGGTGGAAGATATGCTCTTTGCGGCCTGGCCAGCCTGGGTGGCACCGTTCCTGCTGTTCCGGCTGTTTGATGTCTGGAAGCCGTGGGTCATCGGCCGGGCTGACCGGATGGGGGGGGCGACCGGGGTCATGCTGGATGACCTTTGGGCCGGGCTCTTTGCAGGGGTCGGGTCAATGGCGCTGGCGGGGGTTTATCACGGGGTGGTGGAGCCATGGCTAAGGTAGCGGCTAAGGTAGGCAAGGCAGGAACTGGCAAGGTTGGGGCAGATGTCGCCACTCTTCTGGCCCGGGCGCGATACTGGGGCCTGCGCATTGCCACGGCGGAAAGCTGCACCGGGGGCATGGTCGCGGTGGCACTGACCGATATCCCGGGGTCGTCGGACGTGTTCGACCGGGGCTTTGTCACCTATTCCAACGCTGCGAAGGAGGAGATGCTGGGGGTGTCACCTGCCACTCTGGCAGCGCAGGGCGCGGTGTCGGAACCCGTGGCGCTGGAGATGGCCGAGGGCGCGCTGGCACGCTCAGCGGCAGGGCTGGCCGTGTCGATCACCGGGATCGCCGGGCCGGGCGGGTCCGGGGTCAAGCCTGAGGGGCGGGTCTGCTTTGGTCTGGCGCGGATCGGGCAGCCTGCCACGAGCGAAACGGTAGACTTCGGCGCGCTTGGCCGGGCCAAAGTGCGCAAGGCCGCCACGGCGCATGCGCTGGCCTTGCTGGCCGGGGCGCTGGACTGACCCGTCAGGGGTGCAGCGCGAAGAACCGCAAGATCTCGGTATTGGCGTCAATTTCTTCGGTCTTGCCGCTGTCCATCCGCGCCTTGCGCCCGCCCGGCCAGTGATGCCCGCCGCCCACCACAGTCATCAGCCGCAGGACAACCGTCCTGCCCTTCATGTGGTCGGTAACCGTGACCGAGGTGCCATCATTCCGCCGCCGGTCGATCTGCCGTTCGGTCACCTTCAGCCCGCGCCCCCATGGCGCCAGAAAGGCCGCGACGACCGAGTCCACCGAGGCGAAACTGGTGCGGGATATGCTGACGTTGCCGACGCCCCCGTCATAGGGCACGTTGTCATCGGCGGTGCCGTGGATGACCAGAAGCGGGACCTGCCCCGCCACGCGGATGCGGCGGGTGTCCATGGTGCCGGCAACGCCTGCGACGGCGCGCACCAGACCGGGGTTCAGGGCGGCGAAGGTTTCCACCATGATCGACCCGTTCGACATGCCCGTCAGGTAGACCCGGCTGCCATCCAGCCCGAACCGGTCTTGCGCGTCCTTGATCACCGCCTTCAGGAAGGCCTGATCGTCCACCCGCGCCCGTGCGGCATAGCCGCAGCAATAGCCGCCGTTCCAGGTCAACAGCTTCTCGCCACCAAAGCGCACGCTGCCGGCGGGAAAGATCACCGCGTAGCCCCGCCCCACCGCCGCGCGCGCAAGGCCCGAGGCCGAGGCGAACTGGTCGGGGTTCCCACCACCGCCATGCAGTGCAAGGATCATCGGCGCGCCGCGCGGGTTGGCGGGCAAGGCAATTTCATAGGACCGGTCGCCCAGACGTACCGTTTCGGCGGCCAGGGGAAGGCTGGAGATCAGCCAGAACAGGATCAGGGACAGCAGACGCATCGTTCGTCCTTTCAGTTGCAGGTCGCCTGATCACGCGCCCGTGACCCTTTTCCGTCGCGTCAAAGCGGTGCCGGGCCGTAAAGTTCCGCCGCGCGACGTTCGAAGGCGCGGACGATCCGAAGCATGGCATCGTTGAACACCACGCCGATGATCCCCTGCAGGATAGCGTTGCGAAATTCGAAGTCGACGTGGAAATCAACCTCGCAGCCGCCCGGGATGTCACGGAACGCCCAGTTGGAAAGCATGTGGCGGAAGGGGCCATCCAGATACTCGGTATCGATCTTCCGCGCCTCGGGCCAAAGGGTGACGCGGCTGGTGAACCGTTCGCGGAAGACCTTGAAAGAGATGACAAGATCCGCCTCCATCACCTCGCCCCCGTTCGGGATCGGACGGCGGCTGCGGATGCGGGCGGCAGCATTCCAGGGCAGGAATTTCGGATATGACCCGACATCGGCCACCAGATCATACATCTGCTGGGCGGTGTAGGGCAGGCGCTTGGTTTCGGTATGGGTGGGCATGGCACACGCGGTTTTGCCCGACATGTGGCCCGGTTGCGCCGCAAGATCAAGCGGGTGTGACAAGAGAGTTCCCCTCGCCATTGGGACCGCAGACCTGTAGGAAGGCGCGACAAACCCCGGAAAAGCACCATGACGGACAGCCAAAGCGACCGCCCCGCCGACCCTTCCTATGTCATCGACCAGATGATCAGCGCCAAGGCCATCGCCGCGCGGGTCGAGGCGCTGGCGCGCGAGATCACCCAGCATTTCAAGGGCACCGACAAGCTGGTGGTCGTGGGCCTGTTGCGCGGGTCCTTCGTGTTCATCGCCGATCTGGTGCGTGAGATCGAACTGCCGGTCGAGGTGGATTTCCTTGAAGCCTCCTCCTACGGCGATGCGATGCATTCCAGCCGCGAGGTGCGGATCCTGAAAGACCTGCGGGGCGAGATTGCCGGGCGCGATGTGCTGGTGGTGGAAGATATCGTCGATACCGGGTTCACGCTGCACCATGTGATCCACCTGCTCAAGGCGCGCGGCCCACGGCAGCTGAAGGTTTGCGCGCTGCTGGACAAACCGTCGCGGCGGGAAGCCGCCGTGAAAGCCGATTGGACCGGGTTTGAAATCCCCGATGAATTCGTGGTGGGCTATGGCATCGACTTTGCCCAGCGCAACCGCAACCTGCCCTATATCGGGAAGGTGCGTTTCACCGGACCCTCGGCGTGAACGTGATGCACTGGCTGGTGCGCGCCAAACGGTGGGCGCAGAACCCGCCCTCGGCCGGGCATGTCAAGCTGGTCTTTGCAGTCATCGCCCTGTGCCTGATGATCGTGGGGCTGGAATGGGCCTTTGGCTGGCCTGAGGGACTGACGCTGAACCGCCTGAATGCGAAACCGTGACTGGACAGCCTGCCCTGGTCCTTTAGTCTTGGCCCGCAGATGCACAAAAGCGGAGTTTTGCGATGCGCCTCTTGGGCTGGCTGTTGGCATTGGGTCTGATCGGGGCGGGTGGTCTTTGGGTGCTGGCAAGACCGCAGCCCTTGTCCGAGGCGGATGTGGCGGGCCTGACCGGGGACGCCGTAGCAGGCGAGATGGTGTTCTGGGCCGCCGGTTGCGCGTCCTGCCACATGGCCGCCGAGGCCAAGGGCGATGCACAGTTGGTGCTGGCGGGCGGGCAGCGGTTTCCGTCGGATTTCGGGACTTTCGTCGCGCCGAACATCAGCCAGGATCCAACCCATGGCATTGGCGGCTGGGGGCTGCTTGATCTGGCCAACGCGCTGCAGCGGGGGGTGAGCCCGGAAGGCACCCATTACTATCCGTCCCTGCCCTATGCGTCTTACGCGCGAATGCGGCTGCAGGATGTGGCCGACCTGCATGCCTTCCTGCAGACCCTGCCCGCCGACGCCACCCCCAGCCAACCGCATGAACTGGCCTTTCCCTTCTCGCGCCGGGAAACCATCGGGGTCTGGAAACTGCTGTTTCTGTCCGAGGACTGGTCGCTTGCCGGCAATCTGACACCGACCGCCGACCGTGGCCGCTATATCGCCGAGGCGCTGGCGCATTGCGGCGAATGCCACACGCCGCGCAACCTTCTGGGGGGGCTCGATACCGGGCGCTGGCTGGCGGGCGCGCCCAACCCGTCGGGTCAGGGCCGGATCCCCAACATCACGCCCACCGCCCTTGGCTGGACGGTGCCCGACATCGTGCAATACCTGACCACCGGCTTCACGCCCGAGTTTGATAGTGTGGGCGGCCACATGGCGCATGTGGTGGAGAACATGGCACGGCTGCCGGAAGCCGACCGTGTGGCAGTGGCTGAGTATCTGCTGGCCGTGCCGGGGGTGGAGTGAGGACGAAGCTCGCCCGTTTAGCGCAGATTAACCTTGTGCGGGCAGAGTTCGGCGATGGATCAGAACTGCTTTCCCACTCGCCGCCAATCCGACCCTGACGCCTGGATCGATCTGGTCTTTTCGGCCAAGGCCGCCAATGGAGGTGTCGTGCGCCGGGCCATCGGCTGGGTTGGAAATGAGGTCGGGCATGACCGCTTCGTCGATGAGGTGCGCCGTCGCGGCTATCATCTTCTGGTCACGCAAAACCAGTACATCGTCGTCTGCAACACCGGCCCAGTCCGCATGCTGTTCTGATTTTCGCAGAAAATCAGTGCATGAGTTTTCTGCGAAAACTCACTTGGGACTATCCGCGCCCTGCCTGCCGCGCCGCGCGCATCCGGGCGAAGTCATCGCCCGCGTGGTAGGATGACCGTGTCAGCGGCGTTGCCGAAACCATCAGGAACCCTTTCCCGAAGGCAGCCGTCTCATAGGCCTGGAATTCTTCGGGCGTGACGAAGCGGTCAACCCGGTGGTGTTTCGGTGTCGGTTGCAGATATTGGCCGATGGTCAGGAAATCGACATCGGCGGCACGCATGTCATCCATGACCTGCTGCACCGCCTGACGGTCCTCACCCAGCCCGACCATGATCCCGGATTTGGTGAACATCGTCGGGTCCAGTTCCTTCACCCGTTGCAAAAGGCGCAGCGAGTGGAAGTAGCGCGCGCCGGGGCGCACCTCGGGGTACAGGCCGGGGACGGTTTCGAGGTTGTGGTTCAAGACATCGGGCCGGGCGGCAACCACGGTTTCAAGCGCATCCGGGCCGCAGCGCAGGAAATCGGGGATCAGCACCTCGATCGTCGTGCCCGGGGCGCGATGGCGGATGGCGCGGATGGTCTGGGCGAAGTGGTCGGCCCCGCCATCGGCAAGGTCATCGCGGTCGACAGAGGTGACGACGACATGGTTCAACCCCAGTTCGGCCACGGCATGGGCGACGCGGCCGGGTTCGAAGGCATCCAGGGTTTGCGGCTTGCCGGTGGCCACGTTGCAGAAGGTGCAGCCCCGGGTGCAGATCTCGCCCATGATCATCATGGTGGCGTGGCCCTGGCTCCAGCATTCGCCGACGTTGGGGCAGCCGGCCTCTTCGCAGACGGTCACCAGCTTTTTCTCGCGCAGGATGTCACGGGTGCGCTTGTACCCTTCGGACGTGGGGGCCTTCACCCGGATCCAGGACGGCTTTTTCGGCTGCGCATTGTCGGGGCGATGCGCCTTTTCAGGGTGGCGTTCGTCAGGAAGCTTGAGGTCGCGCACGGATCATTCCCCTTGCCGGTTCACCTGAAGGAGATAGGCCGGATTTGCCGAAATGGCAACGCGCCAGCCACCGGGGCCCCCGCCTTGGGGCCATGCAGAGCGCGCATGGGAGGCTGCGAAAGATTGACGCGGATCAAGGCCAGCCTCTCGCCCCTCTGGCAGAGGACAGGTATCCAGAGGACCATGATGACCACGACCGAACTTACGCTTGCCGTGCTGGCGCTGCTGTTGACGCCGGGGCCGACCAATTCGCTGATGCTGCTGGCAGGGGCCGAGCGTGGGCTGGCAGCGGCCCTGCGGCTGATCCCGGCAGAGCTGGCGGGATATCTGCTGACAGTGGTTCCGCTGACGCTGATCGGGCAGCGCGTGCTGGCGGCATGGCCGGGTCTGGCGCTGGCTGTGGCCCTTGCGGCGGCGGTCTGGGTCGCGGTTCTGGCGGTCCGGCTGTGGCGATTGCCTGCGGTCGCGGCACACACCTCGGTCAGCGCGGGGGCGCTGTTCCTGACAACGGCATTGAACCCCAAGGCGCTGATCTTCGGGCTGGTCCTTTTGCCATCGCCAGATCGGCTGGCCGGAAATGTCACGCTGTTCGCCGCACTGGTTGTGGCGGTGGCGATCCTCTGGGCCGGGCTTGGCGCGGCCTTGCGGGGCCAGGGTCTGCGCCAGCCGCGCGCATTGTTCGTCTTGCGGCGGCTGGGCTCGGTGTTTCTGGCGGCGATGTCGGTGCTGCTGGTTCTGCGCGGCGTTTCGGCCTGATCAGCCGATCAGGGGGCCAGAGCGGCCATAGGTCTCATCATAGTGGCGCCGAAGCCGCATCAGCGCGATCCGCAGCACGATCTTTCCCGACCGCGCCGCCCAGCCCATCCGCTTTTCCGCAACTTCCAGCCCTTCCAGAAAGCAGCAGCAGCGCAAGGCAACGTCGCCCAGTCCCGGCCCAAGGTCCCGCAAGGCCGCGGCCACCCGGGCGCGGGCGCGGCCGGGCCCCTCGCCCAGACCGCTGTCCGGCTGAAAGCTTCCGCGGTCGCCCCCGGTCAGGAACCTGTCCCAGTTCTGGGCGACGCGGGGTCCCATCTGTGCCAGTTCGAAATCCTCGCGCAGACGTTCCGCCGCTTCCACAAGGTCCGCCTCAAGAAACGGCTTTCCGTCGCGGTCGCGTCGGCGGCCCAGCACGCCCACCGGGCTTTCCGCCATGTTGTAGCGCACACGGCGCGGGCCATCGTCGTCGATCACCGCCCGTTCGCCCCAGACCCGGTGCTGATCGCCAAAGGCCGCGCCGTCGGCCGCGCCCTGACGGCGGCGGTCTTCCTCATCCGTCATCCGGCGCAGGGCCGCGCGACCGGCGGCGGTGATTTCGTAGGTCGAGACCCGTCCCGGCTTGCGGCAGGTGATCCAGTCCTTGAGCGTGAAGGCCTGGGCCACGCTGCGTTCCAGCACGGCCGTGCGCAGGTTGCGGCCATCCGGCATCTCGCGCAGGACGACGGCCTTTTCCATCTCGGGCGCAATCGCCATCACGGCGCCGGGTTCGGCCAGTCGGCGCAAGACGCGGCGGCCTTCGCTGGCAAGGGACTGGTCATCGCACAGCTTTGGCGCCGCGGCTGGGCTGCGGGGATGTACGGACATGGGTTGAGCTTCCTTTCGGGCTGGGTCGACGGCGATACTTTGGGAAAGACGCGATTGGGACAGACGCGACATGGCCGACAGCGCTTCATCCATCAGCGGGTCTTCGCGACGACTTTCGAACCGGCGCACCTGACGCAGGATGGTCGAGGGGTGGAGCCCCTCGCGCCGTGCCAGGGCCCTGAGCGACGTACCGTCGTCGATATGATGCAGGTAGTGGCGCACGGCAGCTGGAAGCCAGTCAGGCAGGCTGGCGGCAGATAGCTCTGGCAATTCAGTCGTCCCGTCCTTGTCGCCACCCCGGGTCTGTTTTCGTCCAGCCTTGGACAATCACAACCTTGGGTGGAATTGGTTACCTGTTGGTTAAACGCTCGGTCGGTTTGAACAATTGCGCGGAATTCCTAAACTTTTCGGTAACCTCCGCGCGCTGCAATCCCGGATCACGCAACGCTGGGTTGCCCCGATGCATGATGCGCCCTCCTGAATCGGAGAGCAGAATGTCAGATTTTCGCATGGTCCTTGCCAACCTGCGCCGCCCGCGCCTTTTGATGCGGGCAGCCCGCTTTGGCCTTGGCGATTACCGGCGCGAGCGGGATCTGCGGCGGCTGGTCCGCTGCGGCCTGTCGCCCGAAGAGACGGTGCCGACGTTGATGTCGGTGGAAGCAGAGCTGGAGGAGACGCGGCTCGCGGGCGATATGTCCTATTCCTGCGCGCGGCACATCGAGGTGCTGATTGCGCTTCTGGCCGAAGCGAGGCTGTTGCGCCGGGAAGGGGTTGTCTAGGCCAAGCAAAAGGGGCGGAACCCCGCCCCTTTTCCGGTGATGACTGCAGTCGTTCTTAGATGAAGGCGTCGGGCACGGCGGCTTTGCGGGTGGCAACGAAAGCCTCAAGCGCCTCGCGGGTGCCGGGGTCGATCTCGGGCGGCTGGTAGTCTGCCAGCTGCTTTTTCACCCGCTCGGCAGCCAGTGCCTGCGTGTCGCGCGCGCCTTCCTCGGCCCAGGTCTCGAAGGGCTTGTAGTCGAAGAGGTCCGACCGCCAGAACGCCGATTTGAAGTTCGACTGGGTGTGGCTGCAGCCAAGGAAATGCCCGCCCGGACCCACTTCGCGCAGCGCGTCCATCGCCTGACCGTTGGTGTCCATCATCACGCCCTGCGCCAGATGGTGCAGCGTGCCAAGCTGGTCGGCGTCCATCACGAACTTCTCATAGCTGGAAACCAGCCCACCCTCCAGCCAGCCACAGGCGTGCAGCATGAAGTTGACCCCAGCCAGCAGCGCCATGTTCAGGCTGTTGGCCGTCTCGTAAGCCGCCTGCGCGTCGGGCAGTTTCGACCCGCAGAAGCTGCCGCCCGACCGGTAGGGCAAGTTCAGCCGCCGGGCCAACTGCCCCGCGCCATAGGTGATATGCGCGGCTTCGGGTGTGCCAAAGGTCGGCGCGCCGGAGTTCATGTCGATCGAGGTGACGAAGGCGCCAAAGATCACCGGCGCACCGGGGCGCACCAGCTGGGAATAGGCCACGCCCGCCAGCACCTCGGCCAGAACCTGCGTCAGCGTGCCTGCCACCGTGACAGGCGCCATGGCACCACCGACGATGAACGGGCTGATGATCGCCGCCTGATTGGCCTTCGCATAAACCTCAAGCGCGCCCATCATGATGCCGTCAAAGGTCAGGGGCGAGTTGATGTTGATGAGGGAGGTCATCACCGTGTTCTGGTCAACGAAGGCGTCGCCGAACAGGATCTTGGACATCGTCACCGAATCTTCGGCCCGGCTGGGTTCGGTGACCGACCCCATATAGGGCTTGTCCGACAGGACCATGTGGGCAAGCAGCATGTCCAGATGGCGCTTGTTCACCGGGATGTCGGTCGGCTCGCAGACCGTGCCGCCGGAATGGTGCAGCCATTTCGACATGTAGCCCAGCTTCACGAAGTTCTGGAAATCCTCCAGCGTCGCATAGCGCCGCCCGCCTTCGGCATCGCGCACGAAGGGCGGGCCATAGACCGGGGCAAGCACCAGATTACGGCCGCCAACCTCGACGTTACGCTCCGGGTTGCGGGCATGCTGGGTGAAACTGGAGGGGGCCGTCGCGCAGAGTTTCCGCGCCAGACCGCGCGGGATATGCACCCGCTCGCCCTTCACATCGGCACCTGCCGCACGCCACAGGTCCAGCGCACCGGGGTTCTCGACGAAGTTGACGCCAATCTCTTCCAGAACCGTTTCCGCGTTCCATTCGATGATCTGCAGCGCCTCTTCGTTCAGGATCTCGAAGTTCGGGATGTTGCGCTGGATGAAGCGGGCGCTTTCAAAACTGACCGCTGTCCGTTCGGCCCGGCGAGTGGCCCCGCCCCCGCTGCGCGCCCTGCGTCCTGCCACTTCGTTCATGTCCGCCTCCGATCCGGTTTGCCGTCCTTATGCCGCCAAACCGCTGCGCCCCGCGCCCCGTTTCCGTCGCCTGCGAACCAAAAGCGACACGCGACACCCCGGAAAACGACCAGCATTTGCTCTTTGGAAAATACTCCACGGGGGTTTGGGGGTGTGAAACCCCCAATTCCGACCTCTGCCACCCCTTGCGCGGGAAGAAGCCTCGCGCTACGCGGGCGCATGACCCAGGCACATGACCGTCTTCTCATCATCGACTTCGGCAGCCAGGTGACGCAGCTGATCGCGCGCCGCCTGCGTGAGTTGAATGTCTATTGCGAAATCCACCCTTACAACCGCGTGGATGACGCCTTCCTTCAGGCCTTTGCCCCCAAGGCGGTGATCTTCTCGGGTGGTCCGGCCAGTGTCTATTGGGACAATGCCCCGATGCCGCCCAAGGGCGTGTTCGACATGGGCGTCCCGATCCTTGGCATCTGCTATGGCCAGCAGGTGATGATGCAATGCCTTGGCGGCCATGTCGAAGGCGGCCATGGCACTGCCGAGTTCGGCAAGGCTTTCGTCACGCCAACCGCTCTGACGCATCCCTTCCTGGCGGGCTGGTTCCCGCCCGAGGCCGGACCGCTGGCGCAGGAACAGGTGTGGATGTCGCACGGCGACCACGTCTCGAAGATCGCGCCGGGGTTCAACGTCTACGGTACCTCGCCCAACGCGCCCTTTGCCATCACCGCTGACCCGACCCGCCACTTCTACGCCGTCCAGTTCCACCCTGAGGTCCACCACACCCCAAAGGGCGCGCAGCTTTACGAAAACTTCGTGCGTCTGGCCGGCTTCAAGGGCGACTGGACGATGGGCGCCTACCGGGAAGAGGCGATCCGCAAGATCCGCGAGCAGGTGGGCGACGCCAAGGTGATCTGCGGCCTGTCGGGCGGGGTGGATTCGTCCGTGGCCGCGGTGCTGATCCATGAAGCGATCGGGGACCAGCTGACTTGCGTCTTCGTCGATCACGGCCTGCTGCGGCTGGGTGAGGCCGAACAGGTTCTGAGCATGTTCCGCGACACCTACAACATCCCGCTGATCCACGCCGACGAATCCGACCTGTTCCTTGGCGCGCTGGAGGGGGTTTCCGACCCCGAGGTCAAGCGCAAGACCATCGGCCGGTTGTTCATCGACGTGTTCCAGAAACACGCCACCGCCGTTGGGGGGGCGAAGTTTCTGGCGCAAGGCACGCTTTATCCCGACGTGATCGAAAGCGTTTCGTTCAGTGGCGGTCCCTCGGTCACGATCAAGAGCCACCACAATGTCGGCGGCCTGCCGGAAAAGATGGGCCTCAAGCTTGTCGAACCCCTGCGCGAGCTTTTCAAGGATGAGGTCCGCGCCTTGGGCCGCGAATTGGGGCTACCCGACAGCTTCATCGGCCGTCACCCGTTCCCCGGCCCCGGCCTTGCGATCCGCTGCCCGGGTGAGATCACGACCGAAAAGCTGGACATCCTGCGCCGCGCCGATGCGGTCTATATCGACCAGATCAGGAAACACGGTCTTTACGATGAAATCTGGCAAGCTTTCGCCGCGATCCTGCCGATGAAGACGGTGGGCGTCATGGGCGACGGGCGCACCTATGATTATGCGCTGGCGCTGCGGGCGGTGACCAGCGTTGACGGGATGACGGCGGATTACTACCCCTTCACCCATGATTTCCTTGGCGAAACCGCCACAAGGATCATCAACGAAGTCAAGGGCATCAACCGCGTGTTCTATGACTGCACGTCAAAGCCGCCGGGGACGATCGAGCTGGAGTGATCGTCGTCCCGCGGTCGCGCTAGACCTGCCGACCGTTTCCGGCAGGTCGCCACAGAAGCCGACTAGAACCGCCCACGAACCGCCGTTTCGGTCAAAGACCGGCGCTGGCTGGCGACTTCGCGCGCGCGCAGGCCTTCCGGCAATTGCTCCGCCGCGCCCTGATAGCCAAGGGCCACCACCGCATGCAGGCTGTGACCTTCGGGCAGTGCCACCGCAGCGGCCGTGGCAGCGACGTCAAAGCCCCCCATCGCGTGGGCGACAAGACCCATCGACTGCGCCTGCAGGGCCATGCTCATCCACGCGGCCCCAGCGTCGAACGTGGCCCAGCGGTTGGCCGCTTCCGTGCCGTCTTTGCCCATGGCAAAGTCCTTTGACGCGACCACCACAAGCGCTGCCGCCCTGCCCGCCCAGTCGCGGTTGAACGGTGCCAGCGCGTCATGGATCGCCTGAAATCCGGCATCGCCGCGCAGCGCCCAGACAAAGCGCGCCGGTTGATGGTTTGATGCCGAGGGTGCCCAACGGGCGGCTTCCAGCACGGTCAGCACATCGCCTTCGGCAAGCGTACGGTCACTGAATGACCGCGGCGACCAGCGCGACAGAAACTGTTCCGCGACCGGATGGTCAGGCTGGCGGCCACGGACAAGATCAAGCGACATCAGATGTTCCTTCGTGTCGGTCGTCAGATCGACAACCGTAACGTTGAGGTAGGTCGCAAAGCCCAGAAGGCCAATGGTCGCCCGCCGCAGGCCATCTGTTTGCCGGTGCACAGGCCCCAGCCCCCGACTGGGCCCGATGAGGTCTGGGAAGGAATAGCTGACTTACGCCCCTGCCCTGCCCAAGCTAGTCCTGCGCCGGTCACCCCAATGGAGGCCAAAGATGCGCCACACCCTGCCCGCCACGCTTATCGCCTGTTTTTTGGCAACCAGTGCCCATGCCGGGTGCAGGGAGAACTTTGCCGTCCTTGGTCTGCCGCTGCTCAGCCAGATCGAATACCGCACGCAGGAAACCTATCGGGGCCTGGGCCAGACCACTGCCGCCAAGCGCATCGCCGCGCGGCTGCAAGCCGAAGGCTATGCCCGCGTCCGCCGCTCGGGAGGTGTGGTGACGGCCTTGCAGGAAACCTCAGGCTCTGGCCGCCCGCAGGAATTGCGCTTCATCATCACCGAAAAGTCGGGAAAAACGACGATCGAGGCGATCTTCACCATCCAGCAGGGTCAGGTCGCCCAGAACCGCGTGGTGCGCAATGAACTCTGCCGCTTGATCGGGACTGCCGCGGGCTGACCGGCCACACTGGACAAACGTCGCGGCGGGCGGCAAGTCTGGCGCGATGAGCACGCCCGACAGCCCCCCGCACCGACCTTTGGCCGCCGCCCTGTGGATGATCGGGGCGATTGCGGCGTTCTCTTCGATGGCCGTGGCCACGCGCCAGATCAACGGCGCGCATGACACGTTCGAAATCCTTGCCTATCGGTCGATGATCGGCTGGGCGATTGTTGTGGCGGTTGCAGCAGCCATGGGCCAGTTGCGGCGGATCCGCACCGACCGGCTGGGCAGCCACGTAGTGCGCAATGTGTTCCACTTTTCCGGCCAAGCGCTGTGGTTCTGGGCGATCACCATGATCCCGCTGGCGCAGGTCTTCGCGCTGGAGTTCACCTCGCCGATCTGGGTGATCCTGCTGTCGCCGCTGGTGCTGGGGGAACAGCTGACCCGCCGCAAGCTCTTGGCGGCGGCCTTCGGGTTCTGCGGCATTCTGATCGTCGCAAGGCCCGATTTCGGCCAGCTTGACCTTGGCGTCGTGGCCGCGACCGGTGCCGCCTTCTTCTTTGCCGCCACCACGCTGATGACCAAAGCCCTGACCAAGGGCGAGGCGATTGTCGGCATCCTGTTCTGGCTGACGCTGATGCAGGCGGTGTTCGGGTCCGTCGCCATGTTGGCCGACGGCCAAGTGGCGCTGCCCACGCTGGCCACCCTGCCATGGCTGACGCTGATCGGCATCGCGGGCGTCACGGCCCATCTGTGCCTGACCTCGGCCCTGTCACTGGCCCCTGCAAGCACCGTCGTGCCGGTGGACTTTGCCCGCCTGCCCGTCATCGCCGCCATCGGGGCGATCTTTTACGCCGAACCGGTCGAGGCGACGCTGTTCGTCGGGGCTGGGCTGATCTTTCTTGGGATCTGGATCAACCTGCGGGGAAACGTCTCATCCTTGCCACAGGCGATTTCCGTCACAAAACCGTGACGCCGCGTCATTGATTGACCGGGGTCACCCCTACACATAGCGTTCTGTGCAGGGAAAATCCTTTATCCGGGGATGAGGAAAATGAAACGCATACTGACATCGGCGGCCGCCTTGGCCGCAGCGGTTACAACCGCAAACGCAGGCGGGGTCGAGCGGTCGGTTCAGTCTGTGGCCATCCTGTTCGAACAGGGTCGCTATGCCGAACTGAGCTTTGGGACCTTCTCACCCGACGTCAGCGGCAGCGTTGGCCCCGGCGGTGCGCTGCGGTCGGGCGACATGTCGTCGACCTACAATACGGCCAGCTTTGGCTACAAGATGGCGATCAACGACAATCTGGACTTTGCGCTGATCCTTGACCAGCCCATCGGCGCCGACGTGTCCTATCCGCGCAGCAGCGGCTACCCGCTGCAGGGCACGACCGCAGACCTAAGCTCCAGCGCGATCACCGGTCTGATGCGCTATCGGTTTGAAAACAACGTCTCGGTCATCGGTGGTCTGCGGGCGCAATCGGTGAAGGGAACGGTGAACATCATTGCACCGGGCCTTGGTCTGGCCAACTATGGCCTTGAAACCAGCCGCGAGATGGATTTCGGCTATGTCGTCGGCATCGCGTGGGAAAAGCCGGAAATCGCCGCCCGCATCGCGCTGACCTACAATTCAGCCATCACGCACGACCTGGATTCGACCGAAACCGGCCTGGCGCTCATTCCGCTGAACGGGTCTTTTGAGACCGAGGTGCCGCAATCGGTGAACCTGGAATTCCAGACCGGTATTGCCGAGGACACGCTGCTGTTCGGGTCGATCCGCTGGGTTGAATGGTCCGCCTTCGACATCTCGCCCCCGATCTACAGCGGCCCCGGTGTCGTGGGCGAACCGCTGGTCAGCTATGCCAGCAACCGGGTGACCTACAATCTGGGCATCGGACGTCGGTTCAACGAAAACTGGTCCGGCGCCATCACTGTCGGCTATGAAGACGCCGATGGCGAAGTGACAGGCAACCTTGGCCCGACCGATGGTTTCGCCAGCGTGGGCCTTGCCGCAACCTACACCTTGGACAAGCTGAAGATCACCGGCGGCATCCGCTATGTCGACATCGGGGATGCGACGACCTCGATCGGCGCGAACTTCGAAGGCAACAGCGGCGTCGGCGTCGGCATCCGCGTCGGCTATACGTTCTGATCCTGCCTGGCTGACACTCCAAACCCCGCCCCTTCATCCGGGCGGGGTTTTTCGTTGTCTTGGCCCATGGGCGCGGCTAACACGGGGGCCGAAGAGGTGACGCGATGATCCATCAGACCGGCAAGGACTATCTGGCCGCGCCGCGCAAGCGGGTGCTCCTGTACGGCATGTCGGGCTTGGGCAAGACCCATCTGGCCACCATGCTGCGCGATCAGGGGTCTTGGTTCCACTATTCGGTCGATTACCGGATCGGCACGCGCTACATGAACGAATTCATCGCTGACAACTTCAAGCGCGAGGCGATGAAGGTTCCGCTGCTGCGCGAACTTCTGATGACTGACAGCGTCTACATCGCGTCAAACATCACCTTCAACAACTTGGCCCCGCTGTCGACCTACCTTGGCAAGCCGGGCGATCCCGCCAAGGGGGGCGTGCCCTTCGCCGAATACATGAAGCGGCAGGATCAGCACCGCCAGGCCGAGATTGCCGCGATGCTGGACACCGCCCATTTTATGGAACGCGCGGACGAAATCTACGGCTATCCGAACTTTGTCTGCGACACCTCCGGTTCGATCTGCGAGGTGGTGGACCCCGATGACGCGGCCGACCCGGTGATGCGGCAACTGTCCGAAACACTGCTGCTGGTCTGGATCGAGGGGTCAAATGACCACACGGCCGAGCTTGTCCGCCGCTTTGACCGCGCGCCAAAGCCGATGTACTACCAGCCGGACTTTCTTCATGCGATGTGGGAGGAATATCGCGCAACCCATTCCGTCAGCGAGGAAACCTGCGACCCCGACCACTTCGTCCGCTGGACCTATGCCCGCGCCCTTGCGCACCGCCAGCCGCGCTATGCCGCGATGGCGCGCTGGGGGGTGTCCGTCACGGCGGAAGAGGTGGCCATGGTCAAGGACGCCGCCGGCTTTGATGCGCTGATCGCCCGGGCCATCGACCGCAAGGCTTGAAGCCGCTGGAAGCCTCGCATACCTACGCCCCCTTCAAGGAACCGACCCGACATGCCGATCAAGCTGCCCGAGACCCTGCCCGCCTTCGACGTTCTGCGGAACGAAGGCGTCATGGTCATGTCGCCCGAACGGGCGGCACGGCAGGACATCCGGCCGTTGCAGATCGGCCTGCTCAACCTGATGCCGAAAAAGATCCAGACGGAAAACCAGTTCGCCCGCCTGATCGGTGCCACGCCCTTGCAGATCGACCTGCACCTGATCCGCATGTCCGAACACCAGACCAAGAACACCGCCGCCGAGCATATGGAAGCCTTCTACCGCCCGTTTCAGGAGGTGAAGGATCAGAAGTTTGACGGCCTGATCATCACCGGCGCGCCCATCGAGCACCTGCCCTTTGAGGACGTCACCTATTGGGACGAACTCTGCGAGGTGATGGACTGGACCCAGACCAACGTGCAATCCACCTTCGGCGTCTGCTGGGGCGGGATGGCGATGATCAACCACTTCCACGGCGTGCAGAAACACATGCTGCCCGCCAAGGCCTTCGGCTGCTTCCGCCACCGCAACCTGTGCCCGACGTCCCCCTATCTGCGCGGATTTTCCGATGACTTCGTGATCCCCGTCAGCCGCTGGACCGAGATGAAACAGGCCGAGATCGATCAGGCCACCGGTCTGAAGACCCTCCTCGGGTCAGACGAGGTTGGCCCCTGTCTGGTTGAGGATGCCGCACATCGCGCGCTCTATATCTTCAACCACTTCGAATATGACAGCGACACGCTGAAACAGGAATATGACCGCGACATCGCCGCCGGGACGCCGATCAATGTGCCGCTCAACTACTACGAAGGTGACAATCCCGCGATGCCACCCCTGAACCGGTGGAGAAGCCACGCCCACCTGCTATATGGCAACTGGATCAACGAGATATACCAGAGCACGCCATATGAGATTGCCGAGATTGGCCACTAGCCTCCTGCTTGCAGCCGTAGCGGTTGCCGGCGTCACCCAGTGGCGCGCCTCGGCGCGCGAGGCTGCGGTGATGGCGGCCTACCCTCCGACCGGGCAGTTCGTCACCGTGGATGGCCTACGCCTGCACTATGAGATGGCCGGCAGCGGCCCTGACTTGGTGATGATCCACGGCGCGTCGGGGTCATTGCGCGATCTGACCTTTGCCCTGCGCGATCAACTGACCGACCGGTTCCGCGTGATCGTGGTGGACCGCCCCGGTCTGGGCCATTCCGACCCGTTGCCGGACACCAGCCTTCTGGCGCAGGCGCGGGTGATCAAAGCGGGCGTCGCGCAGCTTGGCGTGACCGATCCCGTCGTGCTGGGCCAAAGCTACGGCGGCGCGGTCGCCTTGGCCTGGGCACTGGACGGCGGCCCAAGGGCGCTGGTTCTGGTGGGCAGCCCCTCGATGCCCTGGCCGGGCAAGCTTGATCCTTGGTATCGCCTGACCTCAACCGCCGTCGGGCGGGCGCTTGTGATCCCGCTGGCATCGGCCTTCGTGCCGCAATCCTATGTCTCAGCCGCCACCACCGCTGTCTTCGCCCCGGACCCGGTCCCCCCCGGGTATGAGGCGCATCTTGGCACCGCAATGGCCCTGCGCCGCCCGTCACTGGCCGTCAACACCGCCCAGATCAACGCCCTGCGCGCCGAACTGGTGACGATGGAGCCGCGCTATCCGACCCTCACCCTGCCCGTGGAACTGATCCACGGCACGGCCGACACCATCGTGCCGCTCACCATCCACTCCGGCCCGCTGTCGCAGCTTTTGCCCAACGTGCGCCTGACCACGATCGACGGTGCAGGCCATATGCCACACCACAGCCACAGCGCGGCTGTCATCGCCGCGATTGACCGCGCCGCATTGCGCTGACCGGCCCAATCGCCATACTGGCGCCAAAACCGGGAGGCCGACATGACCCTACCTTTCGACGGCGCCATCAGCCGCTACCTCCGCGAAGGCGCCCCTGCCGCCGTCCGCAAAGCCATCGAGGGGGCCGGCAAGGATGACATCCTGACCAAGTCCTATCCCTACCAGGAGGAGATGAAGGGCAAGGCCTACGACCAGCATATGGACCTGCTGCAGATCGAACTTGCCAAGATGCAGGCCGCGATCAAGACCACCGGCCAGCGGGTGATCGTGGTCTTCGAAGGCCGCGATGCGGCGGGCAAGGGCGGTACTATCAAGGCCGTGACTGAAAACATGAACCCGCGGCAAGCCTATGTCGTGGCCCTGCCAAAACCGACGGAACGTGAAAGCCAGCAATGGTATTTCCAGCGCTACGTCGACTGGTTCCCCGCCAAAGGCGAAATCGCCCTGTACGACCGCAGCTGGTACAACCGTGCGATGATCGAGCATGTTTTCGGCTTCTGCACCCCGGCCGAACGCACGAAGTTCTTTCGCCAACTGCCTGAATTCGAACAGATGATCGCCGATGAAGGGATCATCTTCCTGAAGATCTGGCTTGAGGTCGGCCGTGCCGAGCAGCTCCGCCGCTTTCTCGCCCGCGAGGCGGATCTGCTGAAACAGTGGAAGCTGTCGAAGATCGACGTCGACGGGCTGGCAAAGTGGGACGACTATTGCGCCGCGATCGACGAGACCATGGCCAAAACCAGCTTCGGCCACGCGCCATGGACCGTGATCTTGTCGGATGACAAGAAACGCGCCCGCATCGCGGCGGTGCAGACCCTGCTGAGTGCCGTGGACTACGCCAGCAAGGACAAGGCGGCGATCGGCAAGATCGACGACAAGATTTGCGGCGGACCCGATTTGCGCAAGCCAGACTGATGAAGCGCGGCTATCACCACGGCAACCTGCGCCAGGCCTTGGTCGAGGCGGCGCTGGCGCTGATCGTCGACAAGGGCCCGCAAGGCTTTACCCTGTCCGAAGCCGCCAAGGCCGCCGATGTGACCCCCGCCGCCGTCTACCGGCACTTTGCCGGGCGTGACGACCTCTTGGCCGAGGTTGCGCGTCAGGGCTTTGACATCTTCGCCGCCCTGCTGGAATACGCCTATGACGATGGCCGCCCCACTGCCCTTGCGGCGTTCGAAGCGACCGGCCGCGCCTACCTTGCCTTCGCCCGCAAATATCCGGGCCACTATCAGGCGATGTTCGAAAGCGGGCTGCAACCGGGCCAGCATCCTGACCTTGCCAGCGTCTCGTCCAAGGCCCGCGCAACGATGGACCGCGCCGCCGACAATCTGTCCAAGGCGCTGCCCGCGGAACGGCGCCCCCGGCAAGCATGATCTCAGCCCATGTCTGGGCCACAAGCCACGGTGTGGTGGAGCTGTTCCTGCGCGGCAATGGCGGCCCGCAACCATGGGCCCCCGAAGACCTGCTGGAAACCGGCATCGGGATCTATCTGCGCGGCCTGGGCCTGATCCCCCCCGACCGGTGATCTTGCAGAGCGGCGTGCCGCCGCACGCCTTTCCCCTCGTCAGCGCGCAGGGCGCGCTTCCTCAGCCGATGGGGGCATTCTGCCCCCAAACCCCCTGAGAGTATTTGAAAAAGAGCAAGCACAATTGCTCTTTTCCAAATACTCCCGCGCGGCGCGCAGAACCGAGCCGGTTGGCGCTTGCGCCAGAGGCGAGACAAAGGCTTGCAGCCGCGCGCGCATGCGCGGCTGCGCGATTTGCGACATCAGCGGAAGAGAACCAGCGCTGACGGGCTCCAGGCCACCCGCACTTTGGTGCCCACGTCCAGCACCGGGCGGCCGGGCACGTTGCGCATCGACAGGCGGACTTCCACATCTGTGCCGCCAAGGTAGACGTCGTAATAGGTCATGTCGCCGAAGTAGATCACCTCGTCGATCACGCCATCCGTCTCGCGTTCGGTCGCCTTCTGGTCGTCGTAAAGCAGCGTCAGCGTTTCTGGGCGCAGGCCCACGACCGGGCTTTCCCCCGCCGCCTGCGGCGCTTGCGAGATGTCCAGCGCCACGCGGCCCAGGCCCTTGGCGTCCACCTCGACCTTGTCGCCCGCTTCGGACAGGATCGTGGCGGGGATGAAGTTCATCGTGCCGATGAAATCCGCGACCTTCTTCGTGGCCGGGCGGCGGTACAGCGTTTCGGGGTCGGCCAATTGGGCAATCTCGCCCTCGAACATCACGGCAATCCGGTCGGACATGACCAGCGCCTCTTCCTGGTCATGCGTCACAAGGATGAAGGTGATGCCGACCTGCCGCTGCAGCTTGATCAGTTCGACCTGCATATGTTCGCGCATCTTCTTGTCCAAGGCGCTGAGCGGTTCGTCCAGCAGCAGCACCTTCGGCTTCAGGATCAGTGCGCGGGCCAACGCCACCCGCTGCCGCTGGCCGCCCGACAGCGCATGGGCTGCCCGAGCGCCATAGCCCTTGAGCCCCACCATCTCCAGCGCTTCGGCCACGGCCTTGGCCTTTTCGTCCTTGGACCGCGGGTCCTTGCGCAGGCCAAAGCCCACGTTTTCGGCCACGCTCATATGCGGGAAGATCGCATAGCTTTGGAACACCATGTTGGTCGGGCGCACGTTTGCAGGCACCCCGGCCATCGACTTGCCGTCGATCATCACCACACCCGAGGAGATATCCTCGAACCCGGCGATGGTGCGCAGCAGCGTGGTCTTGCCACAGCCCGATGGCCCGAGGAGCGAGAAGAACTCCCCCGCCCGGATCGTGCCGTTGATGCCCCGCAGCGCGTGGTAATCGCCATAATACTTATGGACGTCCTTGAACTCGATCATCGTGGGCCGGTCGTCAGAAAATGTCACAGGAAGCCTCCGGAATCTTTGCCACCCGCCTTGGCGATGCCGCGGCGGCGGAAGTACTCGGCAATGCCAAGCAGGATGATCGAGAGCAGGACAAGCAGCGTCCCCAGCGCCAGCATGGATGGCACTTTGGCCGGGAAACGGAACTGCCCGAAGATGTAGACCGACAGGATCGGCTGACCCGAGCCGAGGAAGTTTGCGATGATGAATTCGTCAAACGAGATGGTGAAGCAGATCAGGAACGACGCAAGGATCCCGGGCATCACCAGCGGCAGCACGATCAGCCGGAAGGTGGACAGCGGGGTTTCCCCCAGATCCAGCGCCGCCTCTTCCAGCGACCGGTCCAGCGACTGGAAGGCCGAAGTCAGGATCGCCACGGCAAAGGGCGTACAGATCAGCACCTGCCCAAGGATCACCGTGAACAGGGACAGCGGAATGCCGATCGACAGCAGCACCACCAGCAGCGCCATCGCCACGATCATCTCGGGCAGGACCAAGGGCAGCATGACCATGCCCAGGATCGGCCCCTTCCCCGGGAACCGGTAGCGGACCGAGGCGCGCGCTGCGAAGATCCCCAGCACCGTGGATATCGACGCCACCGACAGCGCGATGATCAGGCTGTTCTTCGCGGCATTGCGCAGGTTCTGGTCGGCCAGCATTTCGTTGAACCACTGCAGCGTGAAGCCGTTCAGCGGGAAGGCCACGACCCGGCTGTCGTTGAAGGCAAAGATCGGCAACAGGATGATCGGGCCATACAGAAACAGCAGGTAGAACAGCGTGTAGCTGCGCAGCAGAGGCGCCTTCTTCATTTCTGCCCCCCGATGAACCGACGGTTGAGCAGCACAAAGACCACGCTGACGATGCCCACCATCAGCATCGAGGCCACGGCAAAGGCCGACCCTTGTGCAAAGTTGTTCAGCTTCAGCAGCTGCGTTTCAATCAGGTTGGCGATCATCGGCTCCTTGCCGTCGCCCACCAGTTCCGGCGTGACATAGTCACCCACCGTCGGGATGAAGACGATCAGCGCCGCCGCGATCACCCCCGGCATCGACAGGGGCAGCGTCACCCGCAGGAAGGTGACCCAGCGGCTTTCACCAAGGTCTTGACCTGCCTCCAGCAGGCTGCGGTCCACCTTCTCCAGACTGACAAAGATCGGCAGCACCGCAAAGGGCGCATAGGCGTGCGCCAGAACGATGATGATCGACAGGATCGAATAGCTGGCGACGTTCAACGGCTCCAGCCCGATTGCCGCCAATGCGGAATCAAGCACCCCGCCAAAGCCAAGGATGACGAACCACAGGCTGACGCGGATGATGTAGCTGGTCCAGAACGGGATGGTGATCAGAAACAGCCACAGGCTTTTGCGTTCCGGCTTCACATGGAAGCTGACGAAATAGGCCACCGGATAGGCCAGCAGCACCGTGGCGAAGGTCACCACCAGCGCCACCATGAGCGATTTGAACATGATGTAGCCGTAGACCGGGCGCGACCACAGTTCGGCGTAGTTTTCGGCGGTGATCGGCAGGGACACGCTGCCCCGCGCGCCGGTCATCACCGAATAGACCAGAACCGTCGCCAAAGGCACGGCAAGCAGCAGGATCACATAAAGGGCGGTCGGACTGATCAGCTTCAGGCCAGCCCTGGCTTCCGAATTCGGCGTTTGCGCCATCTTGCCCCCTTGTGTGCCCACGGAGTTCTCCCCGCGATGCAAGTCTTGTCGTTTGATCAAAACTAGCCGCGTTGCCCAGCTTTAGGCAAGAGGTGCATCATCGCCATGCAAAAGCAACCCCGAAGCATGGGGGCAAGACCGCTCAATGCCGCCGGATCGGTCAGCCTGCGACACGCTCGATGGCGATTGCCCGCTTTTTCAACTCATCATAAAGGGTCGGGATCACGCGCAACGACCCGACCGCCACCCGCAGCGCCTCGGAAATCCGGGCCTCAGAGGGGTCGGTCGAGGCGACGCGCCAGATCATCCGCCGCGTCACGCCATCGTCGTACACAATCTCGGTGGTTCCGGTCCGCGTCTTGCGCCAACCAAGGAAATCCGCGCCGCCATGCGGCGCGTGAAAGGTGGATTGAAGTCCCATTTTCGGGCTCTCTTTTTTATCTGCTCTGCGGCGGAGTGTCCGTCACGTCAGGGCCATCGGTCAACTCCCGCCATTGGCAATTCCGCGTGATCGAGTCCGTTGTGCAACAGGTGGGGAATACCCGTCCTGGCTGTAGGTCAGACTGACAGGTCCGATGGCGGCCGCGCCAGCAGGTCGGCCAGCGTACGCATCGCCGCCTCGAACCCCTCCCGCGACAGGTTGCCCGCGATGGCGATCCGCACGGCATTCGGCGCGCGGCCATGCACCACCGCATATTCGTCGGCGGACCTAACCAGCACGCCACGCGCCTCGGCCATGCGCACGAAGGTGGAGGCCCGCCAGCCTATTGGCATCCGCAGCCAGACGAAGGGCACCCCAGGCTGCCAGCCAAGGTCATAGGCCCCCAGAAGGTTGACCAGACTTTGCAGCCGGACCGCAAATTCAGCCTGCACCCGCGCCTTGATCGAAGCCGCCGCGCCTGAGCGGAACAGATGCAGCATCAGGTCCGACACCGGGCGCGACAGGGCAAAGAACCCGTGTTGCGCGGTCAAGCGTCCCGCTTCACCCATGCCCGCCGGGCAGATGACATAGCCAAAGCGCAAGGCGGCCGACAGGGTCTTGGACACGCTGCCGACCAGCCAGACCCGCTCGGGCGCCAGCGCGCGCAAGGAGGGGATGTCGGTTTCCGCCACCGAATAGCAGTCATCCTCCAGCACTTGCAGGTCATAGCGCCGGGCGATGTCGGCAATCTCTTGCCGCCGCTTCACCGGCATCCGCCCGGTCGTCGGGTTCTGCGCCTCGGTTGTCAGGCACAGCACCTGCGCGCCATGGCGGCGGCAGGCCGCCTCAAGCGCCTCGGGCACGATGCCTTCGTTGTCGATCTCGACCGGGATCACCTCGGCCCGGGCCGCACGGGCGGCGTAGCGAAAGCCGGGATAGGCCAGTTCCTCGATCAACACGACGGGGCGGTCGCCCCGCAGGCAGCAATCGAAGATCAGGCTGATCGCGTTCTGCCCGCCATGGGTCAGCGCCACATCGTCCGGGCCGATCGGGCCAAGGATGCGGTCGCCCATCCAGGTGACGATCTCGGCCCGCAACGGCGCCTCGCCCATCTGGCTGGTGTAGTCGAGCCACCCGCAGTCGGTCTGTCCAGCCATGTCCAGCAAGGCTGCGCGGAACGCCTGCGTCTGACCAACCTCCGGCACCTGTGGCGGGCGAAGGTCGACAAGGCCGGTGTTCCCGCCGGTGATCCGTTCGGTATACAATGCCTGCGTCGGCCCCAGCCGCGGCGATTGTGCCGCCACAAATGTCCCACGCCCCACCGTTGCCGCAAGCAACCCTTCCTGCGTGGCAAGCTGATAGGCCCGCGCCACCGTGCCAGGGGTCAAGTGCAGCCGCCACGCAAGATCCCGCACCGTCGGCAGTTGCGAATTCGGCGGCAGATCGCCGCCACGGATGGCATCCCGCAGCGCCCGGCTAAGCGCGAGGTACTTCGGCCCCGGAAATTGACTCAGATCTGGCGCCCAACTTGTATCAGTCACAATAATCCTCTGGCGACTCATTGTGCGACATTGCTACATTGTGCCTACAAGATCACCGGCATTGTATCAATACAAAAACACAGGAGGCAGCGATGCCCCGCACTCAGACCAAAGCCCTTCCCCTGCGTCGGCCCCTGACCCGGATCGAAAACCCGGTCGCGCGTCTGTTGGCCATCGTAAATGCCGCCCTGACCCGCCGTCGGGACCGCGCGCTCTTGGCCCGTCTGGACAGCCACCTGTTGCGCGACATCGGGATCGACCTCGAACAGGCCGCACAGGAAAGCGCCAAGCCCTTCTGGCGGCCCTGACCCCGCCCTATCCTGACCTTACCCCTGACTGGGCCGGGAACCTCCCGGCCCTTTTTTCATGGGGCAGCGCGGGTGCGCAGCGCGGCAAGAACCTCGGCTGCAACCCGTGACCCAACCAGTTCCGCGCCGGTGATGTTCAGGTGGTTGCTGTCGCGCATCAGGATCACCCCGTCGCGCACCATCGAACAGGCGTCGCCGTCGCACAACAGGTCACGCACCGGGACCAGCGGAATGTCCAGCGCGCCCGTCACCTCGGCCAGGATCGGCCCGTAAACCCGCTGCTCCTCGCGCGCATCCGACCGTTCCACGGTGCAATAGCGCTGGTTCTGCGCCACGACTTCATACTTGCAGGGCGGCGGTTCCGAGGCGAACCACGGCAGATCCCCCACGACGAT
Organism: Tabrizicola piscis; assembly: GCF_003940805.1. Taxonomy (NCBI): domain Bacteria; kingdom Pseudomonadati; phylum Pseudomonadota; class Alphaproteobacteria; order Rhodobacterales; family Paracoccaceae; genus Tabrizicola; species Tabrizicola piscis. The sequence continues at coordinate 410,054 of NZ_CP034328.1, forward strand.
GACGCTGACGCCAAGCGACTTCAGATAGCCAAGCGTGTCCTCCAACTCGGCCCGGAAGGCCGCGGGGTCGTCAAATTCGACAAAGCGCCGCGGCCAGTGCATGGCGAAAACCACGGCCTCAAGCTGCGCGTTGCGGGCAAGTTCGGCGTAGATGGCCTGCATTTTCGGGTCGCTGCGAAAGGGAACCGCATCCTGCAGGTAGATCGCCACGACACTGTCAGGCAGCCCCCCGGCAACCCCCGCGAACAGATGCTCGGCATGAGAATCGCCTATGACGGCAACGGTCACGGGCTTGTCTTCCTGACTTTGAAAACATCTCGGGCGTCGCTCGAACGTCGGCGCGTCCAAGCGCAGAGACTCCGGGGTGCACGGAAAGTAGCGTTCTTCGGAAGCGCGGTAGAACAGATCGTTGCCAATGTCGCCCGCAAACCGCTCGGCCACCCGGCCCGGATAGCCCTCGGCCTGATAGATCGTAACCGCCGTCACCATCAATCCGGCGGCAATCGCAGCAAACACGCCGCCAAAGACCCTGCGGTCGGGAAAGACCACCGCCCCCTGCCCCCGGAACGGACGTTCGATAAAACGCCAGCTCAGCCATCCCAAGGCAAGCGATGCAAGGCATAGGACCGTCAGCAGAACCAACCCCGGCTCTTCCGAGCTGCGGATGCGCGTGAAGGCAAACAGCGGCTGATGCACCAGATAGGCGCTGTAGCTGATCAGGCCAATCCCCACCGGGGCCGGATGGGACAGCACCCGCCCGACCATCGTATCCGCGCGGCAGAACAGCACGATCAACGCCGCCCCGCCCACCGGGATCAGCGTGAACACCCCGGCCGAGGGCGTGTCGCTGTCAAACAGGAACACCGCCGCAAGGATCAGTGCCAGCCCTAGGGCAGCCAACGGCCCATTGCGCAATCCGGGATGACGCACCGTGATCACCGCGCAAAGTGACCCGACGCCCAGTTCCCAAAACCGCGACAGGGTGAAGAAGAAATTCCGCCCGGCGTCCATCTGGTTGCCAACCTCGCTCAGCGCAAGGCTGGCCAGCGTCAGGGTCAGCGTGACCCAGAACAACCGGCGCAAGCCAGCCCGCAACGCCAGTGCCACGATCAGCGGGAACAGCAGATAGTATTGTTCCTCGACCCCCAGGCTCCAGGTATGCAGCAGGGGCTGAAGTTCGGCGGCAGGGGCGAAGTAACTGACTTGGCTAAGGAAATAGATGTTGGACAGGAACACCAGAACCGATGCGACGCTGGCGGCGAAATCCTCAAGCTGTTCCGGCAGCAGCCACATCCAGGCAAAGGGAATGCAAACCGCAAGCACCGCAAACAGCGCTGGCAAGATCCGGCGCGCCCGGCGTTCATAGAACCGCAGGATGGAGAATGTGCCGCGGTCAACCTCATCAATCAGGATATGCGTGATCAGGTAGCCGCTGATGACAAAGAACACGTCAACGCCGACATAGCCCCCGGGAAACGCGCCGAACCCTGCGTGGAATAGGATGACCGGAAGGACGGCTACAGCGCGAAGCCCGTCAATCTCTCTCCGGTACTGCACGGATCAACACCTCGTACGACTTTGCCTGCCATAGAGGATGAAGTCCCGCCACAGCCGATAGTGGATTTGCGACAAAACCCTGCAACCAAGCACTGCCGCCTTACTAGCGGGCTTGGCACAACAAATCCATTTCTTTGAATCTGACCGCCGCCCCGACCCCGCGGTCAGGGCACCATCCCGTCAAGATCACCGCTCGCCTCAAGCGCCTGGCCATAGAGGCGCGCGCCCTCGGGCGTAAGGTGGCCTGACCCGTCCAGCAGCAACGGCCCTTCCCCCAAGGGCGAACATCCGGGACGCGCGCCGCAGAACAGTGCCGCGGCATCAATCACCCGCATCTCTGATCCCTGCACCCGCGACCGCGCGCGCAAGAAGGCCTCGCGCTCGGAAAAGTCCGGCTGCAGTCCCGCAACCCGGTCACGCGGCCAGCGCAGCAGCCGTTCTTCCAGTTCCGCAAACCGCGGCAAGGGTGCCACTAGGACCACGGTGTCAAACACCTCGCCCCACCACAGTTCCAGATCGACCAGCGCTTGCGGCGTCAGCTCGGCCGGTTCCCACCGGTTGATCAGGATCACCGTCCTGATCCCCGACGCTTTCGCGGTGGCACGAAACAGCTCCGCCATCTCACGGCACTCCGGCCGCATCCGATCCGGCAAGAGCGCACAGCCAAAGCCGGTCATCTGCATCGGGTTGCGACCCGTCGCGCGCAGGACCATCGCAAAGTCCGACCCGATGCTGTCGCCAAAGACACCCACGGGCCAGATTTCCTGCCCCGTCGCGTCTGGCTGCCCGCAGGCCCATTGCGCCATGAAGGGGCCCGGCGGCACGGACTCATCGCCCAGATGACAGATCTTGCTGCGCACAAGGATGCCACGCTCCACCTCTATGGCGCGGATGGCGGACGGGGAATAGCCGGGCCAGTCCAACCGCCGCCAATCCCGCGCTTCGGCCAGCATGACTGCGCCGCCGATCGTGGCCAGACCGGCCAGACTTGCCACACCCACAGCGATGCCGAACCGGGGAAAGACCGGCCGCTCTGCCCGCCGGAACGGCGCTTCGACAAACCGCCAACTGGCCCAGCCAAGCCCAAGCGCCACCGCCATCAGCCCAAGTTTCAGCGCAAGCGAGGGTTCCTCAGCCATATGGATCCGCGTGAAGACCAGCAGCGGCCAATGCCAGAGGTAAGCGCCAAAGCTGATCTTGCCGACGGCCACCATCGGCCCCAAGGCAAGCCCCTTGCCCACCCAGGTATCGGGCCGCGCCACCATCAGGCACAAGGCCGCCCCAAGGATTGGCGGCACAGTCGCAGGCCCCGGGCTGCGCGTCTCGTAGACCAGCATCGGCACCAGCATCAGGGCCAGCCCCAGCAACGCCCAGACCTGCCGCGCCCGCAGGCCCGGATGCCACAGGCTCAACGCCGCCAGAGCCCCGGCCAGCAACTCCCAGACGCGGGAGGGCAGCAGGTAAAACCCGGCGCTTGGGGCGACAACCACAAGGGCTCCGGCCAGCGTCAGGCTGGCAAGGGCCAGCGCCCACAAGGCCCAGACCCGCCCACGTGATCGCAATCCAAGTCCGGCAAGACCGGCCAGCAACAGCGGGTAAAGCAGATAGAACTGCTCTTCCACCCCAAGGCTCCACAGATGCAGCAGGGGCCGCATCTTGGCCACTTGGCTGAAGTACCCCACCTGATCCCACAGCACGATGTTGGGCACCATCGCCGTGGCCCCCAGAAAGACCGGCAGGAAGTCTTCCATCTGCCGTGCCGACATCATCCCCCAGGCGGCGGTCAGGACAACGGCAAGCAGAACGACCAACGGCGGCAGAATGCGCCGCACCCGGCGCCGCCAGAAAGCGGCGGCATCAAACGTTCCGCTGTCCAGTTCGGCCACCAGCAGGCGGGTGATGACAAAGCCACTGACGACGAAGAACATGTCAACGCCAAGATACCCGCCCGGAAGCCAGGGCACCCCGGCGTGGTGCAGCAGGATCGTCAACACCGCGACAGCGCGCAGACCATCAATCTCGGCCCGGTAGCCAACGGCCTTGTGCATCGCCCGCGCTCCCCTTTCCGGGGAAGCCCCGGCAGCACTCAATGCGAAAGGCCCGCCAATCGGGCGGGCCTTTGCAGGAAAATATGTCGGATCAGCGCTTGGAGAACTGGAACGACTTGCGCGCTTTCGGCTTGCCGTACTTCTTGCGTTCCACAACACGGCTGTCGCGGGTCAGGAAGCCTGCCGCCTTCAGCGCCGGACGCAGCGTGGGTTCATAAAGCTGCAGCGCCTTCGAGATGCCGTGCTTTACCGCACCGGCCTGACCGGACAAGCCACCGCCAGCAACCGTGGCGAAGACATCGAACTGGCCTTCGACATTGGCAACCGTGAACGGCTGCTTCAGGATCATCTGCAGCACGGGACGGGCGAAGTAGACCGCCATTTCCTTGCCGTTGACCACGACCTTGCCGGAACCCGGCTTGACCCAGACGCGGGCGACCGCGTTCTTGCGCTTGCCGGTGGCATAGCTGCGGCCCAGCTTGTCGCGCACCGCAACGCGCGGGGCGGCTTCAACTGCAGCAGGCGCCGAACCGACAGCCGACTTCAGGTCATCGAGAGATTTGATATCGGCCATGATCACGCGCTCCGGGTGTTCTTCGGGTTCAGGACCTTGACGTCCAGAACGGTCGGCTGTTGCGCCTCATGCGGGTGGTCGGCACCGGCATAGACACGCAGGTTGGTCATCTGCACACGACCAAGACGGTTGCGGGTGATCATGCGCTCGACCGCCTTGACCACGACACGCTCGGGGTGGTTGCCTTCCAGCACCTGCTTGGCCGTGCGCTGCTTGATGCCGCCCGGGTGGCCGGTGTGCCAGTAGTAGACCTTGTCATTGCGCTTGTTGCCAGTCATCTGCACCTTGTCGGCGTTGATGATGATGACATTGTCACCCATGTCCATGTGGGGGGTGAAGGTCGGCTTGTTCTTGCCGCGCAGGATGTTGGCGACGATCGTGGCAAGGCGGCCCAGAACAACGCCTTCGGCGTCGATCAGGATCCACTTCTTGTCGATGTCCGCCGGGGTAGCGGTGAAGGTTTTCATGGCGTGTCCCGTAAGAATGGAAAGGGGCACAGGCCCCCGAATTCGGATGCTGGCTTATCGCCGAAGCCCCCTACCGCGTCAACCCCGCCACGCAACATATATCCAATCCAAAACAATAGCTTAAACAAACGGTATTATATTACCCCACCAAAACGGCTTGCTCTTTTCCAAATACTCCCGCCGGAGGCTCTCGCCCTTTGCCACTAAACCGCACCAAGGGGCGCCTAGGCCCGCGCCAGCCCTATCGCAGCTTTGGCGGGCGCGCGGGGTCCATCCCGGGGGCGGCGCCGGGGGTTGCCCCACCCTCCGGCACCTCTGGTTCCGGCAGATCAAAGCGCAAGCCCACCCGCCCCAGCGCCGCCACCGCAGCATCGGCCGACCGCAGGAACACCACGTCCAGCTCCCCCGCCTCAAGGCCCGAGAACACTAGCGCCTCGCGCACCGCACGCGCCAGCGCCGCCTCGGCCCCCGGCATCGCGTCGACAAAGGCCAGGATATGCCCACGCCGCCCGCCCTTGTAGACCACTCCGGCCAGCACCGCAGACAGCGCCAGCCCCCCGGCCTTGGCCAGCTTGGCATCCAGCCCCGTCACCAGCGCTTCGGGCACTTTTGGCACCACAAACCGCTCGGGCACCGCCTCAGCCGCTTCCGGTTCGCCCTCCAGCGCCATTGCCAGCCAGTCCATCGCCTCGGCGGGCAGCAACATGGAGGACGGGGCCACCCCAAGGTTCACCCCCAGCCCGATCCCCTGCCCTTTCAGCATCCCGGCAATCACCCGCCCCGGCAGTGCCGCATAGGGCGCGATCCCGCCAGAGAATGACGCAAGCCGTTCTTCCCGGTCAAAGACCAGCACCACCGGCCCCCCCTCGATCTCGAAGACGCGCGGCTCCACCGCTTCGCCAACGGCTTCGCGCTCCAGCAGCAGGATCATCTCGCCATCGGCCAGCCGTTCATAGAACCGCAAGCGCAAGGCTTCGTTATCAGGGTCCGCCGACACCGCCGCATGGGCGGCATCCAGCAAGGTCACCACGTCAGACATCCATCACCTCTCGCACATGCGCGCGCAGCACAGGCAAAAGCTCTGCCTCGAACCACGGGTTGCGTCGCAACCAGCCCGTATTCCGCCAAGACGGATGCGGCAAGGGGATCACGCCCCGCGCCGCGTAACCGCGCCAATCCGCCACGGCTGCCGTCACATCGCGCGCGCCCAGATGCCAGCGGATCGCAGCACCGCCCACCGCGAGCACCAGAGGAACATCGCCCAGCGCCGCCATCACCTGCCCACGCCATGTCGCGGCGCAAACTGGCGGCGGCGGCAGATCCGCGCCCTTCGCATCATAGCCCGGAAAGCAGAAGGCCATCGGCACGATTGCAACCCGCCCCCGATCATAAAACTCAGCCTCCGACAGCCCCAGCCAGTCGCGCAACCGGTCGCCCGACCGGTCGGTGAAAGGCTGCCCGCTTTCATGCACCCGTGCCCCGGGGGCCTGACCGGCAATCAACAGGCGCGCACCGGGCTGAAACCAGACCACCGGACGCGGCGCATGTCCCGTCGCGGTCGCCGCAAAGCGCTCGGCGCACAATCGGCACGCCCGGATATCCTCGACCAACCCCATGCACGAACCCTGCCGCGCCCGCCCGGCAACCGCAACCCACCCCTGCCCGCCCTGAAACCTACGCCCCAACCCTTTCCCTTCTGCAAAATATCCCGCGGGAGGTCCGGAGGGCGCGAAGCCCTCCGGGGCCAGCCAAGCAGACCACCCTCCACCAGCCCATTGCAGCACGCACAAAACCCGGTCAAATGGGCCAAGCGCCGGGTTGCCGGCCGTTCGTCAGGTTCACCCCATGTATCGTGTCTCGCCCTTTGTCACCCGCTTTGCCCGCGCCCTGCTTGGGGGGGCCGCCATCGCCACGCTTTGGGTCAATCTCGCCCCGGCCAGCTACTACGACAGCATCGAATGGCGGCTGCTTGACCTTGACCTTCCCCCCTGGCTTGCGCCGATGCCGGTCAGCCTGACCCCCCTGACGCTGATCGCCGAAGCCTTCATGGCGCTCTTCTTCTTCTTTCTCGGAAAAGAGCTGTGGGAGGCGCTGATCCTCGAACGCGGCGCACTCAAGGGCCGGCAGGCGATCTTGCCGCTTGGCCTGACGCTTGGCGGCATGGCCGGGGCGGCGGGTCTGTGGACCGTGACGGCAGCGGTCATCGAAACCGCGGAAGAGGCGGGCTTTGCCACCGGCTGGCAAGTGCCGCTTGGGACGGATGTGGTGCTTTGCTATCTGGTCGGGCGGCGGGTCTTCGGTCCGGGCCATCCGGCGCTGCATCTTCTGCTGTTGCTGACGATTGCCACCGACATCCTCGCTTTGCTGATCCTCGGGCTGACCCAGCCGCTTGCGGTCCTGCGGCCGGTCTGGCTGTTGCTGCCGCTGGCGGCGACGCTGGCGGTCTGGGGGGCCTTTGGCCGCGCCCCGGCACCGGATGCGCCCGAACGCACCCGCCGCGCCCGGCTGCACCTGTGGCCCTATGTCGTCGCCGGGGTCTTGTCCTGGGCCGGGATGGTCGCCGCCGGCCTGCCGGGGGCACTTGGTCTGTTGCCCGTGATCCCCGCCATTGCCCATACCGACCGCAGCTTTGGCCTGTTCGCCGAGGTTGAGGAGCTGCTCCACGACCCCCTCAACCGGCTGGCACATATGATGATCTGGCCACTCACCGTTGTCCTGTTCCTGTTCGGGCTGACACGGGGTGGCGTGGACCTGTCGGCCATGGCCCCCACCACGTTCAGCGTCCTTGCGGCCCTGTGGCTGGGGCGACCGCTGGGGATGCTGGTCATCGGCATCGGGCTGGCCGCAGGCCTTGGCCTGCGCCTGCCTCACGGGATCCACCTGCGTGACATCCTTGCCATCGCCGGGATCATGGCCATGGGCTTTACCGTGCCGGTCCTCGCCCTTGACAGCGCCCTGCCCGGCGGCGCGATGCAAGAGGCCGCGCGCCTTGGCCTTGCCCTCAGCCTGTTCGCCGGTCCCCTGACCCTTCTCCTCGCCCGGCGCCGGTTCGCAGAGCCCCGCTGACGGGACCCTGGCCCGGACTTCTCCTCGCCCTCTCCACCACTCGGCCCTTTAAACGACACAAACCGGATGTTAACCGTTGCAACCATAGACCGTTGCCTGACCGAGGGCCCGTGCGCCAGATTCCTGTGCGCCTGTTTCCAAGATGCCCTCGGCCGGGCCGCGTGACGGAATCGCCGGAAGGGGGCGAAGATGATCGAGTTTCAGCAGGTCTCCAAATCGTTCTGGACCGGAAAGCAGCGCAAGGTCATCCTCGACCGTGCCTCCTTCCGGGTGGACCTTGGCAACTCGATCGGCATCCTTGCCGAAAACGGCGCGGGCAAGACCACGCTGATCAACATGATGGCCGGCCTCGAAAAGCCCGACGAAGGCGTGATCCGCAAAACCTCGCGCGTGTCCTTTCCGCTGGGCTTCATGGGCGGGGTGAACAACAAGCTCTCGGCGCATGAAAACTGCCGCTACATCGCCCGGCTTTACAGCCTTGACCCCGACTATGTCGAAAGCTTCTGCCGCTGGGTCTGCGGCCTTGGCGAATATTTCGACATGCCGCTCGCCACCTATTCCTCGGGGATGCGGTCGCGGTTTTCCTTTTCGCTGCTCTTGTCGATCGAATTCGACATCTACCTGATCGACGAAGGCATGCCCGGCACCACCGATGTCGAATTCAACCGCAAGGCCGGCAGCATCCTGAAAGAGCGGCTGAAGAACGCGACCGTGGTGGTCGTGTCCCATTCGGCCCAGACCCTGCAGAAGTTCTGCCGTTCCGCCGCCGTGCTGAAACAGGGCCGGCTCTATCAATTCGAAACCCTCGAAGAAGCGAAACGCCTCTATGACTACCAAACCTAAGGCCGCCCGCTTCTTCCTGCGCCGCGTCGAACGGCCCGCACCGCCGCCGCCGGAGGCGGGGCAGGACATGCCCTTCGCCACCACCGATGATGGCTTCGGGTCGCAGGACTTCCGCCCGGTGCCCTCGGGTGGCCAAGTCGCGCCAAACCCCAGCGCCGACCCTGATGACGAAGCGCTTGCCGCCATCGCCGCCGAAGGGCTGACCGGCCGCCAGCTGCGCCGCGCGCGGATGCTGGCCCAACAGCACAAGCTTGCCGTCCGGTCTGACATGGACGCCGTCCTGCAACTGCGCCGCGCCGGGATCAACCCCTTCGCCCGCGCGTCCTTGCTTGAGGTTGTTCTGCCCGGCACCGCCCAGACCGCGCCGCCCGCCACCGAAACCGCCGCCGATCCCGCCGCCCAAGGTCGGGCGCTCGCCCGCCTGCCCGGCGATCAGGCGCAATTGCCCCAGCGGGTCAAGCCTGCCGCCCTGCCCTCCACCGAACAGCGGGCCGAGGTCAGCCAGGCCGCAGAAATCCTGCGCATGCAGATGGAAATCGCCCGCCGCCGTCGGCGCAAGCTGGCCCTCTTGTTTGCGCGGCTGTTCGTCTTTGTGCTGCTGCCCACGTTCCTTGCGGGCTGGTACTACTACCGCATCGCCACCCCGATCTATGCCACCAAGTCCGAATTCGTGATCCAGCAGGCCGGTCCCAGCGGGGCGGGCGGCGGCAGCGGGCTTGCCGGGCTGTTCTCGGGCATGGGGCTTGCCACCTCGCAAGACAGCATCGCGGTTCAGGGCTATCTTCAATCGCGCGAAGCGATGATGCGGCTGGAACAGGATCTGGGCTTTCGCACCCATTTCCAGACCGACACTTTCGACGAATTGCAGCGCCTCGCCCCTGACGCCTCGATGGAAAGCGCCTATGGCGTCTACCGCGACTTTGTCCGCATTTCCTACGACCCCTCCGAAGGCCTCATCCGGATGGAGGTTATGGCCGCCGATCCTCAGCTTGCGGCGGCCTGGGCCACCCAGCTTATCTCCTACGCCGAGGAACAGGTTGATCACCTGACCCAGCGCCTGCGGGCCGACCAGATGCGTGACGCGCAGGCTGGCTATGACGACGCGCAGACCAATCTGGCCGCCTCGCAACGCCGCCTGATCGAGCTGCAGGAAAAGTTCAAGATCCTCTCGTCCGAGACGGAGGTGTCGCTGATCACGACCCAGATCGCCACGCTGGAATCGCAGCTGACCCAGGACCGGCTGTCGCTTGCCCAGATGCAGGCGAACGAAACGCCAAACGTCGCCCGGATGGAACCACTGATCCGCCGGATTGCCACGCTGGAAGATGAAATCGCGTCCTTGCGCGCCCGCATGACCGAAAGCGGAATAGCGGGAACCAGCCTTGCCCAGGTGCAGGGTGAACTGCTGGTTGCCCAGGCTGATCTGCAGACCCGCCAGCTGATCCTGGCCCAGTCGCTGCAGTCGATGGAAACTGCCCGGGTCGAGGCGAACCGCCAGACGCGCTATCTGTCGATTTCGGTCAGTCCGACGCCGCCCGATGAACCCGCCTATCCCCGCGCGTTCGAGAATACGCTGGTCACCATGTTGATCCTGCTTGGCATTTACCTCATGGTCTCGATGACTGCCGCAATCCTGCGGGAACAGGTTTCTGCCTAGGGCCAAGCAACATGATGACTGACGTAACGATTGGCCCGCTGACCGTTGGCAATGACCGCCCGCTTCTGGTGATTGCCGGGCCGTGCCAGTTGGAAAGCCTGGACCACGCCCAGATGATTGCTGGCGCCATGGCCGAAGCCTGTGCTGCGGCCGGCGCGCAATATGTATTCAAGGCCAGCTACGACAAGGCGAACCGCACCTCGCTTGGTGGCAAGCGCGGCCTTGGGATGGAGGCGGGGCTGAAGGTGCTGCAGTCGATCCGCGCCATGGGTCTTCCCGTCCTGACCGACGTGCATGACATTGCCCAGGCGCAGGCGGCGGCAGCCGTGGTGGACGTGATCCAGATCCCCGCCTTCCTAAGCCGCCAGACCGACCTTTTGATCGCCGCAGGCGAAACGGGCGCCGTGGTGAACATCAAGAAGGGCCAGTTTCTGGCCCCATGGGACATGGCCAATGTCGCGCAAAAGGTCGCCAGCACCGGCAACACCCGCATCCTGCTGACCGAACGCGGGGCGTCCTTCGGGTACAACACCCTTGTGGCCGACATGCGCAGCCTGCCGATCATGGCGCGCACCGGCTATCCGGTCATCATGGACGCCACCCATTCCGTCCAGCAACCCGGCGGGCAAGGCAATTCCTCGGGCGGGCAGCGTGAGTTTGCACCCGTGATGGCCCGCTGCGCCGTGTCGCTTGGTATCGCCGGGGTCTTCATCGAAACGCATGAAGCGCCTGATACCGCGCCGTCGGATGGCCCGAACATGATCCCGCTGGCCCAGATGCCCGCACTGGTGGCCAGCCTGATGGCCTTCGACCGGCTGGCCAAGGCCGATCCTCTGCGGGTGTAGGCTTGGCCTCAGCACGGCCCTGCCGCGATACCAGACTCCTAACAACACCTTAATGTCGGCAGACAACCTATTGAAATCATAGGTATGCCCAAGTGTCCCTGCCCGGGACATGCCCTTAGGCCACCTGCCCCGCCGCCCAACCGCTCGACCAGGCCCACTGGAAGTTGTACCCCCCCAGCCAGCCGGTGACATCCACGACCTCGCCGATGAAATAGAGGCCCGGCACCCCCTTCGCCTCCATCGTGCGCCCATCCAGCGCCGCCGTATCGACGCCGCCCAGAGTGACCTCGGCGGTACGGTAGCCTTCGGACCCGACCGGCACCAGCCGCCAGTCCTGCGCCCCGGCAGCCACCCCATCCAGCGTGGCCCCCGACAGTTCAGCCATCACGCCCGTGACCCCGGCCGCGTCCTCCAGATGCCGCGCCAACCGTTCCGGCAGCCAGCGCCCCAGCACGGTCCGCAAACTCGCCTTGCCCTGCGCCGCCTTCGCGGCCCGCAGCGTTTCGCCAAGCTTCATCCCAGGAAGCAGATCCACCACGATCCCGTCGCCCTCACGCCAATAGCTGGAGATCTGCAGCACCGCAGGCCCCGACAAGCCGCGGTGGGTAAACAGCACGGCTTCCTGAAACGCCTGCCGCCCGCAGGTGATCCGCGCCTCGGTCGCGACCCCGGCAAGCGGCACGATCCAGGCCAGCTCCTGCTCGGCAAAGGTCAGCGGCACAAGGGCGGGCCGGGTCTCGACCAACGGCAAGCCAAAGGCCTGCGCCACCTTGTAGCCATAGCCCGTCGCCCCCATCTTCGGGATCGACTTGCCCCCCGTTGCCACCACGACGGAAGCCGCCTCCTGCGGCCCCCGCGCGGTCTCGACGACGAACCCCGCTTGCACCCGCCGCACCTCGCCCAAGGCGCAGCCCAGCCACAGCGTCACGCCGGCGTGGTCCATGTCCTGCAGCAACATGTCCACCACCTGTCGCGCGGAGCCATCGCAGAAAAGCTGCCCCAAGGTCTTTTCGTGCCAGCCAATCCCGGCTGCATCCATCCGCGCGATGAAGTCCCACTGGGTGAACCGCTTCAGCGCCGAAAGCGCAAAGCGCGGGTTCTGCGAGATGAACCTCTCCGGCGCGATCCCAAGGTTGGTAAAGTTGCACCGCCCCCCGCCCGAGATCCTGATCTTTTCCCCCGCAGCCTTGGCATGGTCGATCACCAGAACCTTGCGCCCGCGACGGCCAGCCTCGATGGCGGCCATCATGCCGGCAGCCCCGGCGCCCAGGATGATCGTGTCCCACATCATGGCTTGTGCCTACCCAAGCCTACCGGCACGGACAAGGCGCGAAAACGCGTCACGAAAATTCGTCTCCTGCCCGCGTCACCCCCCTTGCACCCCCCCGGACCCTTCGCTAAACACCGCCGCACGGTTGGGGCGTCGCCAAGTGGTAAGGCATCGGTTTTTGGTACCGACATTCCCAGGTTCGAATCCTGGCGCCCCAGCCAACCCCCTCATCAGACCCTGCGTGTGACAGAAAGGCCAAGCAACGTGAGCCTCCGGACCATTGCCCTTGCTGCCATCCTGCCCCTTGCCGCCTGCTCTGGGGGCACGACCAGCATGCAGTTCTACCCGCTTGAGGGTGAGATCGCCCGCACCGACCCCACCCTTGTGATCGAGGCGAAGGCGTCGAACGTCAACAGCACCTCGGGCCCTCTGACCTTCCGCCTGCCCGATCGCGGGAAATGTGAGGGGACCTGGTCCTCGCTGACCCCGAAAACCGTGTCGCGGTCCAAAGGCCTGACACTGACCTGGCGCAAGACCGGCGGCGAGATGGGGGCCGAAACCAAGACCGAGGCCCGCGTGAACGACGGCGAAATCTACGCCGTCTGCGACGACGGCACCCGCGTGCAGGGCACCTTCATCATCGGCTCCGGCACCTCCAGCGGCACGGGGCGCGCGACCGATACCAATGGGAACGTGTACAAGCTGTTGTTCTGAGGGCGCTGGGAACGGCGGCGGAATTGCCCCCGAAAGTGCTCACTTGGCACAACGGGTGGATATTCATCTTACTGGCTTGACCGAGTGCTGTGGCTGGCCCAACTCGCCTGGCGCAGACGCCCAATTCAGACCTCTGATCACAGCGCCTGTGCTGTAGTAATGGCGGTCTCGCAGTATGACATCCATTCCAGCAAAGCGTCATGGCCCCGATGGCTAAATCAGGACAGTCTCTGCTGGCGGAACCTTGAAAACCTCATCCGGCCAGTCCACACGCCAGTCAAGCTTTTGAACTGGAGAGCAGCGCAGGGCCATCGGTACCGCCTTGGGGAAATCAGGCCCAAGGCCATGGCGGACGCCTTGGACGGTGTGGCAAAGATCGTACTGGCGATAGGTCATTGAATCCACGATGGCCTGCATCTTTGGATCGGTTTCGGCAAGCTGCATCATGAGATAATGTTGCCAGAAATACGGGAAGTACCGGCTACGCCTGCCATCATCGGACACGGGGTAAAGCAGGTCTTTGCGCCATTTTCTGAAAAAACGAAGATATTCCAGCCCATTGCCTCGCTTCATCATGCTCCGGGCGAACTGTCTGCCCATCCGCCAAGTTGGCCGAAGTTGCACATCATAGGCCTGCCGGGGATGGGTCCAATAGTCGCGATTGGCCTGGTCAAGCGCCTGGATGAAGGGGTTCCCGGCCTGGGCAAGGATCAGAAAAGTGCCTAGGCGCCAGTGCACAGGCGGACCGGCGAATACGAAGAAGCCTGTGGTTCCAACATAGGTATCATGCCAAAGATCAAGCGGCAGAACCGGCAACAAGGTCGCATCGACCCAAGCGCCTCCATGAAGCCGCAAGAGCCGAACCCGCAGAATGTCAGATTGCGCCTGTACCGGCAGAGTGCCGACGTCAAAGGGAAGATCCGAAAGCACGTCGCGAAGGTCATGCGCGTTCAGTACGACCAGCCGGTGTTCGGGATTGAGATCTTCCCAACGCTGGAAGCACTTTTGGACAACAGCCGGCGCCTTGTCCCGCCCACTATCCCAATAGGAAAAGATGTCCATGGTGCCGCACCGATCTGTTGGATTTCGTATAAAGGGCCAGATTTAAGCTATAAAACGCTTTGCGATTACCACGGGGACAGCGTCATCTCAAGTCTGCCCGGGTCGACCTCGGGCGAGGTTCATTGAGCCGTGCCGCAGTCACAGGGACTGACGCAGACTTGGCACAAGACTGGCGGCGAGAGCGGCTGCGCGGGTCTGCTTGGACGTTGGGTGCGGGATGTAAAGCATTACCGCCGGGCGGATGAACTTCGGGCTTGTCTTCAAGAGGCGGGAAGCGGAGTATTTTGGGTATCACGGCAGGCCAGCGAACAGCCCTGTCTTGCTGCACGTCACGGTCTTCGTCCAGCGCCGTCAAATTGCCTGTGCGCGCCGGTCGGACAAATGACCGCAACCTGCTTCGATCCACGACGCTCAGGAACTTCCATGCCAAACTTGCGCGGGCCACAAATGACACTGCCCATCGGACATTTCCTTCAAAGCATTCTGACGACGGACAAAGGCAACACGCCTGGGAGCGCAGACACATGTATTCAGCAGTTGTGACATGGTATCTAAAGCCGGGGTGTTTGACGGAGGCGGAGGCTGCGTTGACCAAACTGGCCGACGCAGTGTTTCAGAACGAGCAGGACACCTGGGGCTACCTGGTGCATTCCGGGGCGGCGGGGTCGGTCCCGCCGTCCACGCCTGACACCATCGTGTTCGTTGAGATCTACAAGGATCAGGCGGCATTTATGGCGCATGTCAACGGGCCAGCGTTTCAGGGTTTCTTGAAGCAGTACGGTGATCTCTTCATCTCGGCGCCGGGCTCCAAAGGGCCGTTCTTTCTGGTTCAGAATATGGACCGGATCGAGGGTTTTGTCCGCCCAATGGCAGCGGAACCCACATCTACCCAGAACTGACACCGGACCGCAGCCCCTCGGAAAGGCTGGGTCCTCTGGCAACACCTGGGTGAAGACAATGCTTGGACGCAGTCGGACGGTCGCCCTGCACCGACGGTTGGCTCTCGTCGGCCCATTTACCGCGTAAAGTGAGAGCTCGGATGACAACGCTTCGGCTTTTGACAAGATTTCTAGACCGCGACAGAGGTCTGGCCGGTTTACCTTAAGAGGCGGGCGTCATGGCGATCCGTCATGCCTTGCGAGAGGGCGACTGGCACCGCGTGGACCGATACGCAACCAGGCTAGAGACTTATACAAGGCACGAGCCCCTGCCCTGGGCGAATTTCATGATCGCCAAAGGCAGAGCCCTGGCTGCGTGGGGAGGGGGGAAAGGGGCCCTGCCCTAGCGAATGCGTTGCGAAACCTGACGAAGATTGCCGAAGAGCGACGCCTTCAGCTGGACCTTGACGAGCTGAAATCGGCACTGGCGGCGCCTTGATGTGCCTTCACGGTTTCCGAGCTATTGGCAATGGGGCCAAGCTGCAGGTTTGGCAAGCACTCGATCACTCGGGAACAGCCAGACAGTCAGGAACGCCTTAGGCGACCATCTTCTGACACCACCGCGTCTGAAGTTGGGTTGCTCTGCAGGTTTTCGCTTCTTGATAAGGGGACAGTGAACCAGAAGACACTTCCGGAATCGCTGTTCCTTCTGACCCCAATTTTCCCGCCCATCAATTCCGCAAGCTTTCGGCTGATCGCCAGCCCAAGCCCCGTGCCACCGGCCCTTCGGATAAAGGAGTCATCGGCTTGCTCAAAATCCCCGAATATCCGTTCTTCAAACCCGGCCGGAATCCCGCATCCGGTGTCTTCCACTTCAAACAGCACGGCGTCGGAACGCACTGATGCGGTCACCGTGACACTCCCCGAATCTGTGAATTTCATCGCGTTCCCCACGAGGTTCATCAGTATCTGCGTCAACCGGATAGGATCCGCGTCAACCCTTGACGTGGTGCCCGATACTTTGAAATCCAGGCCCTTCTTTTCAGCGATCTCTCGGAAGGCGTGGGAAATGTTCTCAAGAATTTCAGCCACATCGCAGTCAGCGATGTCGAGACGCATCTTGCCTGCCTCTATCTTGGAGAAATCAAGAAGGTGATTTATCAGTGAGCGCAATTGAAGATTGGATCTATGTGCCCTCGACGCAAGATCAGCCACATACCCGACCAACAGGTCCAACCGCTTTTGAACCTCTGGATTTGAGTCCGCTTCTACAGCGCCCTGCAGCTCTTTGACCGCTGGAGACTTGCCGACTTCGAGAAGCAGGCTGACGTAGCCCATGATCACCGTGAGAGGTGTGCGCAGTTCATGGCTCAGAACAGATATGAACTCGGACTTGGCGCGTTCGGCGGCGTTGGCGGCTGAGATCGCCGTTTTCAACTCGGTGATATCCACGCGAAAGCCAACCGTTCCGCCATCCTTTGTCTTACGCTCGACCACGCGCAACCATTTGCCGCTGTCGAGTTTTTCTTCAAGGACGCGACCACCTTGCCGGTGCGATTCCAGCCGCCTGTTTATCCAGGTTTCCTCTTGCCCCACCGCGTCCGGATATTGCTTGCGCGCTACGCCGCCACGAAGAATATCTTCAAACGATGCCCCCGGATGCAACAGATCGCCAGATGTTCCGTAGAGGTCATGGTAGCGGCGGTTGGAAATCTTCAGCTTATCGTCTGCGTCAAACAAGGCAAAGCCATCGTCCAAGGCTTCGATCGCGTCGGACAATTGTTCTTCTGCGGCTTTCTGCTTTCGAACAAGGCCAAAGATGGCCCAGAGGACTCCGCAAACAATGAAAATTCGCAGCAAAGCCAGACCTGCGATCGCCGGTGCATTAGGCGAGAATTTTGCCCAACCTGCGGCGGGTGCCGATGCAATCTGCCACATATCTGTCGGCGTGGCCATTTCCCTGATGATCGGTTGTTCTGCCAAAAGAGAGGGATCACCGTAGATCAATGCCCCACTGTCAGCACGCGTGATGACCGTGGCGATTTGGGGATTTGCTGCGCCTTCAGTATACTTTTGGAGAAAGGTTGTTCCATCCACCACGATGGAGATCATCTTCAACTGATTGGCAACACCTGTGCCCTTCATATCCGGAGGGAATGCTAGTCGGAGGATGAAGCCGTTTCCTCCTTGAAGCAGATCCAACGGACCGAGGAACACTGGTTGTTGAGTTTTTAGCGCCAGCTCAACACCCTCTTGCTGACTTGGCACGGTCTTGAGGTCCGTCCCGAGCAATGAGGAATTTCGGCCAAGGGGGAAGACATTCTGCACGATGCCATCCGTTGCCAACGCAATATTCAGAACAACTGAGTCATCGGTTCCTAAGCGCGACGCGACCACGCTGAACTCTTCGTCGGTCATGGTTGGCTTCAGATGGACAGCGGCCGCAAGCCCGTTTGCCGACGCAATCAGGTGAGAGATGCCGGCTTCAAGTCCGTAGGCATAGCTTTGGTTGACGTTGGCGATTTCTGCGGAAATGGTCTGATGCCACAGCCGGTAGTCTAAGCGCTCCGTCACCGCGCCGACACCGACGCTTACCGCAAGGACGATGCCGTACAGCGCGATCTCCAGCCGACGGTAGAGCGTGTTTTTCATCAAGGTCACCCGAGGACGCGGTGCTCAGAGTCTGGGCTTAGGGCGGCACGGGAGAGGATGCAATCAGCAAGTTGTCCAGGGGAGACCTTGGCAACTTGGCTCTGCCTCAGAAAACAGCTTTTGATTCATAAGGGTAGGCCTACTGATCTGGCTGTCTCTCAGTTTGTTCCATGTTTATGCTGTCGTTGGTTGGCCCTCGCGCTCCCGCCACGCGCTTTTCCCATGGTTCGTCTTCCCATCCCTGACCAGGGGGTGCGCCATAAAAGGGGGGCCGTCGAACATTCAACCTCTTGTCGGCCACTTCTCAAGGTTGCTGACCACCACAATGTTCTCTACCATGACGACAGTCGGCGACAGTGATTTTCGACGTCCTGCCTCCTGCAAAGTTTGACCGCGATTTTGGTGGGCGTGCTGCGAAGCAATCATCACATCGTGGAGAGATCTGAGCAGGCGATCTTCGTGACAAGGTGGTCACGCAAGTAGTTGTTTCCTAGTTTCTCTTGATATCTGTGCGGCCCGCGTTGCCTGGACGGCCAAACTTGAACAATAGGATGTTTGTCTTGAAGATACTTGTGGTTGATGACGACAGCTTTATCCTTGAGCTTGTCCCATTGCTCATCGCACAAATCGGAACTCATGAAGTGATCCTTGCCCAATCCGGCAGTGATGCGCTGAGCGTCATCAAGGTGGCAACTGTGCCGTTTGACTGCTTCTTTTTCGATATCCAGATGCCCGGGATGGATGGTATTGAACTGTGTCAGACCGTCAGGCAACTGCGAGACTATCGGCACACTCCGATTATCATGCTGACAGCAATGACGGAAAAGTCGTTCATTGACCGGGCCTTTTTGGCCGGTGCGACAGACTATGCCACCAAGCCTTTCGATATGGTCGAACTGCGGGCGCGGCTTAACATGGCCGAGCAGCTTGTACAGAAGGGCAATGAAGCGGCGGCCTCGGACGATGCCTACACCGCACAACCATCGAATACCGAGGCTCCAGAGCCAGAGGGCACGGACGCCCTTCAGATCACCGGTCTGGACACCATCCTAGGCATAACGGCGCTTGGCAACTATCTCAAGGCGCTGTCAGCCAGTGGTCAACTCAGCTCTCAGGTTTTTGCAATGGCGGCCGAGGGCTTTGCTGGCATCGAGGCGCGCGCGAGTATCGCCGAACGAACTTACTTTATTGCAGAGATTGTTCGCGCCATCCATGCGGTGCTGCAACCCTATGGCTATTTGATGGCTCATTTCCAACCGGGAATTTTCATCTGCATCTCCAATTGCGCCGTGACACTTGATCCTGAAGCGGTGGAAGGTGACGTGCAATCCTTGCTTGATGAAAGCAACTGTGTCTTTGACTCGGGTTCTCCGATGGAGGTTGACATCGCCATGGGACCCCCGATTCAGCCAGGTCTTGTCGGAACCCTTGGGATTGATGCGTTTTTCGAACGCGTTGTGTCACGGGCCAAAGCAAGAGCGGTCGCCAAGGCAAGCTTGCAACGGCAACCGAATATTCGGCTTGTCCCCAAGATCCCATGATCTAGGGGACTGCCCCGGTCATTGGTGGTCTTTTCGATCCGGAGGTGTTTTTAGGCCAATACCGGTCAACGTAGGCCGAAGAACGCCAAGACCGCCCCTACAA
This sequence comes from Tabrizicola piscis, assembly GCF_003940805.1. NCBI lineage: Bacteria > Pseudomonadati > Pseudomonadota > Alphaproteobacteria > Rhodobacterales > Paracoccaceae > Tabrizicola > Tabrizicola piscis. The sequence continues at coordinate 429,331 of NZ_CP034328.1, forward strand.
CCACGACCAGTCCTACAATATAGATGATGTTGTTCATCGGAACTTCCCTTTGGGTAGAGTTTCATGACTTCAATTCATGTAAATGGTGAACGCCCTCACGGCCGCTTCGGTTCCACGCAGCTTTCCCCTTCACAGGTCGCATCGATGCCACTTACGCAAAGGCGACCCCTTGACCGCAGGGTTTAAACATCCATATACCATCCACAAGGATGGTGCATCATGGAACAAGCACTCTCTCTGCGTGCGCTGCCACCAGACAGCGAAAAGCTGACGATCAATCTGGGCTACGTCGACCTTGGTCGTATCGAACTTCTGGTGCAGGAAGGGTTTTACGCCAACCGCAGCGACTTTATCCGTGCCGCGATCCGTCGGCAGCTTGACCTGCATGGCGACGTCATCGGTGTCACGATCGAGCGCCATACGCTTGACCTGGGGCTGCGCGACTACACCCGGTCCGACCTGGAGGCTTGTCTGGCCGCAAACGAGATGCTGCACATAAAAATCGTTGGGCTGGTCCGCATAGCAGCGGATGTGCCCCCCGACCTCGCCCGTGCGACGATCGGCTCTATCACTGTCCTCGGCGGCCTGCAGGCTTCGGCCGAGGTCAAGAAAATTCTCGCCGATCGTATTCGGTAGCAATCAAAGGACGACACCATGAAAATCTTCAACGCGCGCTCATTGGGCGCAGCGGTACGGCAGATGCGTGCGGCGTCCTCGGCTTCGAACTATGCCAATGACCTTGTGCAGCGGACACTTGCCGTTCACGGGCTTGCCTCGGGCCCGATCGCCGCGACACCCGGAAGCATGCCTGACGCTGCCAAGCCAAAAGCGCGGGTGGCGCGTCCTGCTGCAAAGACGGCAAGATCCCGCAGCAGCACCACCCTTCCGGCCGGTGCCACGTTCGTCGAGGATCAGTTTTCCTGTGCCGAGGGCACGCGGCGGTTTCTGACCTATCTGCCGGCGTCAGCGACCGATGGCCTTCAGGGGCTGGTCGTCATGCTGCATGGGTGCACACAGACGCCCGAAGACTTTGCCGCTGGGACGCGGATGAACGAACTGGCGGAAGCGCATCGCCTTGTGATCGTCTATCCTCATCAGTCGCGTGGCGAGAACGCCCAGTCCTGCTGGAACTGGTTCCGGCGGGGCGATCAGCGCCGCGAGCGGGGCGAGCCCGCGATCTTGTCCGGCGTGGCCGCAAGCGTCGCCAGCCGTCACGACATTCCCAAAGACAAGGTTTTTGTCGCCGGGCTTTCTGCCGGTGGGGCGATGGCGGCAATTCTGGGCGAGACCTACCCAGATGTTTTTGCAGCGATAGGCGTACATTCGGGGCTGCCGGTCGAGTCTGCCAAGGACGTTCCATCCGCCTTCGCCGCGATGTCGGGCAATCCGATGCAACGCATGTCCACGAAGAAAACCCCGGCCGCGCGCACCATCGTGTTGCACGGATTGTCCGACGGCACTGTGCATCCCGGGAACGGCCACGAGATCGTGCGGCAGGCACTGGATCAAGGTCCAGATCAGACGATACAGACAGAGGAGCGCAGCAAGGCCAATGGGCGCAGCTATGCGCGCATCGTCACCTCGGACGCTGACGGAGCGTCACTTGTCGAGCATTGGGAAATCGAAGGTCTGGGCCACGCCTGGTCCGGCGGATCACGCGCCGGAAGTTACACTGACCCGACGGGGCCAGACGCCAGCGCCGAGATGATCCGGTTCTTTCTGGGTGGAGATCAACAGCGTTGATCCTTGCGGCCCGGCGGATCGGTCCCGCTGCAATGGGACCCTCGGGCGCGGGGCAATGGCTGGTGCGAGGATCGGGGAACCGGCAACATACCCGGTTGCACCCATTGGATGGTTGACCTACCGCAGGCAGATGCCGCGCCAAGTGTTGCACGCCGTGTCCATCCTGATGCAGGAGGCTGAACCGCATGTCTGAAGCCGGTGGCTTTTACGAACTCGCCGAAATCCATGTGCTTATGGCGGCGCTGGGTGGGTCCATGTTCGTGGCCTACCTTCTGCCGCGTCTCAAGTTCCTGCGGGGAGCGTCCTCGGCTGCCATCCTCATGATCCTTGGCTTGGTCACGTTCCTTGTCATCCCGGGCATGCCTGCTGCGCCGGATCCGACCGTTTCACCGCGCTTGTGGGAGATCACGAGCGAGATCGCCGTCATCATCGTGCTTTTTGCCACCGGGCTTAGGATCGACAATGTCAGCAGCTGGCGACGCTGGCGACCGACTGTCCAGCTGCTGCTGATCGCGATGCCACTGACGATTGCAGCCGTGGCCTTTCTGGGTTGGGCAATCGCCGGAATGACCGTGGCGGGCGCAGTTCTGCTTGGCGCAGTCTTGTCGCCCACGGACCCGGTCCTTGCCGGAGATGTTCAAGTGGGGCCCCCGCGCCAAGGCAACGAACATCCGGTCCGGTTCACACTGACTGCCGAAGCTGGCCTGAATGACGGCCTCGCGTTTCCCTTCGTCTACCTTGGTTTGATTCTGGCCGCCCAAGGTTCAGACCCATCGCCTTGGCTTCTGGATTGGGTCCTGCGCGATGTGATCTATCGCATCGCCGTTGGTGCGGCAGGTGGTGCGCTGATCGGATGGTTGCTTGGACATGCGCTGTTTTCTTCATGGGGCAGCACTGCCATTGAAAAGAGCGGGCCAGGGGTGCTGGCCCTTGGGTCGGTCCTCTTGTGCTACGGGATCGTTGAGCTGACCGAAGGCTACGGCTTCATCGGCGCGTTCGCCGCAGGCCTGATGTGCCGCCGCGTGCAAGAAAAGCACCACTTTCACAACCGCCTGCATGACTTCAGCGAAGCGGCGGAGCATGCGCTGACCGCTGTCCTGCTGCTCTTTCTTGGTAGCCTGTTGCCGTCCCTTTGGCCGGTCCTTGACTGGCAGCACAGTTTGATCGGGTTCGGGCTGCTGTTTGTCATCCGGCCCGTCGTTGGCTGGCTGGCCTTGTGGGGTACTGGCATGACGTCCGGCGACCGGCTGATCGTTGGCTTCTTCGGCGTTCGTGGGATCGGATCGATCTACTATGTCGGATATGCGACCGGGCATATGGAGTTCATCAACGAAAGCCAGTTGTGGGCGCTGGTCACCTACACGATCTTTGCCTCGGCAATTCTGCATGGAGCGACGAGTTTTCTGGTCGATCGCTATGCCTCGAAATCGGTGGACAAGACCGCGTCCCACTAGCGGGACATGTGGTTCAGCTTGGCCTTTGTCTGCGTTCTTCATTCACGCTGCGCGTGAGGGGAGCGGAGGAAGCTTAGGCTGAGCCGCTCAGGTTCCCTTCCGAATGCCGCACCGGGTGGAGGAGCGTGCAGCTTTGGCGTTGCCTCGCCTCACGCAGGATGAGATAGTGCCCGAATGCAGGCGCGCGCATCATACGGCCTAAACCGCAGCCGAACCTCGGCAGTGCTGGCGCTGTTTCTTGCGCTTTTGCTGGTTTCGTTCACCGCACAGTCACACGCCAGAGAGCAGCAACTTCAGGCTGCGTTTTCAAGCCTTGCCGCCTTGCAAGGTGCAGAGCCTCAGGCCATTCTTTCCTCTGCCGGGAAGATCAAGCGGGCGGCTGATTTCAGGCATGCGGGCGATCCGGTTGATGTGGCAATTGACCGTGCCCCCCACCATTCGTTCGGTCCGGGCAGGCCACGATCGCCCTGGGTGCAACCGATGCGCCCTGTATTGCGCGCGCGAACCTACGACCGGAACCCCACGCACCACCCTGTACCTGACCTTTGATGCGTCCGGCCTGCGCCTTGGCGCGGCCGCCCCCTGTCCCCAAGAAGCATGACACCGCGCACCCGGTAACCCGGGGCGCAGCCAAGTGCGTTGGGGATCACCCAGCTGCAACAATCCCCGGCACCTGACGCGCCAAGCAGCGCGCGGCCGGGTCAAGGATAGGTCATGTCAAACTCCATCTTCTGGAAACGCCTCTTCATTTGGGGCGTCTGTCTTTGGGGCATCCTCTTTGCCCTGCCCAACGCGTTCTACCCGGTGGTGGAACGCCACAATGACGCCGCAGCCCTTCTCGCCGAAACCGGCACGCTTCCGGCGGCTGCTGAGGGCGACCTTGCAGCCTGGCCGAATTGGCTGCCGGCCAGTTTGGTCAATCTCGGTCTCGACCTTCGAGGCGGGGCGCATCTGCTCGCCGAGGTCCATGTCGAGGATGTACACGCCGCGCGGATGGAGGTGCTTTGGCCGCAAGTGCGCGATGCCTTGATCGAGCAGCGCGATCAGGTCGGCAGCATCAGCCGCGTGTCCGCCGCGCCGGGCGAATTGCGTCTGACAATCGGAAGTCCCGAAAATCTTGCGGTGGCCATTTCTGCGGTCCGTGCTTTGTCTGCGCCTGTCGTCAGCTTGACCTCGGGTGGCCAGTCAGACTTTGAAGTTTCCGGCACGAGCGACACGTTGACAGTTCGTCTGTCGGATGCCGAAAAAAAGGCCTCGGACGAACGCACGCTTCAACAGTCGCTTGAGATCATCCGTCGTCGCGTTGATGAGGTCGGAACGCGCGAGCCCACGATCATGCGGCAAGGGGAGGACCGTATCCTGATCCAGGTGCCGGGCATCGGCTCGGCTGCCGAGCTGAAGTCGCTGATTGGTACGACGGCACAGTTGACGTTCCATCCAGTCCTTGGCCGCGCTGCCAGCGCCGAGGGCGGGGGCAAGCCCGGTGATCTCGTCCTGCCCTCATCAGAAGAACCGGGGCTTTACTACATCCTGGACCGCAATCCCGTGGTCAGCGGAGAGAACCTTGTGGATGCGCAGCCTGCATTCGATCAGAACAATCGCGCAGCGGTCAGCTTCCGTTTTGATCCGTCAGGCGCGCGGGCATTCGGCGACTATACGGCCGCCAACATCGGTCGTCCCTTCGCCATTGTGCTGGATGACGAGGTGATCTCGGCACCCGTGATCCAAAGCCATATTCCGGGCGGGTCGGGGATCATTACTGGCCAATTTTCGGTGGAGGAGTCGACCGAACTTGCCGTTCTTCTACGGGCGGGCGCTCTTCCAGCGGCAATGACCTTTCTGGAAGAGCGGACGATCGGGCCGGAACTTGGCGCCGACAGCATCGAGGCCGGCAAACGCGCGGCCGTGATCGGGATGGCGGCTGTGCTGACCTTCATGATCGCCTGCTATGGCGGCTTTGGTCTGATGGCGAACCTCGCGCTGGCGCTGAACATGGGCCTTTTGCTGGCGGTTCTATCCGTGCTGGGCGCGACCCTGACGCTTCCAGGGATCGCGGGCATCGTCCTGACAATGGGCATGGCGGTAGATGCCAACGTTCTTATCTTCGAGCGCATCCGCGAAGAACTGCGGGACGGCAGGACCGCGCGGCGTGCCATCGATCTGGGTTTCGACAAGGCGTTTTCCGCGATCATGGATAGCAACGTGACGGGCCTTCTGACCGCACTGATCATGTTTGCCGTAGGCTCCGGCGCCGTGCGGGGCTTTGCCGTGACGCTTGGCCTCGGCATCCTGACGTCAATGTTCACCGCGGTCTATGTGACCCGTCTGATCATTGACACATGGATGCGTTGGAAGCGGCCAGACTCCATCAGCTTGAAGGGCTTCATCAAGCTTGCACCCGACCACACGACGATCGACTTCTTTCGTGCCCAATGGCTTACCTTCGGGGCCTCTGCTGCTGCGGTTGTGGCGTCGCTTCTTCTGGTCGCGACGCTTGGTCTGAACTTCGGTATCGACTTCAAGGGCGGCACCACAATCCGTGCGGAATCGACAGAGACAGTTGATGTCGGTGTCTACCGGGACGCATTGTCAGGACTTTCGCTCGGCGATGTTTCGATCACCGAGGTTTTCGATCCAAGCTTCCAGCCCGATCAGCATGTGGTGTCCATCCGGATCGAGGCCCAGGAGGGCGCCGAGGCGCTGGCTCCTGAAGCTATTTCCAGGGTTGAGGCCGCAATCCAGGCCGTAGACCCAGCCGCTGCCTTCACTGCCGTGGAGTCGGTAGGACCAAAGGTTTCGGAAGAGCTGATATGGCTGGCATTTGCGGCTGTCGGTGCGGGGGCGGCGGGCATTCTGGTCTATGTCTGGATGCGTTTCGAATGGCAGTTCGCCTTGGGAACGGTGGCCGCTCTTATACATGACGTGGTCGTTACCGTCGGCATCTTCGCACTTTTGGGTCTGAAGTTCGATCTGACAATCGTGGCAGCGTTACTTACCATCCTTGGCTATTCGGTGAATGACACCGTGGTGATCTTCGACCGGCTGCGGGAGAACCTGGCCAAGTACAAAGCCACTCCGCTCCGGGATCTGATGAACCTGTCTGCCAATGAGACGCTGAGCCGGACACTCATGACAGCCATGACAACGCTGCTGGCTCTTGTCGTTCTCCTGATTTTTGGCGGTGATGTCATCCGGGGATTTGTCTTCGCAATGCTGCTGGGGGTCATCCTTGGAACGTGGTCCACGCTTTACGTTGCCAAGAACATCGTCCTGTTTCTTGGGATCGACAGGACCGAGAAAAGCAAACTCGATGCAGACCATGAGTTTGCGAATGTAGACGCCTAAAAGCTTCGGCACCGATCGGATCTGGTCGGTGCCGACACCCCCTGCAAAGGGGTGTCAGACGGATGCGAACCAGTCTGCGTGGCCCCTGCCCCCCTTACCGATTGGGCAGCGCAAGATCGGCGGTGGGGCGCTCACCATCGCGCTGTTTCTGGCGGTGCAGGACGGCATTGCGCCAGAAGGGTACGGCAGAGTACGAGATCCGCCGCTGGAACCGAAGCCGACGATCCGGTAGACTTTGCGGGAAACTGCAGAGGTCTCTTTGTGCCCGCACCATCATCCGACCCTGGCCGAACTTGGCGAAAACTGGCGCAGATGAACCGCCTTGCCAATCATCGGCTGCACAGGGCCTGCGCCGCGCTGTCGCCGACCGACTATGCTGCTCCTCGCAGCGGGTTCTTCCCGTCGATCAGGGCGACCTTGAACCACATCCTTCTGGTTGACCGGTTCTACATCAACGCAATGCAGGGTCACAGGCTTGATCGCCCCGCGCTGGACGAAGCGCGGGGACTGCTTGCGTTGGACGATCTGGTCCTTCGACAAGCCGACAGCGACGCGCAGTTGCTGGAGCTTGTTGCCGCGCTGACGCCAGATGATCTGTCGCGCATTGTGGTGGTGGATCGTGGTGACCGCGAGCAGCACGACCGGATGGATGATCTGCTGTCCCATCTGTTTCAGCACCAGACCCATCATCGCGGGCAGGTGCATGCCATGCTGTCCTCGACCACCGTTGCGCCGCCGCAACTGGACGAATTCATCGTCGGTGACGACGCGGCGGCACGGGCGGCGGATATGGCGGCACTGGGCTGGACCGAGGCCGACCTGATGCGCTGATCCACCGGCGCAACGGTCATCGAGGGTCCAATGCGCCGGTTTCCCACCTCCGGGGCAGTCCGTGCCTGACAAGCGCGACCTGAACTTACGGCTGCGAGGCGATATAGGCCGCAAGCGACGCAGCCAGTCGGCTGGCGCGCTCCACATGGGCCGGGTCGGACACCAGAAATTCGGATACCAACGCCTCGATCACTGCAAGCGCGGGCAGCGAGGAGGAGGAGAACAGCGGATGTGGTGCGGGGGTCAGGAGGAGGTCATCCGTGACCGCCGCAAGGGGAGACGCCATGGAGTCAGTGATGGAGATGATCCGCGCGCCGGCCTTGCGTGCGATCCGGGCAAGCTCGGTCACGTCGGCCGAATAACGCGGGAAGGCCAGGGTCACTACGACGTCGCCTGCCCCCGCCCCCATCAGACGGCCGGCCGCATTCTCGGTGCCGCCAAACTGCACCACGTTCACGACCCCGTCACGGTAGGGCTGCAGGCCCAGTGACAGAATCGCCGCCAGATGGGCGGAGAGGCCGAACCCCATCACCCAGACATACCGTGCCTCTTTAAGGCGCAGCGCGGCGGCGCGGATCATGGTGGCGGTTGACGGATCTGTGAGCCCTTCCAGACTGCGCAGTGCCGAGGCAAGGCTGGCCTCGGCCGCGCCCCGCTCGGGGTCGACCTCGGCCAGACGGGCGCCCAGCTTGGTCACCGGGGCGATCAGCGCATGCACAGTTTCGCCTACTGCGGTGCGGAATTCGGCGTAGCCCGCCAACCCAAGGTCCCGCACGTAACGGCTTATCGTGCTTGGCGAAATCCCCGACTGGCGGGCAACCTCCTCGATCCCATGCGTTGCCATGAACACCGGATCGCGCAGCACGAATTCCGACAGGCTTTTCTGCGACGGCGAACCCGATGACAGCAGCGCAAGAACCTGCTGACCAAGCGGGGACGAGATGAATCTGCGGTCGGCATCAGCAGACCAGGAATTCGGCGAGGGTGACATTATTTTTTTCACCTATTGACTGTGTGAAAATGAATTGCCATCGTCAAGCCCAATGAAAACCCAACGGGAGAGTTCCATTCATGCGCTTCAAGTTTGCGACCACAGTTGCCGCTCTGCTCCTCAGCACCATTGCCGCCCATGCCGATACCCTGCGGATCGGAGTCGAGGGCAACTATCCGCCCTTCAGCCTGGTCGCCGCCGATGGCACGCTTTCGGGCTTTGACATCGATATCGCCAATGCCCTGTGCGAGCGGATGGACGTGACCTGCGAGATGGTCCAGCAGGAATGGGACGGCATGATCCCGGCGCTGAACGCGAAGAAGTTCGACATCATCGTCGCTTCGATGACCATCACCGAAAAGCGCAAGGAGGCCGTGGATTTTTCCGATCCCTACTATGATGTGCCCTCGCGTTTCATCGCCAAGGAAGGCGCCTTCTCTGGCTATACCCCGGAAGACTTGAACGGCAAGACCATCATCGTGCTGCGCAACAGCCCGCGCGCTGATTACATTGCCGCAAACTACCCTGAAAGCGACACGCTGCTCGTCGACAAGGAAACCGCCGTCTATCTGGAGCTTGCCTCGGGACGCGGCGACATCGCCTTCGGCTCTTCGGTCGTGTCGGCGGAAAGCTTTCTGAAGACGCCCGAGGGCGAAGGTTTCGCCCAGGTGGGAGAGCCGATTTCCTTGACGCAAAGCACCGATGGCGGCGTCGGTATCGCGCTGCGCAAGGGTGAGGAAGAGCTGAAGGGCAAGATCAACGCGGCGCTGGCCGAGCTGATGGCGGATGGAACCTACGCCACCATCGCGGACCAGTACTTCGACTTCGATGTCCGCCCGCAGGCGGTCTCGCAGTAAGGCGATACTTGCCGGCCCGCAGCGCAAGGGCGCTTGCGGGCCGGCGTCATTTCTTGGGCCAGTCTTGTCTTGGAGGGCGGCATGTTTCACGGATATCTGCCGATGATCCTTGACGGGCTGGGGGTGACCCTGTCTGTCGCCTCGGTGTCGCTGCTGGTGGCGTGCGTCTTTGGCATGGTAGGTGCGCTGGCCAAACTGTCCGCCTCGCCCGGGCTGCGCTGGGGGGCCACCACTTATACCACTGTCGTGCGGTCGCTGCCGGATATCCTGCTGATGCTTTGCGTCTTCTATGGCGGCCAGATCATGCTCAACCGGCTCGCCGATGCGCAGGGCTGGGGCTACATCGACATCAACCCCTTCCTGGCCGGCACGCTGACCTTGGGCTTTGTCTTCGGGGCTTATCTGACCGAGACTTTCCGGGGCGCCATCATGGCGATCCCGCGCGGTCAGATCGAGGCGGGGCATGCTTGTGGCCTTAGCCGGATGCAGGTCGTGCGCTTCATCGTCCTGCCGCAGATGGTGCGCCATGCCATTCCGGGGTTCACCAACAACTGGCTGGTGATGCTCAAGGCCACGGCACTGGTGTCGATCATCGGGCTGGACGACATGGTCCACCGTGCAGGCCTTGCCTCGGCCGCCACGCGCGAGCCGTTCACCTTCTACGCCTTGACCGGGGCGATCTATCTGGCCGTCACCACCGTCTCGATCCTCGCCCTGACCGCGCTGGAACGGCGCTTTTCCCGCGGTGTGCGGCGCGAGGTGGCGCGGTGATCAACTGGTCGATCATTGTCGAGACCTTTCCCGCCTTTCTTGAAGGCTTGCAGATCACCCTGATCCTTTTGGTGATTTCGGTCGCGGCAGGGTTGGTGCTGTCGATCCCGCTGTCTGTCGCCCGGGCATCGGACAACCTTTGGCTGCGCACGCCGGTCTGGCTGTTCACCTATGTCATCCGGGGCACGCCGCTGCTGGTGCAACTGTTCATAATCTACTACGGCCTGCCGCAGTTCGAGCTAATCCGCGACAGCGCGCTATGGCCCTATCTGCGCAGCCCCTGGGTCTGTGCGTGGCTGGCCTTCACGCTCAACACCACCGCCTACACGACCGAGATGTTTGCAGGCGCGATCCGCGCCACCCCGATGGGCGAGATCGAGGCCGCGCGGGCGCTTGGCCTCAGCCGGTTCCAAGTGTTCCGCGATGTGTTCTGGCCCGGGGCCTGGCGCCGCGCCCTGCCGCAATACGGCAATGAGATCGTGCAGATGATGCATGCAACCGCCTTGGCCAGCACCGTAACCATCGTGGAAATCCTGCGCGTGGCGCGGGACGTCTATACCAACTACCTTGTGGTGCCAGAAAGCTTCGGCATGGCGGCGGTGTTCTACCTTGTGCTGACCCTGATCCTGACGCGCGGGTTCAAGATGCTGGAAAAGCACTACCTGCGCCACCTTGATCCCGCAGCCAGCGCGGCCCCTGCAATTCCACGAACCGACAAAGCGCCTGCCAATGCCTGACAACACCCTGACATTCGCCGGTCGCGGCCCCGGCACGACCCACAGCCTGACTTGGGCCTCCTTCGGTGACCGCAAGGCCCGGCCGCATGTGCATGTGCAAGGCGGTCTGCATGCCGACGAAGGGCCGGGCATGCTGACGGCCCGGATGCTCGCCGACCGTCTGGCCGAAGAAGAGGCGGCAGGGCGGCTTGTCGGCCACGTGACCGTACTCCCCGCGGCCAATCCCATGGGCCTTGGGCAATTCATCCATGGCGACATCACCGGGCGCTTCGACCTCTATGACGGGCGCAACTTCAACCGGGCGTTCCCGGATCTGGCCGAGGCGGCGGCGGTGCATCTGAAGGGGCGGCTTGGCCCGGATGCAGCCCGCAACACGGCCTTGGTCCGTGACGCACTTCTGGCGGCCTTGGTGGACTCCCCCCCTGTCGATCCGGCCGATGCCCTGCGCCATGCCCTGCTGCGGCTGGCGATCCCGGCGGATGTGGTCCTGGACCTGCATTGCGACGGCGAGGCAGAGGTGCATCTTTACACCCAGCCTACCTCGCTTGACGCGATGCGCCCCTTGGCGGCGCTGACCGGTTGCCGCGCGCTTCTGGTGGCCGAGGTGTCGGGCGGCAATCCCTTTGACGAGGCGGTGGTCCGGCCTTGGCTTGACCTCGCCCAACGCTTTCCCGATCACCCCATCCCCCCGGCCTGCGCCAGTTGCACGCTGGAACTGCGCGGCCGCGCCGATGTCAGCCGCTCGCTTGCCGCGCATGATGCAGAGGCGATCCTCGACTACCTGCACCACCTTGGCGTGGTCGAAGGAGCGGTCAACCTTCCCGCGCCGGCCTGCGAACCGACCCCCCTCGCCGGGTCCGAGGCGCTGATCGCCCCGGTAGCGGGTCTTTTGTCCTACTCCGTCAGTCTGGGCGATCAGGTCACCGCAGGCCAGACCGTCGCGGAAATCACCGATCCGCTGAGCGGCACAGTGCATCCCGTGTGCGCCGGGACGTCTGGCGTCTTCTTCGCCCGCCCCGCCACCCGCATCGCCGAGGTGGGCAAGCGGCTGGGCAAGATCGCCGGGGCCCATGCCTTCCGCCACGGCCCACTTCTCAGCCCCTGAGGGACCACAAATGACTGCCATGCTGACCGCGACCCATATCCGCAAGTCCTTCGGCGCCGTTGAGGTTCTGAAAGGCATCACCCTGACGGCCCACAAGGGCGACGTGATTTCGATGATAGGCTCCTCCGGGTCGGGGAAAAGCACTTTCCTGCGCTGCCTGAACTTTCTGGAACGCCCCACCTCCGGCACCATCGCGATGGAGGGCGTCCCGCTGGACTGCCGCAAGGACCGGGCCGGTGACCTGATCGTGGCGGACGAGGCAACCCTCCGCCACTACCGCGCCCGGGTGACGATGGTGTTCCAGCAGTTCAACCTCTGGTCCCACATGACCGCGCAGGAGAACGTGATGCTGGGGCCGATCCGGGTAAAAGGCCTTTCCCGCGCCGAAGCGGCTGAGCGCGCGCAGGCCTACCTTGCCCGCGTCGGCCTGTCGCACCGCAAGGACGCCTATCCCGGTTTCCTTTCGGGCGGCGAGCAGCAGCGCGTCGCCATCGCCCGGGCGCTGGCCATGGAACCCGAGCTGATGCTGTTCGATGAACCGACCAGCGCGCTTGACCCCGAACTGGTGGGCGAAGTGCTGCGCGTCATGCGCAGTCTTGCGGAAGAGGGCCGTACGATGATCGTCGTGACGCATGAGATGAACTTCGCCCGCGACGTCGCCAACAAGGTGGTGTTCCTGAACGAAGGCGTCATCGGCGAAGAGGGCAGCCCGCGCGATGTGTTGCAGAACCCGCAAACTGACCGGCTGCGGGCCTTCCTTGCAGCGCAGGCTGCATGAGAGCTCTGGCACTCTGAACATCGCTCGCTGTCGCCCTGTGACGCTTCTGCTGAGGGGTAATACCCTCGTAGGGTATCACCCCCCCGTCTCGGTCCGGATCAGGCGCACCTGATCCGCCGACAGATAACCGGTGATCGTCGCCCCCTCATCCGCCTGCCAAGCGGCAATGGCCCGGCGGGTGTTGCCGCCGAAGGTGCCGTCTGACCCGTAGGTGTTGTAGCCAAGCCGGGTCAGGCGGCGCTGGATGTCGGTTCTTTCGGCCAAGGTCAGGCCCAGAAGGCGCTCTTCCATCACCGCCGTCGGGCTCGTGTCGGGTGTGGGCGTTGGTGTTACCGTGCTTCCCGCCTGATCGGCGATCAGCCGAACCTGCGCCGCCGTCATGTAGCCGCTTTGCGTCTTCTTGTTTGCCTTCTGCCAGGCCCGGATTGCCGTCCGCGTGTTGCTGCCCCAAAGACCATCCGCCACTCCGGCGTCATAGCCAAGGGCGGTCAGCTGCCGCTGGATCGTGATCCGTTGGGTACGAGTCAGGCCCAGTGCGGCCTCGACCTCCGCCCCACCAAGCGTTCCCGTGGGAGGCGTGTCGTCCGGCGGGTCGAGAACCGTGCCGGTCCTCAGGAGCACCCGCAATTGCGCCTCGGTCACATATCCGGTCGCCGTTTCCCCGCCGTTGGATTGCCAGGTCGCAATCGCGTTCCGGGTGTTCTTGCCCCAGACGCCGTCGGCGCCGTAGGTCTGGAAGCCAAGCCGCGTCAGTTCCCGTTGCACGGACACCCTTTGGCCGTAGGTGATGCCAAGCCGCGCTTCTGCTTGTGCGGCCGCCGCAGTCGAACCGGCGACGGGAGCGCCCAGCCGGGCCAGCGCCTTTTCGGCATTGGTGCGGTAGGCGCCCTTGGGGTACCGTGACAGATAATTGCGATAGCCAGTGACCGTGTTGGCACTTTGGGCGGCGATATACGCAGCGCGGTCCTGCTCCTGCTGAACCAGTCCCTGCGCCAGACCACCGAGAATCTCTTCGAGATTGGACTGAGCGGCAGCTGGCACCGACACGCCAACGCAGGCCGCAAGCACCAGTGGCAAAGTGAAATTGCGCATGGAAAGTCCTTTCAAAGGGTAGCCTCGATGGGCAGCCACTTTGATCAACGCACGAACCTATAGTTTGGTTGCACCACGTCCCTGCGGGATGGCGGCTTTCGTCAGGCTGCTCTTGTGATGCCCACAACCGCTATCATCTTCCGGAACGGTGATGGGATCATGCTGACTCTTGTGATAAGGCCTTGCACCTGCCTGCAACTCCAGCGCCGGTCCTGACAGAGGACTGCAAACCAGTCTCCGTTCCTGCAGCCCTACCGAATGATAAGGCTGAGAGAAGGCCGCGCCAGTCTGCGCGCGGCGGCGTGAGTGTGCTTGTCGGTGTTGCGATGCCGGAGGTGGCGCTCCGACGCGGTAATGGGGAAAGCGTATGGACGACGCTCAGCCCCGGCAAACCGATTTCCAGTGCCAACACCGTCAGAAGGGGTCCGACCGGTCGTTAAACCCTGCACTCAGCGGCGTCAGCTTTGCCGTCAGCGTAGCCACTGAGATAAGCCGGATGGTCGAAGCTTGTCTGGATCAGCGCTGCGGGGGCCTGTGCGTCAGAGATAAGGCCACTAGCGAATCCTTCGCTGTAGCCGGTCGCGTAAGCGGTTCTCTCATCAGTTGCGTGCTGCGCCGCTGGGCTGAACGCGTTCTCGTGGGCTGTAAGGTCGGTCACAGGCATTCTCCTCTGCAATCAATCCAAGCGTGCGGTCGGCGGACCACCTGCCCCAATGGTTGTAAAGCCTGATCAGAAAATCTGTTCGCAATGTGGACGGGTGAAGGCTTGTTTCCGGCGCGACGCGGGTCAATCTGAGGCAGGCGAACGCTAGGCTGCCCTACCTGTCGATTGCAGCAGTTCGGTTGCTGTCCCCAAACCAAAGGGCTTGGAACCTTTGACGCCGCGTGAGCGTTGGCCGACACTGGCCTGAAGAGGAGGAGCACACCATGAATTACATCGATGGATTTCTCATCCCTGTACGCACCACCGATCGCGAGACTTACCGCGACCACGAGGCCCACTGGTGGCCATCGTTCCAAAAGCACGGCGCGTTGTCGATTGTCGTCGGATGGGGCGACGATGTGCCGGCCGGAAAGCAGACCGATTTTCGGCGGGCGGTTGACCTACTGGACGATGAGACAGTTGTTTTCTGCTGGATGACTTGGCCCGACAAGGAGACGCGAAACAAGGCTTATGCTGCGCTCGAATCCGAGATGACCGAAGGCGTTGAGATGCCATTCGACGGCAAGAGAATGGTCTATGGCGGCTTCGTGCCAATCCTGCAGGAAGGCTGAAGCCGTCTGCAGGAATACAGCACAAGGCACGCGATATCATGGCGCACAGGATCGTCACGACCAGCTTTGCAAGTGTCTACCCGCACTATGTGGCCAAGGCGGAACGCAAGGGCCGAAGCAGGGCTGAGGTGGATGAAGTCATCTGCTGGCTGACCGGCCACTCGCAACGCACCCTTGATGCGGTGCTCGCCACCGACACGGACTTTCAAACATTCTTCGCCGAGGCGCCGCGCATGAACCCGGCCAGAAGCTTGATCACCGGTGTGGTCTGTGGAGTCCGCGTGGAGACGGTTGCGGACCCTACCATGCGCGAAATCAGGTATCTCGACAAACTGATTGACGAGTTGGCAAAGGGGAAAGCGATGGAGAGGATTCTGCGGTCTGCATGATGTTCGGAATGGTGCTGTCAGAGCTACGGTGCGGGTCTGAATTCAGGTGGGAAACCGGCTGTCTGTTCTTGAGTCTGCGGAAAGCGGATAGATGGAAAGCACATTGTGACCGCCATCGCCAGCCGAGGCTTCGCAGGTCTGCGGAAGGATCCATGGTTCCTTCGTCGGAATGCCGTTCAAGGCGATCCGGCACCCGTAGGCGCGCTCAAGAAGGTGAGGCGTCAGGACAATCGATGGCGGACCGATAGCCGAAAGTCGGCCATCGATCAAAAATGCGATGCGGTCGGCGAACATCGCTGAAAGGTTCAGGTCGTGCATCACCGCAACCACGCCGCCCCCTGCATCCGCGAACCCGCGCGCGAGACGCATCACCTGAAGCTGGTGGCCCAGGTCGAGGCTCGCGACCGGCTCGTCGAGGAGAAGCCAGCGCGGACCCTGCGGTCCAACCGGGCCCCAAACCTGTGCCAGAGCGCGGGCCAGTTGGCCGCGCTGGCGTTCTCCGCCCGACAAGGTGTGGAATGTATGATCCGTGTGCCCGGCCAGACCCACAGCGTGCAGCGCTTCGGTCAGGACTTCCGGGCGGTCGAAGAAGTCCCCGGCTTCCAACCCCATTGCCACGATCTCACCCAAGGTGAAGGTGAAGGCGACCTCGGTGTCTTGCGGCAAGACCGCGCGGATCCGGGCAAGATCGGACAGGCGGGTTTGGGCCACGTTGTATCCGTTCAGCCGCACCCGGCCTGTCGCCGGAACCTCGCCCAGCACCGCCTTCAGCAATGTGCTTTTCCCCGCACCGTTCGCGCCGCAGATCGCCAGCACCTCGCCCGCCCGCGCCTGAAGGCTGATGCCGTCCAGGACCGTACGGCGGCCGAGCCGAACGTGCAGATCTTCAATCTCCAGCATCCCTAGCGCCCTTTCAGTTGGGTATTGTGCAACAGCATCCACAGAAACACGGGCGCGCCGATCAAGGCTGTGATGATCCCGAGCGGCAGTTCTGCCGGGGCGACGATGCTGCGAGAGACGAGGTCGGCCAGCACAAGCAGCGCTGCGCCCAGAAGGGCTGCGTTTGGCAGAAGGTGGCGGTGGTCAGGGCCCTGCGCCTGACGAAGCAGATGCGGGACGACAAGGCCGATGAACCCGATACCGCCAGACACCGCTACGGACGCCCCGGCAGCGGCGGCGGTGGCAAAGATCGCCCACCCCTTCAGCCGCTGCACATCCGTTCCCATATGCGCCGCCTGCGCCTCGCCCAGCGCCAAAGCATTCAGCCCACGCGCCAGCCGCATAGAGAGCATAAGTGCTGCGCCGATCAGCGGGGCAGCCGCGGCAAGCTTGGCCCAGGTCGCCCCGGCGAGGGAGCCCATGCCCCAGAACGTCAAGTCACGCAACTGACGGTCATCGGCGATATAGGTCAGCACTCCGGTCGCCGCGCCGGCCAGGGCCGACAGCGCGATGCCGGCCAGCAACATCGTGGCCACTTCCGTCCGCTTGCCGGTGGTGGCCACGCGGTAAAGCAGCAGCGTCGTTGCCCAGCCGCCAAGCCCGGCAGCGGCGGGAACGAGCCACGAGCCGAACAGCCCCGCAAGCCCAGCGGGCATAAGGCCGCCAAGGACGATTGCCAGCACCGCACCAAGCCCCGCGCCGGCGCTGACGCCAACGATACCGGGGTCAGCCAAGGGGTTGTGGAACAGGCCCTGCAACAGGACACCTGACACGGCAAGCGCTGCGCCAACCGCCAACCCCATCGCCAAGCGCGGAAGGCGGATGTCGTAGAGGACCACGCGATCACGGGTCGACAGGCCGTCGCCAAATAGGCCAGCCGCAAGGTCGCCAAGGCCAAGGCCCGCCGCACCAGTGGTCAGCGACAGGATCGCTGCGGCGGCGACCAGCCCGGCAAGGGCAAGCGTCAGGCTTGCAGGATGTCGGCGCGATATGGACCGGTCCGATGTAAGGGACAACATCCTGCTAGCCGTTTCCGTAAAGTGCGGCGTGCAGCGCCTGCGCTGCTTCGGGCGTGCGCGGGCCGAAGCCTAGCAGCAGCATCCCGTCCATTCGTATCACGCTGCCGGACTTGGCGGCCGGCGTCTCGGCCAGCGCGGGTTGGGCCATGATATCGCTGTCGCCGATTGCAAGGTCACCCTCGCGGTCCATCATCAGGATGGCATCCGGCCGGGCCGCCAGAACCGCCTCGTCCGTCATGGGCTTGTACCCCTGAAAGCCGGCTGCGGCGTTTATTGCACCTGCAAGACGGATGATCCCTTCAGCCTCGGTCCCCGCGCCTGCGGCCATGACGCGGCCGCCTTGCAGCGACAGGATGAACAGCACCCGCTTTGGCTGGGCCACGCTTGCGGCGCGGGCTTCGGCGGCCTTGAGCCCCGCGCTGGTCTTTTCAGCCAGGGCCTTGCCTTCCCTTGGCAGACCAAGCGCCCCGGCAACCGCTTCGATCTTGGCGATGACGCCCTGCGGATCGGTCGCCTCGGGTACAAGGACAAAGGGAATGCCAGCGGCCTTCAGCACATCCACCGTCTCGGGCGGGCCGGCATCGCCTTCGGCCACGATCAGGCCGGGGTCAAGCGCCAGCACATTCTCGGGCGAAAGCGCGCGGATATAGCCTACGTCCGGCAAGTCCAGCACGCTTTCCGGCCAGTTCGAGGTGCTGTCGCGGGCGATGAGGCTGTCGCCTGCCCCGAGGGCCACGGCAATTTCGGTAACGGAGCCACCAAGAGTGACAAGCCGCATCGCATCTTCGGCGCAGGCCGGATGGGCGAGGGCAAGAGAAAGACAGAAGGCGCGGATCATGCCGGCACCCTTTCGAGCAGCGGGAGGGCCCGGGTCAGGTCGATCCATGGCTGGGCCAGAGTGTTCTTGCGGTAGCCGAAGATTTGCAGGATCAACTCGCCATCAGCCGCGAAAGCCTCGACGCTGAACACATCGCCGGTGCGGGTCGGTTTCCAGACGCGGTAGACTTCAGCGATCCGGTCGGCGCGGAGATGGAGGTTGAAGCGCGGGTCCATCACGTTGATCCAGGGGCCCATGGGGGTGATCCGCTCGATTGGCCCGCCGTGGATCTGGATGCACCCAGCGTTGCCGACGAAGATCATCACCGGAACCCGGCCTTCGGCGGCACGGGTCAGCGTCTGGGTGACGGCCTCCGGCTCCAGCCGGTCGACATAAGGCGCGCCCGCAATGCGGTAGGCCCCTAGCCGGTTCATGCCGTGGTCCTTCACCATCCCAAAAAACTGGTGCGTGTCGGTCATTCTGTCCCACGCGCTGCGCAAGGCAGGCGCACCAAGACTGTCGGCGCGGGCGGCCTCGGCCGGGCGGCGGAGGCTGAGGGTCAAGGTCCGCGCCTGATCGGCCAGCCGCATGTTGCCGATCAGATCGCCCCACAGCGCATGGTTAGATTGCGGTTTAAGGTGGACCTTGTGAACCGCGTCGCCCGCCGCATCGAAGACTTGCAGGCTGCGTTTCGGGCCATCCTCGCCCAACTCCTCCACCGCGAAGGCGTGGACCCAGTGCTTGCCAAAGACCCGCAGGTCGATCTCTGGCCCCAGCACCATCGCCGCAAAGGCACCCGTGCGGTAGTCAAGGTAGCTGCCGATCCGCTCATGCACGCAATGGTCGTTCCGGGTCAACGCCATGACCTCGCCCAGCCGTCCGACCCAAGGCAACAGACGGTCCGGGTCAGCCACAATCGCCGTGGCCCCGTGGCCGACATGGGCGGCGACCAGATCGGCCTCGGTGATGGCGTGCTGCGCGGCGAAATCACGGGCGCGGAGTTTGGGGTTTTCGGCGCGAAGGGCGCGGATCTGGTCGGGGCCGGGCTTGGCCATGGGCATCCATCCTTGTGGTTCAAAAGGGGACGCGCATCTCTGGCGGGAAGCTGGGGCGCTATGATCTTCCGTCACAAAACAGCAGCGACGGATACTTGACAGTTCTACTCAGGATTCTCTAGAAGGCAAATCCAGACAGCGCAAGTCAGAATCTTCTGCCGCCAGCTTAGCCGATCCGGCAATGGCCAGCCCTTCCGCAGACCCAAGCCTTGAAGGGGCCACCATGTCGATCCGCCTGCCAGCACCACGCGCGTGCCTTCTTTCCACCGTGACAATCCTTGCGCTGGGCGCATCCCCAGCCGCCGCGCAGGATCAGGCCGAGGGCGTGTTCCAGATGCTGGGCCGGATCATCTTCGGTACCGGCACCGCAAGGGTGGCGATCGATACCCCGCAGGCGGTCACCGCGCTGGAGCAGGAAGACCTTGACCGCAAGCAGGCCGGCAGCATTGGCGACATCCTGAAAGGCGTGCCGGGGGCGCAGGCGGCGGGGGCCACCTCGCGCCCGATGGGTCAGGCGTTCAACATCCGGGGGATCGGCAACACGGAACAGACCGCCTCGGAGGAGCGTATCAAGGTGGTCGTCGACGGTGCGCCAAAGTTCTTCGAGGCTTATCGGCTGGGCAGCTTCTTCGCCGACCCTGAGCTTTTCAAGCGGGTGGAAATCCTGCGCGGCCCGGCCTCCAGCACGCTTTACGGATCGGGTACCATCGGCGGGGTCGTCGCCTTCACCACCAAGGACGCAAGCGACTTTCTGGCCGAGGGCGAAACAACGGCGCTGCGTTTCAAAGGCTCCTACGCGACAAACGGCGAAGGCACCGGCATTGGCGTGATTTCCGCCCACCGCGCGGGCAATGCCGAGTTTCTTGCAGCGCTCAACGCATCCACCGACAACGCGATGGAGGATGGCAGTGGCACCCGGCTGGAGGCGGGGGATGTCGAGACCACCTCGGCGCTGTTGAAGGGCAAGTGGACATTGGGCGACGATGGGGATCAGGACCTGACCCTGTCCTTCGCCCGCACCGATGGCTTCCTGAACGATGGTCCGGTCGACCAGACCACCGGTACGGCGGGCTTCGGCACGCATGATCTTTCGGTCCTTGATGACACGCTGACCGCCACCTGGCACCACGGTGTGGCCGCGAACGACCTTATCGACCTGACGGTGCAGCTTTCCTACGGCAAGACCGATACCTCCAAGCGCGACTTCTCGCTTGCCTTTGCCTGCGCGCCCGGTCGCAGCGCGGTGCTGTGCGACAGCGATTACGGCTATGAGACGACAAGCCTGAAGATCGAAAACCTGGCCGACCTCTCGACCGGCGCCTGGGAGAATTACCTGACCACCGGCCTGCAGCTTTCGCGGCAGGAACGGACTGCGACGTCAATCGTCGGCCCGCTGGGGTTCCACCCGGAAGGCAGGGACGAAAGGCTTGGGCTTTACGCGCAGGGCGAATTCGTCTGGAACGACCGGTTGACCTTGATCCCGGGCCTGCGCGTGGATTTCGGTGACCGGACACCTTCCGCCGCCACGATTGCCGCCGGCGGCACTTCGGTCGAGGACAGCGCCCTGTCGGCCAAGTTGTCCATGATGTACAAGCTTTCGGATGCCGTCTCGGTCTTCGGCACGCTGGCCAGCACCGAACGGATGCCAACGCTGGACGAGCTTTACTCGGCCGAGAACGGCCAGACCCCCAGCCTCAACCTTGAAAAGGAAGAGGCCCGGACGGTCGAACTGGGGGCCACCTTCCAGCGCGAGGGGCTTTTGGCCGACGGGGACAGTCTGCTTCTCAAGACCACCTTCTTCCACAATGACCTGACCAACCTCATCATCTCCAACACCGACGCCGGTGCAGGCGCCCCCCGCTTCGCCAACGTCCGCAGCGCCAAGATCTGGGGTGGCGAACTTGAAGCCTCCTACGACGCGGATTGGTGGTTCGCCAGCATGGCCTACAGCAATGTCAAATCGCGAGACGGCGGAACCGGGCGTCAGCTGCAGGACACACCGGCTGCGAACGTGGCGCTGACCTTGGGGGCAAAGCTGCCGGACCGTGGCCTGACGCTGGGCTGGAAGGCCTATTACTACGACGGCATCACCAACTACACGACCGGCACCGACACCGTGAATGCGATCGGCTCGTCAGACAGCTTCGACACGCATGACCTTTTCGTCACCTGGGGGCCATCCACCGGCGTACTGGAGGGGTTCGCCGTCAACCTCACCGTCGAGAACGTGTTTGACGCGACCTACAAACCCAGCCTGATGCGGGAAAATGCGCCCGGTCTGAATGCGAAGCTTTCGGTCAGCAAGAGCGTCACATGGTAAAGCTGGCCGTCATTGCCGTCTGGCTTTGCCTAGCCGGAGCGGCCCTTGCGCAGGCGGTAGACAACCCGCCCGCCGTCCACAGCGAAGCGCCGGATCTGGGCACTCTGGCGGCCGAGACCGACGCAGTACCGCAGCTTCCGGGCCTTTGGGCCACGCCTCCCGCCGAGCCTTTGCCGGCGGCGACGGCCGACCCCCTACCAGAGGCGACAGCCAATGAGCCGGTCGACACCGACCTTCTTGGCCTTGTCCTGAAAGCGCACTGGGTCGTGCAGGCGGTGATGGGGCTTCTGGCGCTGGCGGTGGTCGCGGTGCTGACGGTCTTCCTCTTCAAGGCGGTCGAGTTCTCGCTGGCCTTCTCGCGGCTGCGGCGGGCAGGTGCCGGGCTTACGGCGGGCAGCGGGCTTCTTGCCCTGCCGAACAATTGCCCGCTTGCCGAAGCGGCGCGCGCCGTGCAGGGCGAGATGGCCGCCCTGCCCCGGGTTCTGACCACTGACCTCCGCGCCTCGGCGCGCGAACGGCTGGATCTTGCGCTTGACCGGATCGAGGCGCGCGCCGTCCAGCGCCTGCGCTCGGGCACGGGGCTGCTTGCCTCAATCGGGGCGGTCGCGCCCTTTGTGGGGCTGTTCGGCACGGTATTCGGGATCATGAACAGCTTTCTTGCCATCGCCGCTGCGAAGACCACCAGTCTCGTCGTCGTGGCCCCAGGCATTGCCGAGGCTCTGCTTGCCACCGGCATAGGCCTTGCGGCGGCGATCCCGGCAGTGCTGCTTTACAACCGCATCATGCGCCGCATCGCCACGTTCCGGCACCGCCTTGCCGATGGTACCGCGGAACTTCTCCGCCGGTTCAGCCATGAGCTGGACGCGCGCATGACGCCTGCCCGGACGGGGGTGTGACCTATGGCGCTACGGCTGGGCGATGACGACGAGTTGAGCGAGATCAACGTCACACCGTTCATCGACGTGATCCTTGTCCTTCTGATCGTGTTCATGGTGGCGGCCCCTTTGTCCACTGTCGATGTCCCTGTGAACCTGCCCGGGTCCGCCGCCACCGCGACCGACCGGCCGGAAAATCCGGTGTGGCTGACGCTGACGGCCGAGCGCAGCCTTCTGCTGGACCAAAAGCCAGTCGCTGCCGGGGCGCTTGGCCCGATGCTGGACGCCCGCACAGCTGGGGACCGCGAAACGCCGATCTTCCTGCGGGCCGACCGCACAATCGACTATGGGGCGCTGATGGCCTTGCTAGATGCGCTGCGGGGGGCCGGTTACCTGAAGGTTGCGCTGGTCGGATTGGACGGCGCGCCGTGATTGCGCCGCGCGGTCGTCGGCTGGCAGGCTGGGCGCTGGCGGGTGCCGGGGCGGTTGCGCTTCTGGCCGGGGCGGCGGCGCTTGCCCTTGCGGCGGATCGACCGCCACCCGTGCTGATCCTTGATCTCGGCCAGCTTCCCCCCACGGCCCCCAGCATCGCCGCGGTTGCCGAGGCGGCCCCGACTGTGGTCAACGCACCGCCGCTGCCAGAGACCCCGGAAGACGTGATCGAGAAGACCGCTCTGCCCGCACCGATTGTGCCACCCGAAACGGCTGCGGCAGCTGCCGTTTCCCTTCCTGCGCCTGATGTCGCGGTCTCGACCGACATCGCTCTGCCGCCGCCCCCCGACGCGCCCGAGCCTGCGTCAACAAGACCCCGCCCGCGGCCTGAACGTCTGGCAGACGGGGCTGCGGAAGAAGCGGAACCGTTCGAGAAGCAACCCGTCCGAGAGAAGACAGCGACGACTGTCAAGGCAAACGCTGGCACTGCCGGAGCCAACGCCACAAGCCCTGCGACGAAGGCCAAGACGGGGGGAACGATGTCCCCTGCCGCGTATGCTAAAGCGGTCCTGAAGAAAGTTCACGCCACGCGGAAGAAGCCCGGCGCGGGGCGCGGCACGGTCGTTATCGGCTTTACGCTTGCACCGGACGGCGCCCTCGTCTCAGCGAAGGTGCTGCAAGGCTCGGGCAGCGAAAGTCTCGACCAGACTGCCCTCGACCACATCCGCCGCTCTGCACCGTTTCCTGCAGCACCTGAAGGAGCTGGTCGCAGCTTCTCGTTCGAGTTTGTTGGGCGGTAGCCCACACCACTGTCGGCCACCCGCGTCGTCGAAAGGCCCTCCGACACCGCGGATCGGTGCCAGTTCGTCAGTGACAAGAACCAGCAGCCTTCACAGCGGTCAACGGTCTTAAGGCCCGCTGACGCCTGTTGGCGGCCGTTTCAGTTCCACATCCCCTGCGGCGTCGCTCTCGCGAGATGCGTTCGGTGCCGGTGCGGGGTCTGAGGGTCCTCTTGAAAACGGATCTGCCGCAGGGTTTGGCCGCGGAACGCCGTCTGCATCAGCTGACCGCTTTTCTGCAGCCATTTCCTCTCGCTTCCGGGCCCTTTCCTGCTCTGCAAGTTCGGCCGCAAGAACCTTTGCGGCCTCCAGTTCAATATACCGCCGGGTAAGCTGCTCAAGGTTTTGGCTGAACCACTCGGCCATCGCCTCCTCTTCCTGCAGCGATGCCTCCAGCGCAGGGCAAATCTCTGATTTCCCTGCCATCTCTGCCAGGACGATCAACGTGCGATAGGTCGCAATTTCCAGATGTTCGGTCATCATGTCGGCCACGATAGCCTTGAGCACCGCGTCGGAACTGAAGCCTTGCACCGAGGATTGTCCAAGCCCCATCACACTGAGCAACGCATCCTTCACCATGGATGTCGAGCTGCCACAGGCTTCCAGAGCCGTCTGAAGGCGATTGGCTTGCTGGCGGCTTTCCGCAATATGCTGGGTGATCTTCGCCTGCAGGTCGGGATAGTCGACCAGCAAGCCCAATTGTGGTTTCAGGACCGCGATGACCTGCTTTTCCAACGCATGCGCATTGCGCAGGTTGGCGATAAGCGTTTCTTCCGCGACACTGCGGACGGGCGGCTCTTGGGGGATATTTTCCATAGGCATCAGACACACTCCTGTCTATTCGTACCCCAACGCTTAAATCGGGCGAAAGTTCCACTTTGATTGCCCACCAGGTGTTCAAAGTCTTGGGTGGATGCAGATGGTGGACGGAAAGGATAGAGGTTTGGCTGCCACTGGGTTGGCGAGGTAGGGACGGGCTTTTGCCCCCGGCGATACGTCTTTCGTTCGCTGCAAGATGGAGTCGCGCCCGGCCTTGGCCGCCAGCGCCATGAACCCGACAGTCAAGCGCTGATCTGCGATGGACAGCACCGTGCGTCGAGATCGACGATGCGTTGACCCTTTCGGAAGGGGATCAACCTGTCACGGCCCGGCCGCCCGGCACGGCAGATGCTGGTCGGCAAAAGGCGGACAGCGAGCGGTCGTCTCGTCCGACTGCACCACTTTCAATGGCGAGGCTGTCCGGTCTCTAGACATTGCGTTGGGCATGTCCGTGGCTAAGATCGTCTGGGGTGGATGAAAGGCGGCAAATGGATTTCATGAACCTTCTCCGCTCGGCGGAACAGCTGCTTTACGAGGTCGTGTCCTGGCTCGTTTTCTACCCCCTGACCTTCTGGCGCTGCATCATGCGCCCGCTTGCCATGATCGCCTACGCCGAGAAGGAGCTGACCCGCCCGCCTGAAGATCAATTCGCCAACAACCTTAGCCCGCCGATTTTTCTATTCCTGACACTGATGCTTGCGCATACGGTCCAGACCAGCGTGTTCCACAATGCCGCGGTCTTCGAAGGTGTGCTGGCGGATCAGCGCAATCTACTGATCCTGCGCGCTGTCGCCTTCAGCCTCTTCCCGCTTTTTCTGGGGTTGCAGCACGTTCGGCTGTCCGAACAAACCCTAAGCCGCAAGACTTTACGACCGATGTTCTATGCCCAATGCTATGTCACTGTGCCGTTCGTGCTTGCGGCGGACGTCGCAATCATGTTGGGAAATGCCAAGTTTTCGTGGGCAGAACCTGTAGCGGCAGCCGTGTTTCTGGTCGGGCTGATCTGGTACGCCACTGCACTTACACGCGGCTTCAAGGTTCATCGCAATACGACGACGGTAAAGGCGATCGGTCAGACGATCCTGGCCATCCTCGTCGGCGCGGTATGCTTCATCGGAACTTTCCTGTTGTCCCTGCTCAGCGGGTCGGTGACAACAGTAGCCAGTTGAAGTTGGCTCAGGGCGGATCCATCGCAAGCATCCCGGTCGCATCATCGGGGGCACTATAGCCGTTGTCCGGTACGTGCCGACTAAGGCGTCAGTAGATGCAATGACCACTCAGGCCGATCACCGCACCAAGGAGGACCACCCCGCCAAGAAGTCGGGGCGATGCCGCCCAAGGTCCGAGGCGGAGTCAGGCGAACGGGCCGTGACTGATCCTCAGCTCTCCGTGTCGATCGGGGCATGGCCGAGAGCGAAGGCAAACAGGAACCCGGTCCAGTCGTTCAGGATATGCGCGCCGGACGAAACCCAGAGATTTCGCGTAGCAATGAAGGCAAGGGTCAGGAAAATCCTGGCTGATCCAATCCCGATCAGTGCCTGGCCAAAGTTCCAGTCATAGGTCGGCAAATGCGCCGCACCGAAGATCAGTGCCGAAATCACCAAAGCAATCGCGATCCCGGTGCGGCGCGACAGACCGAGACGCGTGATGCACAGCCACAGGACCGCAAGGAACGGCAGTATGCCGAACAATTCTTCTCCGATCAGTTGCGGAATGGTCGGGATCAGGCGCCCGGCAAGCTCCAGGGCCGTCATCTCGCCGACCTGCAATGACACCGGATTGTCGCTGAAACTGACGAATTGCTTGAGGATAAGCGCCACCGCCATGGAGCCCGCAAGCGTCAGCACAGCGAAAAGCACCATCTGCCCGACCTGACGAAACCCCACCGGACGGAAAAGGGCGGCCCAGTGCGGGCCCGCCACCCACCGCAGTGCCAAAAGGGGTATGCCCAGGAACAAAAGCGCCGGGACAAGATCAAGTGGGAAGGTTCCCAAAGGGATCAGGACCAAGCCAGCAAATCCCAGCGCCAAAGCGGCCATCAGGATCAGCCATTGCCTTGCGCCCAGTAAAGTGGGCTCACCAGCATAGTATGGATAATCGGGGGTCTCGGTCACGATAGGCCAGCCTTTCGGGAAGGACGCAAGGGCGGCCGCGCCCCTGCGAAGACGATCAATGATAAGCATAGAGCGCTTTCACTGTGCCGCTGTTGTCCGTCTGGCAGATGGTCATGTTTTGCCCGTTGTGCGTCAAGAACATCTGGACACCCAACCCGTCGCGCAGGAGCGCTGCGCTGACCACTTCGATGAAGGTCGGAGCCGTCGCCTCACGGAAGGCAATCGCCGTTCTCACGTCTTCCGGAAATCGGATCGGGTTGACACTTTCACCAGGGGAACTGGCGGAGAAAACGCCATTGGAATCCAACCTTTTTCCGCCACCTTGGCCGATCTACAGTGAGTGCGCGAATGGATTGAGCCTCACCCCAAGGCGGCTGATTGCCGGGCCGGTCCGGACGTGGTCGATGGGGAAGCCTTTGGGCAAACTGAGGCGGTTTACCTTCAAGCCGAAATCCACTTGCTGCGCCCTTGCGCGCGTTTGGATTTCTGAAGGTCAATCAATCGATTTTCTGCTAAGTGCGCCGCACCGAGTTACCGCCAGCGATGATCTTGTTGATCAAAGCAGCCACCTCGGCATGGGGATGGGATGCGTCTGACGCTTCCGGCGCATTCGCGTGGGAATCGGCAGCATCGCGAAGAAGTCCCATGATCTCACCCTCGGGCAGGATATCGTGGTCATTCAGGGCCAGCAGCAAAGCCTCACAGATCGTGAGGGCGGCCAGTCCGGCAACATTTGCAGAGGGGTTCATACGCGTTCCTTCTTGAGGCTATGCACGCGAGAAATTCCCGCAAAGCTGCTACGCCGCCTCGCATGAAGAATATCAGAAAATTTCACGTCGTTCCTGATATGGGTCAGCATGGTTGAGCGTATTCACGATAGGCTTTGTTTTTCCAACCGTAGATTCGGCCGGCTGAGTAAGCCCTATGAAAGGCGCTCATGAAAACACACGACAGCCCTCTGGCCCGCAAGCTGGGTGCGTTTGTGGCGTTATCCAACAGTGATCTTGGCGTTCTGTCCGACCTCTTCCGCAGACGTCGCCGGTTTGTCCCGCGGAAGGACATGATCTTCGAAGGGCAAACGAACCAATCTGCTTATGTGATGGCCACGGGCTGGGCCTGTTCCTATAAGTTGCTGAAGACGGGCGAGCGTCAGATCGTTGATTTTCAGATACCTGGCGACTTTCTTGGATTGCGGTCAGTGCTGTTCCGGACATCCGATCACAACATACAGCCCATAACCCGGGTGGATGCTTCCGAATTGACGGCGAGCGATTTGCTAAGTGCTTTCCAGCGCACCCCGAGGCTGGCCACAGCTGTATTGTGGGCCGCATCGCGCGACGAGGCGATGGTCGTTGAGCACCTGGTCGGCCTGGGGCGTCGTGACGCGATCGAGCGGATGGCCCATTTCCTGCTCGAACTCTACGCACGCCTGCGCCTTGTGGGACTAGCGGACCGTTTGGACTATGACTGCCCGCTTTCGCAGTACATGCTGGCCGACGCCCTGGGGCTAAGTGCGGTCCACGTCAACCGGGTTCTGCGGCAACTGCGCGACGAGGGGCTTTGCACCTTCAAGAATGGCCGCGTGGTGTTTGACAACTACGATGGGCTGGTCGATCTGGCGGGTTTCGACCGCGCCTATCTCGACCATGAAGGCCCCCTGCTGGCATAGCGCCTCTCGATACTGCCCCAAACGCGAAAATGGTGAGGGCCGGAGGGTCCACCAAAAGGATGGCCGGTGACAGCCAGGACTCGTCCAGCCCTCACAGAACTCACTACTTCAATCGCGCATACTGATTGCACGCGATGCGAGTGTCTTGCACGGGCACAACTTCGCATCACTGATCTATGTTAGGGTCACTGCTTGTTTGCGAAAGACATCTGATCGAATGGGAGGAAGCCAATTGGATGAAGGCTGCGCCTAAAGCTTGGACAAGGTGTTGGACTGGGAACCGCGCCGTTGCCTTCGGAGTTTGCGTCCTGAACAGATGCGAGGACCAAATGCGTTTCCTGATCGCTCCACTTCTGGCAACAGCATTCGTGCTTCCTGTTTCGGCCCAAGAATGCGGGTCCATCGTCAAGTCAGTGTGCATCGCCTCCGCCACTGAAGGACCACAGGTGCGCAAGGTCTTGACGCCGGAGCCAAGTGTCCAAGCATATGCCATTGGTGACCGCTTCCCGATAGAAAGCCGCTCATTGTTGATGGACCCGATGCGGTACAACCTGAAGCCCATCGATGGAAACTGGTTATACTATGCGATGAACGGCGTGGTTTACCGCGTTGAGACACCGACGGGCGAGGTTCTGGAGGTAATCCGTACACGCCGGGTTTCCCATCTGAGGTAAGCCGGGGCAAACCATTTGGTCGTGGCGCAATAGCTGCAAAATCCGCCTGTGCCACTGATTTCAAATTCGCGCTTGCGTGACGTCGAGGTAGCTGCACCGCGCATTGCTACATCGACGAGACGACTGGGAACTGCTAGCCGCTTGTAGCGTTCTATCTTCGACATACATGGAGGGTACCGCGTGGGCCGTATAGCGATTGTCGGTACTGGTCCAACAGGCATTTATGCTTTCCAAAGGCTACTGGAGGCGGCGCCCGAAGGAGAGATAACCCTGTTCGAAAAGGGCGAGAAGATCGGCCTCGGCATGCCCTATTCGCCGGAAGTCTCAAGCAAATCGATGCTGGCAAACATAGCCAGTATCGAGATCCCACCCATCACCACCACCTACCTTGACTGGCTTGAGGATCAGCCGGAATCCCTTTTGCGATCATACGGCGTTGATCCGGACGTCCTTGACGAACGGCACTTCACCCCGCGGCTTCTGTTGGGAGAGTACTTTCAGGACCAGCTTTTGGTGCTGGTTGATCAGGCTCTGGCCAGTGGAATGCAGGTGGAGATTCATGAGCAAACCGAGGTGGTTGATGTCACCGCCGAAGATGGCGCCCTGTTTGTGACCACCGCAGACGGATCAGTGGAAGGGCCCTTCGAACGGGTGATACTGGCAACTGGCCATGACTTCCCAGACGCGGACGAAGCGACCCGCAGCTATTTCCCAAGCCCTTGGTCTGGGCTGATTGACGCCGAGGTGCCTGCGGTTCGAGTGGGGGTTATGGGCACGTCGCTGAGTTCCATTGACGCGGCCATGGCCGTGGCCAATCAACATGGCCGGTTTCGGCGCAAGGGCGGTGCCCTGTCCTTTGAAACCGAGGCAAAGGGCCTGCATATCACGCTGATGTCATGGACGGGCGTGCTGCCCGAAGCTGACTTCTATTGTCCACTTCCCTACGAACCCCTTCAAATCATGACCGAAGCTGCGGTGGCGGACTGCGCCGCGCAAGCCCGCCCGCTGGATGCGTTGTTCGAGTTGATGCGGGCCGAGATAACTCTTTCCGACCCGGGTTATGCCGAACGGATTGGCCTTGCAGGCCTGACGGCCGACACTTTCGCCGCCGCCTACTTTGCCGCGCGCGAGGTGCAGGACCCGTTCCGCTGGGCGCGGAAGAACCTGGAAGAGGTCGAACACAACAAGGCACACCGCATCACGGTGCCATGGCGCTATGCGCTCTTACGAATGCACGAGACGGTTGAGGCGATTGTGCCCGATCTCAGCACCAGCGAGCGGCAACGGTTCGATGACGGGTTGAAAACCGTTTTCGTCGACAACTACGCCGCCGTCCCGTCCGAATCCATTCGCCGCCTCCTCGCCCTGCACGATGCCGGCGTCTTGTCGATCCTTGCTTTGGGAAAGGATTACGATCTGGACAGGCAGACTGACCGGACGGTGATCCGAACTCAGTCCGAGACCCATGTTTTCGATGTGTTCATTGACGCGCGTGGCCAGAAGGCACTGACCAGCGCCGACCTGCCCTTCCCGTCCCTGCGCGATGCCTTGGCCAAAGCGGGGCAGGACATCCCTGAACGCGCGCAGGACTACAGTCTGACAGGAGTTCCCGGCTACGAAGGGCGTCTGGTGCTGGCCGCTATCCCATACCTGATGCACGACCGCCCGTTCGTCCAGGGCATCACCGTCAGCGCCGAAATCGGTGCTGAAATCGCCAAGGGCATGACCGCTGGCCGGGTGAGACGTCAGGCATAGGCCGGTTGAAGAGGACAGAAACCATTGTAGCAGGAACCGGATCATGGGGACCAAGCAAGCCACGGCCAGAAGCATCCCACGCGGATCCGGCCGCGAAAGACAGCAACGCGGCTGAGAGAATTTGTCCAGCAATCATGGGGTTCCCGTGAAGAGGTTGCGGTTCATGAGTTAGCGCTCGATCACAAACCATCCTTGGCTCATGATCTGGTGGCCAATGTCGAGCCCCTCGCCCATTCTAGGCTTCGCGGCTTCTCCGCAGGCTGAGCGGGCACCGGAGTAGGGCATCACCGCGAAGTGGATGATCTCCGGGCTGGTCTTGAAGTTCTGGAAAGGGGAGCGTTAGCTTATTCCAGCAGGGTAGTGGACCGCCCTGCCGAGCAGTAACGCAAACACCGTTCACTTATATTGGGGCAGACTGGACACTCAAGTCCGATCAAGTCGCGTTTCTTTTGCCATAGAGTTTCCTCAGCTTCTCCCGAACCACAGAAACGCCGATACCCATCCGCCTTCCTCCGCGTATCTGAGAGGCACGCATAGCGGCCAGCAGTTCAACGTCATTGAGCCCATCAACCGCATCATAGGCTGGCGAACCGGCATGTGATACTGCCTCAGCCATTTCGTTCAAAAGGGTCGCAACGGCAATTTGTTCGTCAGTCAAACCGTAAGAAACAAATGGGTTCCTCCATCGGACCTTACCTACGGGAGTTTCCACGGACAGTTCAATCAGATCACCGCTTGCATCCTCAATACGCTGTGGTCGAAAGATTGACGCTTGGCCGCTCGTTACACCGGAGGCATCAGTCAATTGCCCTTCATCACCATCGACAATGAAGCTTGCAGGCTCAAGTACATTGCCCGCGTTGTCATCAGTCGTGAAGCGATGGACAAGTCCTGCACCACTTCTGTAGTGAAATAATGCTTCGTCGATGGGTGCCTGTACGCCTGTAACGTGATATCGCCGAGCCGACACCGAAACTATCTCGTCCCAAATGTCGAGCGCACGACGAAGACGCGCGACCCCGTGATAGTCGTAGTTGGCCAGATTGTTCGTGGCGGACTTTACAATGCCAATACCACCAAGCTCGACGACCTTGCGCTGTAGTCGAGCTTGCGGAAGGAAAGGAAACTGTTCGGCAAGGCCAACGGTCAACTGTGCCTTCTTCATCTGTTTAACAAGCTTGCGTCCCTTGAACAAACTCCAACAGATCGGTGTTTCCAAAAACAGTGGACAACCAAGATGGGCGAGTCGCGCGTAAGTCGCATCGTTGTCGGAAACGGATACGACCAAAAAGTCGATCCTGCCTTCTTTCACAAGTGTTTCAGCATCCGGAAACACTGCACAACCCATCTTCGACGCAACCTGCTCGGCGGACAACTGTCGGCGGGCCGCAACACCAACGACTTCGATGCGATCAGACACCGCCGCCAAAGCTGGTGCGTATACGCGCTGGATTCTATCCCCGGCACCCACCAGTCCGATGCGAATTTTGGGGCGTAGTGGTACCGATTCCGTTCGTCTGGCTGACATAGACGTGTTGAGATGTTCTGCCAGACGCAAGGCGAGGGCCACGATCATCTGCGTTGGGTTCATGTGTCCCGGCGTAGAGAAGACCGAACCGCCGGCGACAAACAACCCCTCGACACCATGCACCTGACAGTTGGCGTCCACGACGCCGGTTGCAGGATCGTCGGACATCCGTGTCGTACACATTGGGTGCGCAAGATCGATCAGGTCTTCGCGCCAACTTTCGAAATCGTTCCATGAAGCGCCGTTGCCCGCTTCCATGCCTAAACGGGAAATCTCATTCGCAAGGATTTCACGGAACCGAGCAGCGGTACGATACTCAAGCTCGCTCAAACGCCAGTCAATCTCAGGAAGCGGCATACCGAAACGGTCTGTGCGATCGGACAACCGGATACGACTGTCGGGGTTGAGCAATTGTTCGACGCTACCCCCCATCACCGTCCTGTCCGGATGGTTCAGTGCAGTACGTCCGAGCACAAAGCGATCAGCGACATTCTCACACAGTGCGACAGGATGCGCCAAACCTTGCACGATGCTGTTCGCTGCTTCCACAAGGTTGCGATCGCCACGCAAGGATCGAACACCGGAGGCTATAGAAGCAAGCGGGTTGGTGCGCGACCCGAACTCGACAAGGTGCACTGAAGCGTTCAGCAAACCTTCCCGCCTTTGCAGCGCAGGAGAAAGGCGTAGGCCAAAGCTGTAGGACTGGACCGCCCCTGACTGTCTGTACAATCTTGTTGCAAACCGTCGCCTGAGAAGCCTTGCAGCCCCAGGCCCGAAAGAGCGGAACTCGGTAAATGTGTGGTCTGTGAGGTAGCGACCTACCTGGTCGTGGTCATTTCCGAGCCCAGCGGGCTTACTACTGCGCGAGGCAAGCAATAGCCGGGTATTGTCAATTCCACCGCAGGCAAGAACGACCCGGGATGCAGTCAATTTACGGATACGCCCATCCGGACCTCGAACGAGCAGTCCGGAAACCATTTTACCCGTGTCTTCGGCAAGGACTTCGTGGACAGTTGCATGGGTGAATAGGAACACCGTTTCACTTTGACGAATCCAACCAACATGCGCACGGCCGAAATCGACTGGGGTCTTTCGCCCTGAATGACGCAGGATTGCCAATTCATCTGCCGGAGAGTCCATGCTATTGGCAAAGTGCTCAGTTGAAGCCTGGCCATC
Source organism: Tabrizicola piscis (assembly GCF_003940805.1). Classification (NCBI taxonomy): domain Bacteria; kingdom Pseudomonadati; phylum Pseudomonadota; class Alphaproteobacteria; order Rhodobacterales; family Paracoccaceae; genus Tabrizicola; species Tabrizicola piscis. Next base: position 462,730 of record NZ_CP034328.1, read on the forward strand.
CCGGACACTGAACTGCCAGACGACAGGGGACAGAAGGTCTGCATTCCAGGCCCGGCTATCAACGGGTTGACGCAAATCCCGCAGTGCGTGAGTCACACTGAGATTTGGGGTGAGGCCAAGAAGATCGCCCGCACGGCGCACCTGACCTGCCATATCATCAATGTCAATTGGCCAACCCGATGTCGTAAGCCAGTCACGCCTTACGTAGTCGATAGCGTCAAACATCCCACAGCGGCCGGTCCAAATGGTGCTGGTTCCACCAACACATCGCCGCCGAACCGATTCTGGATTTGCCCGACGGTGGCCGACACTTACAATTTCATTTAATGCCTCAATATCCTTAGTTGGCTCAATCCCACCACTTTCCAGAATGGCAATACGAAAGGGCGAAGCCCGAAGAGAGTGCGCTATTGTCAAACCTGCCGGACCCGAACCGACAATAATCAGATCGAAGTCTTGGAAAGACGTCTGATAATCGGAAAACGATAGTACCGGCATGATCCCTATCGCAGCAAAGCGGTCAGATGACCCTAGTCCACCCGTTGGTACCTGTCCATGGTGTAGGGGTGACGCTGATGGATGCTGTCGGACGAATGCGAACCCGTCTCCGCTACCGCTGCCCACCTGCAGATCAGGCAGCGAGAACGCCGCGTCACTCGGCAAAAGCGACGGCGCGGGTCTGCAGGTAGGTGGGCAACTGGACGTAGAGCATCACAGCCGGGCGGATGATCTTTGGGCTTGTCTTCAGGAGAGGAAGAGCTCCCGGGCGCATCCGGATCGGGAGGTCACGTTCGCTAGGGAAATTGGCGGAGGAAACGCCACTGGAGTCCAACCTTCTCCATCTGGGTCATTGCTTCCTCAATCCCAAGAGGCTGCTGCGCGCTGTGACCGTGCGTACGTTGCCCACGGCACGTCAGAACACAAAGAAATCCGCGTTTGTCAGTGCCAGACCGGTATCAAGAGTTGCGAAGTGCACTTTTGCAGCCGCACCAGTTCCATCGCGATCAAAGTACAACCGCCCGGTATCGCTCTCGTAGATGATCCGATCGCTGGTATCGGCAGCATTGCCTGAAGTGTTTCGCACGAAGGCCGATGCGGCGAGGGTCCCGGCTGAAAGGCCGCTGAAGATCGCGTCCTCTAGTTGGATCGTGTCGGCCACAACGTTGAAATCTGTGATCCTGTCAACATTGCTGGACCCAAGCGTCGTATTGAAGATGAAACTGTCAGCGCCGCCGCCACCAATCAGCGTATCGCTGCCGGTGCCCCCGTTCAGACTGTCGTTCCCAGCCGCACCGCTCAATGTGTCGTTGCCTGCGCCCGAGTTCATGCTGTTGCCGAGGGAGTTCCCCGTCAGGCGGTCATTGCCGCTCCCCGAAGAGATGTGCTCGACGTTCAGGATCGTGTCGGTACCGTGTCCGGTGCTCTGGGCAGTTGTGAGGCCAAGATTGACATTCGCAGCCACGGTACCGGTGAAGTAGGCACGGTCAGAGCCGTCACCACCGTCGATGTAATCGTTGCCTGTGCCGCCGGTCAGTTGGTCGTCGCCAAGGCCACCGATAAGTTGGTCGTTGTCTGCACCGCCGTTCAGGGTGTCGTTGCCAGAACCGCCGCGCAAGCTGTCGTTGCCGCCAAGGCCGTTGACACTGTCGTGGCCACCGAGGGCATCAATCACATCAGCCCTTGCGGTCCCAGTCACCACGTCAGAAGCTTCGGTGACGGGAACGTCTGGCACGATGGTGCCGGGCCCGCCATTGTCGGCGCTCGACCGGGCGAAGTTCTGCGTCACCATCACCGCAGGCCAGTTTGAGCCGTTGGTGGCGAATTGGCCAACCTCGATACCGATGCCAATCTCGACAAAGTTCGGATTCAGGATGTTTGCCCGATGGCCGGGGCTGTTCATTAGGCTGTTGTGCAGATTTATGACGTCATCCGAAATCCCCGCAGCCCCGCGTTGACTTTGCCAAGAGATGTTTTCGCCCAAGGTCCAATTGCCTGAAAAAACATAGCCTGCATCACCCATCCGTTCGCCGGCCGAGGAGCCGCCCGACCCGGTATGCGAAAAGACATCCGCCTGCAGCATCCAGCGGCTATGGGTCTCCGCCGAGGTGTTCAGCTTTGCGTTCAGCTTGAGCGCGGCGAGACCGTACGCGGCCCGCTCAGCATTGATGAGGGCCAGCATCTGAACTTCGTATTCATTGGCGACCGACATTTTCTGACCCTTTCCGCACACATCGAACCTTGCCGCCCCACACCTTGCCAGCGCGGCTGCGACGCCAAGACCCGTTTGAACGCAGGATTTGGGCCAATTGAAGGCTAGACACGGACCTACGGCCCGGCAACCTTAAATTGTGAGGCCTTCCCAACCGACACGCCCCAAGTGGCCCGAGGCACGCCGATCCCCGAGACGGTGACGCTGAATGTTCCATTCCGCCTGGCCAGATGAGGTTCGGCCTCCCACATCGGAAGGGCCGCTCATGCGTTATCTCCTGACGGAGTATCTGCCGTTCGATATCGTGGCAGATCGCTCCGCTCGCCTCGAATTTGGACAAAGCTTGATCGGAGAAGTTGAACGGTCGCGCGTGCCTGGACCGTTTGGCCTTTCCGTTCTTAGCGCCCTCCCCCGATTGAGGTGCCTCCCGCACTGATGGGGGAGAGATGTATACATCGCAGTAGACGAACAGGGGACGATTACCGATGTCATCGGGCGTCAACGCCCGGGGCATACTTCGTTCCAGAGCTGCGATCACCTGATCGAAACAGGCGAGATCGATATCAAACTCAACTATGCACCAGAATTTTTGGCGGGTTGGGCTAGGCTCTCATCCGGTGCCGTCCGGTTCCTTGATTGCATGAAAGCCGAGTGACCCGCGATGGCATTGGCTCAAGAAGACGCGTCCCGTCTGTGTGGTTGATCAAAGCTAATGGCTTGTAGGGTGCATGCCCTGATTTCACCGCAGCACTATAGTCTCAGCTCGGATTTCGACATAACCACGCAGAGAAGGTCGACCAACCAGGCCACCCCCGCATCCTGTAGCGCAGCCCTGGTCGTCACGATGACTACGTTGCTCGTAGAGACCTCGAACGGCAGCGGGGTTCCTACGAGTCCGAACCGTGCACCGTGGGTATCGACGAGGCTTTGTGGCAGCGAAACCACAAGGTCACTTTCCGCCGCAAGGAAGAGGGCGGACGAAAAGTTCGGCGCCGTCATCGCCACCCTACGCTCACGGCCAAGCTTTGCCAGCACACTGTCGGTCGCTGCCACGGGGTCGCCCCTGATCGAAACAACGAGGTGGCGCGCGAGGCAATAGGTATCGAGAGTCGGGTCCAAAGCATATGGATGGTCGGCGCGTGTAACGGCGACCAGCCGGTCCTCGGTCTCGGGGACTGGACGCAAGGCGAAGCGAGCGGGGCTGGTCACCCACGGCAGTATTGCCATGTCCAACTCACGCGTCTCCAACATTTCGAGCACGTGGTCCCAAGCGCCCTGCTCGGGCGAAGTGCGAAAGGACGGCACGATATGCAGCACGGACGTAGCGACGGTTGGCGCTTGTTCCGAAAGCGCTGCGGCAAACGAGGGTCCGTGGACGCAGAGGAACGCATCGCCCGCCCCCACTCGAAACCGGCGCGTGGAGATGCTGGGGTCGAACGGCTCGGCTCCAGCCAGAACCTCGCGCACTCCAAGCAGGATTTCGGCAATTCTGGGCGCAAGATCCAGCGCGCGCTCGGTTGGTATGACGCCCCGCGTCGTGCGAAGAAACAAGGGGTCGTTCATCAAGCGCCGCAAGCGGCCAAGGCCATGACTGACCGCCGACGGCGACAGGTTCAGCGCCGAAGCAGCGCGCCCGACATTGCCCTCGCGCAGGACGGTTTCGAAGAGCACGAGGAGGTTCAGGTCAGTACGAGAGAGATCAATCTGATTCAGCATATTGCTGAAATCATACCACTGGCTTCATCAGCGTTAAGCGACAATAGGTCTGCCCGCACATCGCCTGAGCGGCTTCCTGCTTAGGCTAACTGGAAAGGAGAAGACAACATGGCGGTTCTGATGACGGCGGAAGGCTCAGGACAGATACTGGCAGGCTATAGCGATCTGTTCGATGTCGTATCGTCCGAATTACGAAGCGCGCAGGGCTTTCTGATGCACGCCTCGCACCCGGTCGACGGGGGTTGGCGGGTGCTAGAAATCTGGGACTCACGTCAAGATGCAGCTGCGGTCTTTGCCACAACAATTGCGCCCCATTTGCCCGAACGAGTCCGCCCAAAGCTGAACTTTACGCGCCTGCACGACGTCGTGCAGCCCTGACCACCACCGACGACTGCGGTCGCCCACTTTATCGACGAGGTTTGAAATTGTTCTTCGACACCACTTTGACGACGCGCCTTAAGGCGCACCTGTCTAATCCAAACGCGGTTGCCCAATTCTGGAAGCCGCTTGGTCACGCAGTCTGGTTCGGCAAGGATCCGGATTTCGATCAGAAGTTTCGCGAGGCCTTTGTGGCCGAACATGCCGCCGCTGCACAGGGCGAACTGATGCCGTGGCTTGCCACCGCCGAAGGCGCACTGTCTCTGGTCATCCTACTCGATCAGTATCCGCGCAATGCGTTTCGGGGTACCGCACGCATGTACAAGACAGATGCACTTGCGCGGCTCGTTGCGGATACGGCGCTGAACCTGGGCCATGACGGTAAAGTGCATGTTTCATTGCGCGGCTTCTTTTACCTTCCCTTCAGTCATTCTGAGCACATGGCGGATCAAGAACGGGCAGTCCATCTCTTCGCCGACCTTCCTGAACCGGCGCCGATGCATTCCCGCAGTCACCGCGAGATCGTTGCGCGTTTCGGCCGGTTCCCGCATCGGAACTCCTTACTTGACCGCAAGACAACCCCGGAAGAAGAGGCCTGGCTTGCTGCTGGCGGCTTTGCGGGCTGACGACAACAGGACCGAGATGCTTTTGGATCCGACGTCGGCAGGTCTCCTGCGCTTCGACAGCGATGAACAATTGAAATTGATGGCGGTGTTTCGGAAAGGCCGGCCAGACTTGAAAGGAAAGATTATGCGTATCAGCGACTTCTGCTTCATCACGGCCGCCGCGGCGGCCCTGGTGGGCATGACCATGGGCATTGTGATGGGGATCAGCCAAGATTTCACCTTGGCACCCTCACACGCCCACCTCAATCTGTTGGGCTGGGTATCGATGGCAATCTACGGCCTGTACCATAGAGGCGTTGGTCGAACCTCTGGCTTTGGGGGTTGGATTCAGGCTGGCAGCGGCGCGCTTGGTGCAGCCTTCATGGCCGGCGGGCTGGGATTGTACCTCGGAAGCCATGATGAACGATTCGTACCCCTCGTGATTACTGGATCACTTCTTGCGGCTCTGTCGATGTTGTTGTTCCTTGCGCTCGTCCTTTTCGACATGCGCGACCGCCGTACATCCGCGTTCGGGATGGCCGCGCACTCAGGCTGATCCAACTTGCAGAACGACGCTGGTGCAAGATGCCTCTAGTCCCAGCGTCGGCCTTACATTGGCTGCCTCTCAGGATGGTCTGCTGACGCCCAAATCTATCGATTGCATAGAGCGATCCTCAGGACCTCGGGGCTATGGGCGCGAAAGCCAAAGCGGCTGCCACCAAAACTGAAAGCATGATGGAAATCCCTGTGTTTCTCGCAACCCCAACATTCCGAGCAGTATACTGAATCGGAAATAGAATGATTCACCACATTTCGCTTCCCCTGCCCGATCCACAATCGGCAGCCCACAAACTTGCTTAGTTGACCGGCGGCATGGCTCTGCGTGCACCGTCACCGCCTTTCCCACGTAACGCATTGAGCCAAACCCCGCTGGCGGCAACGCGTGGTTCGACCTGCCAGACGACGTTCCGGCAGTCTTCGCTGGCATCCACGTGCCAGGTTGGACCTCGACACGAAAGTTGAAGGACGGCCCGACCACGGACGATCTGTTCGCTTTTCTGACGACTGAACCAAACGCTGAAGCTGGTGCGGTTCATCCCAAGGCGATGCCGGTTATTCTCGTCGCCCCCGCAGACTGGAAAGTCTGGCTGATCGCGCCGTGGCCCGAAGCAGCATCGATGCAACAGCCGTTAGGCGACGGCGTTTTGAAAAAACGGTAGGATCGGCTGGAACCACACTGGGTCGCTGGTGTTTGGCTATACCTCAGGCGGTCGGCATGCCCTCTGCTGGCTGGCGCGGGCTGTTGCTACTCCAATGCCTGCGCGGGAAGGCGATGGCGCTCGCCTTCCCCCTTTGGTGACCCTGCAGAACTGAAGTCCGGATAACTTCAGCAGGCTGGTGTCGAAATCGCTAAACTCGTCATGGCAACCTGTGACTGGATCCCGCGTGCGAGCGAGGTGGCTGGAGGACTCGGTAACTTCTCCGAAGGTCGGGACTGGCGGTTAGCCGTTGGCGATTTCTTTCGATTCTTTCAAATTGGCTGTGCACATTGCCAAAGCTCAAGCCAAGCCTCGGCGGGTTCTTGTCCCTCGGTCAGTCAGTTCCGCCACCATGGCGCGTAGCGACTTGTGTCCGGCGGCTCTTGAATGAGGGGAGCAAGGTCCCCCCGAATTCCGCGGCATTCGCCGACACCGTCGCACGCAACAGTACACCGCCCTTCCCTGCCCGCTTAAGGACGGGTGCTTCATTTGGGTTCCCCAGCTTCAGTCCACGCGCCATGACCACTGCAAGGGCCTCTTTCGTGATCCCAAGGCTGAAATATGACGTACGCCTTCCACCACCGCGCTTCGATTCTCACCTTAGTTCAGAGAACTGCGACTACAGGAAAAAAGTAGAGCGGCGCGCGAAACCAATGAAACACTTGTGCACCCGCTGATGTTTGACGGGGGAACCTCGGCCCATTGAACGCGTTGATTTGGCGGACTGTTTGCATCGTAAGCCCCGCGGAGGCCGCATGACCCTGCTTCAGTCGTATTCCTTCGCGATCATAGTCGGAATGATGGTTCTCTTCATATGGGGCAGGCTTCGTTACGATGTGGTTGCGATGCTTGCACTCGCTGCTTCATTAGCTGCAGGGACGGTCGCACCAGAGGAGGCTTTCTCCGGCTTCAGTGACGATATCGTCATCATCGTCGCATCCGCACTTGTGGTCAGCGCCGCAGTCGCGCGATCCCACCTGATTGAAGTCATTCTGCGGTGGTTGTCGCAACGGCTGAGCGGATTTCGGATGCAGCTTCTGGTGTTGGTGGGGGCGGTCACCCTGCTTTCGGCTCTGATCAAAAACATCGGGGCCTTGGCGATGATGATGCCTGCCGCGCTGAAGATCGCCAAGAAGTCCGGGACGTCTCCTGCGCTCTACCTGATGCCGATGTCCTTCGGCTCGCTTTTGGGCGGGTTGATCACATTGGTCGGCACTTCGCCCAACATCATCGTGTCCCGTGTGCGCGAGGAGATTGTGGGAGAGCCGTTCGGCATGTTTGACTACGCCCCCGTAGGCTTGGGCCTTTCTGCGGTCGGTTTGGTCTTTCTGCTCTTCACATCGAAGCTCCTGCTGCCGCACGACAGGCGCGCCACTGCATCGCTTGGCGAGGCGGTCAACATTTCAGACTACAACTCCGAAGCAGTTGTCGCTCCGAAGTCGACAGTCATCGGCAAGACGATCGGTGAGTTCCTGGGTCTTGCCGATGGCGAAGTCACAGTAACCGGTGTCATCCGGGACGGTATGCGTCGTCCGATAACTTTGCCCGATCATCTCATTCGCGAGGGTGATATTCTGCAGCTTCGGGGACAGCCGGATGGTCTTGAACTCTCGGTCAAAAAGGCCGGGCTGATCCTGGCCCGGCAGGACAATCCAAAGCCGAAGGACAGCGTTGCAGAACGGATCGGAATGATCGAGGCGGTCGTCAGGGCAGCATCGCCCATCATCGGTCAAAGTGCACGGCGATTGCACCTGTTCGACGATCAGGGGGTCAACCTCGTTGCCCTGTCACGGTCTGGAAAGAGGATGACCGAAAGGATCGGCGACACCTCACTGGAGCCCGGGGATGTCTTGTTGTTGCAGGGCTCGCTCGACATTCTGCCCGACCGGATCATGTCACTTGGACTTCTGCCCTTGGCAGAACGAGAATTGCGGCTGGGGTCCGTTCGGCGGGATGTCCTTCCAGTGGTAATTCTTGCCGCAGCCATGAGCTTGACAGCGTTCGGACTCGTCCCTGTGGCGATCGCTTTTTTTGGGGCGGCGCTTGCGATGATCCTTACCGGAGCGATCAGCGCTGAGGGAGCCTACGAGGCGATTGAATGGTCAATTCTTGTGATGCTGGGGGCGCTCATCCCAGTCAGTGAGGCGCTACAGACGACCGGCGCGGCCCAATTGGTAGGTGACCTGCTCTCGGCCCTCGCGACCGGCCTGCCCGCATGGGGAGCTTTGGCACTGATCATGGTGGTGGCGATGGCGGTCACACCATTTCTCAACAATGCGGCCACCGTCCTCGTCATGGCCCCGATTGCTGCGATCTTCGCCAATCGGCTTGGGCTTGCCCCCGATGCCTTCCTGATGGCAGTCGCCGTTGGAGCCGGTTGTGATTTCCTCACTCCCATCGGTCACCAGTGCAACACACTTGTCATGGGACCAGGGGGCTACCGGTTTGGTGACTATGCACGTCTGGGCGCACCGCTGTCGGTTCTGGTCGTCATCGTCGGCGTACCACTGATCCTCTCGGTCTGGCCAGTTTGACCTTTTGAATTCAGCAAACGCTGCTCCAGTGAGCAGCAAGGCAGATTGGCGAACCTTCCGTCTCCAAAGCTGCGAGCCGCTTGACGGCTCCGTGATTTGTCATTGTGGGATCGCTCACGTTCTACTTTGCGGGAAGATGGGGGAACCATGCGAAAACTACACCTGACGTTGACCCTCGTGATTTTCGCTGCATGTGGACCCACGTCTCGGCAGCAAGACGGCGACATTCTGGTGATCGGCGACTCGGTTCTGGCATGGAACCGGTCCTCGGGTGGGGATGTCGGCAGTGTGATCGAGGCCGAACTTGGTCGAGACGTCGTCAGCCGCGCAACTTTTGGGGCACGTATCAGCGGTGGAGGTTCAGGTTTTCTTGGCAGCTTGAGCATTCCGGACCAACTGGTTGCTGGCAAGTGGAACTGGGTTGTTATGAACGGCGGTGCCAATGATCTTGGATCTTCGTGTGGATGCACCGGTTGCGAGGCGGAACTCGACACCCTCATTTCCCAAGATGCAACAACAGGCGCCATCCCGGACCTGATCGCCAAAGCGCAGCGGTCCGGCGCGAACGTCCTTTGGGTTGGATACTATCAAGCACCAGAGTCACGCTCGTTCCGCGGGTGTCGTCCCTTCCTTGTCGATATGGAACAGCGGATTGCTGAATTTGCGCGCTCCCGCCAAGGCGTGTCTTTCATCGATGCTGAAGATGCATTCGATCCAAAGGCACGCGCCTTGTTCGCGGCCGACAGAACTCATCCGTCTGTCGCAGGGTCCGCGGTCATTGGCCGTTTCGTCGCAAGAGAAATAGCCAGGCTTTCGGCACAGTAGACGTTACAGAGTTGTCAGTCGAAAGCGTCCAGTCGCGGATGCGTGACCGGGTGCGTCCGTCCCCCGGTAAGTCGGCGATTCCGCCATCCCTCGTGGGATAAATTCCGCCACCGTCGCGTGGAATATGGCCGGTCGCTTACGGAAGACAGAATGCGTGCCATGGGGCAGTCAACAGGTCCTGAAAATATCAGCCCCCAGTGTCCGCTTCCTGGCCTCTTGGCGCTCGGGCCGGTGCTCAGCCTCACCTGCTGCACAACCCTCAAAAACAACCAAGAAATCCGGCCGCAGCCGGATCGGTTGAACACGTTCGCCAGGGCAAGTGGCGGAGGAAAAGCCACTGGAATCCAACCTTCTCCACTTACTAACCTATTGATTTTATTTGGCATAACTTCCGGTTCGAATCCCGGATGATGGAACCGCGACTGAAATCCAACTTGCCAAGAAGCAGTGTTTCTCGCCGCCGAATCTCACGACGATCCCGTCAAGTTGCCATTTCAAGGGGCCCGAGGGCATCGCCGAGTCACGGCGGACTAGAATTCTTGCCGCATCCGTCGGCCCAAACCGGTGCTCAGGCTTGCACGGTCTCGAGGCTAGTCTCGATGCCCCGCTCGTGCAGCAGGTTCTCGACGTTCCGCAGCGACAGCGGGAAGCGGATATAGAGCATCACCGCGAGGCGGATGATCTCGGGGCTCGGCTTGAAGTGGCGGAAAGTGGTGTGTTTGGTTATGTGGCGAAGGGACACTGGGCAACTAAGTGGTATCAAGCCAAGTTCTTCTTACGCCACCCATCTTCGATCTTTTACGGGGATTTATCCGGCTCGCACGCAATTAAGCCCAGCAGCTTGTCCTCTTCCAATTGGAAGGTTGCACCAAAATAACTTTTCGAGCGTGTCCGCTGACAGTTTATAGTTTTGGTCGCCTCCTCGGCGCCCCTCGATGCGAGACAAACTACAACAGCCAAGGGTGGTTGCTCAAACGTAAGACCGGGCCAAATGGCCCGGAACTACGCCGGCGATTGTGACATCGTACACTTTGGTTTCGCTGCGACGGGGCGTCTGTAGCCCGTTACTTAGTCAATCTCCAAGCCCCATTTGCCACTGCCTGCGTGGTGAAAGTGGCGAAGTCGCGAGGTGATCGACCGATCGCCCGCTGGACGCCGTCACTCACATAGGAGTTTCGTCCGTCCAAGACCTCTGAGACCAATAGGTCAAGCAGAGTTGCGATCTCATCTGGCACGTTGGCCCGACGCAAAGCTGAAATATATGCCTGCGGTTCCATGTCCACATATCGAACGCTGTTGCCCAGAGACGTTTCGATTTCTAGGACGGCTTGACGGAAAGTGATCAATCTTGGCCCCGTCACCTCATATAGTTCTCCCACATGGCGATCATTGAGCATGCAGGCAGCCACAACGTCAGCGACGTCGTCAACGTCGATGAAAGGCTCTGGGACATCGCCCCTAGCGAATACTACTTCACCTGCAGACACAGCCTCGCTGAAGATGCTTTCTGAAAAATTCTGCATGAACCAGCTTGCCCGGACAATTGTCCACGCAGCACCCGAATGCATCAGTACGCTCTCAGCTCTTGCTGCCTCTTGCTCTCCGCGACCGGAAAGCATGACGAGTCGCTCCACGCCCATTGACCGCGCAGTTTCAATGAAACGCGTTATCGTTTCTACCGCTCCGGGAAGGGCGATGTCAGGCGCGTAGCATATGTAAGCTGCATCCGCGCCTTTGAGGCATGGGGCCCAGGTCGCTTCTTTCTGCCAATCAAATTGGTGAGCGCCGACGCGCGAGGCGGCGCGAACTATAGCGCCTGCCGCCGTCAAGCGTGCGGTAACGCGGCGACCCGACTTTCCCGTGGCACCCGTGACAAGGACAGTCTTTGGCTTCTCAAGCATATCACACTCCATAAGTGAGGGTATCTCACATTGACAAATGTGATATCTGCTCATATTCTAACGTCAAGGGCAAAAATGAGGAAGGCTCACAAATTTGACGTTTCGCGGAAAAGTCAGCTTCTCTGGGCGTACCAAGGCAGTTCTCCCCTTGGTCCAGCAGCGAAGTCGCGAACGACAGGATCGGATCGTGGCTGAAGCGATCCAGCTCATCTCGGAAGGCGGCAGCGATTCCTTTAAGATGAGCGCGCTCGCCGAACGGAGCGGCGTTTCGATCGGATCGCTCTATCAGCACTTCCCAGACAAGAGCGCCATCCTAGCAGCGATCGCGCTCCGCTACCACGCAACGACACGCGAATGCATAGAAAAAGCGCTTGAATCAGCCCTGACCTGGAATGATTTTGTGAAGGGGTTTACCAAGCTGGTGACCGATTATTACAGCATTTTTCTGTCCGAACCGGTCATTCGAGACGTCTGGTCGGGTGTCGCAGCTGACAAGGCCCTACAGTCTCTCGAAGTGGAGAGCGCTCGCGATAGCGGGACTTTGTTGGCAAAGCACTTAGTTCGGGTACTTCCGGATGCGCACATGGAGCGCGTGAATGATGCAGCCTTCTTCGTGATGGCTCTTGGTGAATCTGCAATGAGGCTCGCCATGCTATGCGCACCTCAGGAGGGGGTCCGGCATATTGAGAGTTTCACAAGACTAGCGCTCTTCGAGTTGTCCTTTGCAGGAGGGGTGTCCGCCGGCCAGGCATGAGAAGACGGTTGACCCGAAGGGCCTGACCGCTTGGGTCATCCCGGCAGTTCCGCCGCCCTCGTCGAGTATCGAAGTCAAAAAAGCCCTCAGCAGAGTATCGGTGCCCTGTTGTCCAACCAGAACCCTGGGCCAGATCGTACGAACGACGGAAGACATACTGAGCGCATCCTCAATCATCTGCGGAAGGCCGATAAGCTGTACCGCACTGTGCCAGATGTGACGCGATAGCACGATGGACGAACGCGCGCGATCTAAGTAGCAAAAGCTACCCTCCAGTTACTATTTAACCCCCCGATCCAAAGCGTGTTCGACATCACTTATTCCGTGCTCGTGTGTTCAACGCTGGCGCTCTAGCTGGGATGAGACTTCTCCAATGGACAATGTGCGCTTCTCAATTCTCGCCTTAGGATCTTTCCAATAGGCGATTTTGGCAAGCTCTCGACCACGATGATCTCCTTCGGACGTTTGTAGGCTGTCAGGTGCTTCGCGCAATGAGCACTAAGGTCTTTCATTGATAGACCACTTTCGCGCAAAACGACGAAGAGTTTGACAGATTCTCCCGATTTCTCGTCAGGTACTCCAATTGCGGCAGCCTCAAAAACGCCGTGATGGGAAACGGCAACTTCCTCAATCTCATTGGGATACACGTTAAAGCCTGAAACCAGGATTAGATCCTTCTTTCGGTCAACGAGATATAGATGGCCATCTTTGTCCATCTTCCCAATGTCACCGCTTCGGAAGTAGCCGTCATGCGAAAACGCCTGTGCTGTCTCTTCGGGATTTCTCCAGTACCCCTGCATGACCTGTGGTCCTCGGATGTATATTTCGCCCGGCTCGCCCCGCTCGACGTCGGCCCCGAACTCATTGCGTATCGCTATCTGTGTTGAGGGCAATGGGAGGCCAACAGAACTAGAGAATCTTGGCGCATTGAACGGATTTGCAGTGACAACCGGCGAAGTTTCCGACAAACCGTAGCCTTGGTAGATAATTGTACCAGTTACTGCCTGCCACCGCTCTGCCACTGCACCTTGTACCGCCGTACCACCACCCATCACCAGCTTGACCTTTGAGAAATCAAGTTTGTGGAATTCATCATTCTGCAAGAGAGCGTTGAACAGTGTGTTGAGACCAGCAAGGAAATGCCATGGTCTTCGCTTCAGAATTTTTACCAATGCAGGAATATCGCGAGGATTTGGCACAAGTACGCTGTGCCCTCCCTGCTTCCAAGAAGTGAAGAGGTTCACAGTCAGGGAGAATATGTGGTAGAGAGGCAATGCGCAGATGTATGTCACCTGCAGCGGTCGACCTCTCGCTGAATAGGCTAGTTCGGCCCACTGGCCGGTCTGAACGATGTTTGAAAGTAGGTTGCCGTGAGTTAGTATCGCGCCCTTCGATCTACCAGTGGTGCCACCTGTGTACTGAAGCAGTGCGATATCATCAGTGCTGACGTCTACCGGCAAGAAAGGCAGTGTTCTTGCGATTGCCCTCCGGAATGTATAGTGCCCTGGCAGCGAAAACTTTGGGACGGCCCTCCGGACATGTCTGATGAAGGATCGGAGCAGCGCTCCCTTCACTCCCATCATGTCACCAATCGTAGTGACTACAACGTGCTTTACGGCGGTTCGGCCAATGACCTGCTGCAAGACATGAGCAAAGTTCTCAAGGATCAGGACCGCCGTCGCGGCCGCATCTCTGAGCTGATGCTCCATCTCTCTCGCAGTGTATAGCGGGTTGACGCAGACGATGATCAATCCGGCCCTCATCGCACCCGCAAAGGCCACGGGAAAGGTAAGGGTGTTTGGCAACACCAAAGCAAGCCGATCACCCTTGCGAAGCCCAAGAGATTGGAGAAAGCCTGCGAATGCGGCGGAAGATGCCACGAGGTCACCATATGTCATGGATCTTCCCATGCAAGTTATCGCCGTTCGCCCTGGAAATTTCTCTGCCGTCTCGTCGAGCAGATGCACTAGAGAACTATGATCAATAGGTCCCATGGCTCGCGCTACGCCGTTTGGGTACTCTCCTGCCTGCGCTCCACGCGCTCTCAAATCGAACGCATCCGCCGTGTTCCTATCCATCCGGTTCCTCCCGATCATCGATCGCCAAGAAACCGACTGCCGGTCGGTTTGTCAATCGTCTAAGCATGCCGCCCGTCTGCGACGTTCAAACGGTTGTGTGAACTCGAGCCGAGGCCCGACGACCTTGACGGCTGGGTGGCGAAGGACGATGCAGGTACCTCCATGCAACTACAGCGATCCGCAGGGGTTAAACATGAGTCGTCAGGCCGAACGATCTGTAGCCACGATTGGCTCGATTATCTCAGCTGCACGCAGTCTCTTCGAGCGCCAAGGCTTCGATGCTGTCAGCATTGATGATATCGCCGTAGAAGCCGGAGTGGCAAAGGGAGGAATCTATCATCATTTCAAATCGAAACAGGATATTTTTGAATCAGTTTTAAATGATGTCCAGAGTAAGCTTGCGGATATGATCATGAAGAAGATAGCAAACAACACCGGAAAACGAACGCCAATTACAATTTCACAGAACATACTGGCCTATCTCGAGATGACCACGCAAAGTTCATTGCGCAATCTTGTTCTGGTGGATGGCCCTACCGTCCTCGGCTGGCAACGTTGGCGAGAAATAGATGATCGGCATTTCATGGCATTCATTCAAAGTGGGATATTGGCAATTGTTCCGGAGGAAATGCCGCAAGATTATGTGAATTCTGCCACGCAACTCATTGCAGGTGCCGTGATGGAAGCAGCATTGAGCTGCGGTGTCTCTAATGATCCGATTGCGACTGCGCGCATGCATTCTAAAGTCATTGAACAAATGCTGATAGGTATTTCCATAAGGCCGCCAATTGAGGATGCGCGGGAATCTGCACACTAGGAAGACGTCAATAGCTTGGCTGAACTTGGTTCTGTCCTTGCTGTTGCCGACTATGCCGGCTTTATCTGTATAGTTGGTTTGAGCGCTGGTCATAGGCCCTGCGTTCTGCCGGATGGGATGCGAGGGCCGAGGCTTGCGCATAAGCTTTTTGGGCTTCGGCTTGGTGCCCAAGTTTACTGAGAAAGGTCGCGCGTGCCGCGTGCGCCGGAGCATAAGTAGCGAGACCCATCGCTGCAAGGACAGCGTCTACGCGCTCCAGACCTGTACCAGGGCCGTCGCGCATTCCGACGGCAATAGCGCGGTTTAGATCCACAACGGGTGACGGATCCGCTTCGACGAGAGCGTCGTACAGAGCGACGATCCGTGGCCAGTCAGTTTCGTCAAAGGTTGGCGCATTGGCATGGACCGCAGCAATGGCAGCCTGCAAAGTGTAGGAACCGACACTCCGTCGCCGGAACGCCTCTTCTATCAGCGACTGCGCTACTGTGATCCCGGCACGATCCCAACGCGACCGATCTTGATCCTCCAGCAACACGATGTCGCCGTTCTCATCGACTCGCGTGGCCCGGCGCGCCTCATGCAGCAACATCAGCGCCAAAAGACCCGAAACCTCAGGGTCTTCGACCAGTTCCTTCAGGAGTCGCGTCAAACGGATTGCCTCCAGACACAGATCAGAGCGGGTCAGGGATCGTCCGGATGTCGCCGTGTACCCTTCATTGAAGATCAGGTAGACAACACGAAGCACCGTCTCCAGTCGCGCGGGATACTCGCTTTGTTCGGGTACGCAATAAGGGATCTGTTCGTCACGGATGCGGGCCTTGGCGCGCACAATCCTCTGCGCCATCGTCGACGCGCTCGTTAGGAAGGCGCGCGCGACTTCTTCCGTGGTCAGGCCTCCCACTTCCCGGAGCGTCAATGCAATCTGCGCGTCGGGCGGCAGCGTCGGGTGGCAGCAGGTGAAGAACAGGCGCAATTCGTCGTCGCGGATCGTTGCGGTTTCCGGTGTGTAGACCGCGGTTTCCATCAGTCGGGCCATGTCGGGCAGAGCCGCCGCAAGGCGGGCTCGCCGCCGCCACGTGTCGATCATCCGGAACCGGCCGGTTGACACGAGCCAAGAGTAAGGATTTGCAGGGACGCCTGTCTGCGGCCATGTTCTTGCGGCAACAACGAAAGCCTCCTGGCATGCGTCCTCAGCGGCATCAAAACTGCCCAGAACGCGTATGAGCGTCGCCAGCACGCGGCGGCGCTCCTTTCGCCAGATCGCCTCCACAGGCGTGCTGGCCGCTGCCGTCATAGAGCCGGCCTGGCTTCGGTGAAATCGACCACGGGGCGAACTTCAATGGCCCCGATCCGGGCGAGCGGGTTGCTGCTTGCGATGCGTACCGCATCGTTCAGGTCTTTCGCCTCGATCACCACGATCCCGCCGAGCATGTCCTTGGTTTCCATGAAGGGACCGTCGGTCGCCGACATCTTGCCCGACCTTACCCGTATGGTGATGCCGTTCTCCGGCATCTCGAGTGCCTCGGAAAAAACGAAGCTGCCGCTCGCCTTCAAGGTGTCGTCATGTCCCTCGCATCTTTCAAGAGCGGCATTCGCCTCAGGGCTGCCGCCGAACAGCTCTTTGGGATCGTAATAGATCAGACAGGCATAGCGCATCGCGAAGCTCCCATGTTTTGCGTGACGATCATAGTCGATGGCCAAGTCTCGAAATCGACAGTTGAAAAGAAAATTCTCAGCGCTGTCGAACTGTCGAGGTCATTCGCGACTATGTCCGACACTCCGGCGGCAAACCGGCCTGTCCGCAATTCTGCCCCCAACCAGAGGATCAGTCCATGCCTAGGCTTCTGTCCATCCTGATGCTGTCAACACTCGTTTCGGGACTGTCGACCCACACCCCCATGGCCGAGACCACCACACAAGAAGGAATGAGCAACATGACTGAAGCACTCATCACCCGAAGCGTCACCGTTCCAGGTGCGTCGATATACGTCGAGAAGCGTGGCTCTGGCCCAAACCTCCTGCTCTTGCCCGGCGGCGCGCAGGATGCGGGTGTGTTCACTGGACTTGCCACCGCACTGTCAGACCATTTCACCGTCATTTCTCTCGATCCGCGCTGCAATTCCCGTAGCCCGTGCGAGGATACGACAAGCGATCTGAACGTGGATCAGCACGCCGATGATGCGGCGGCCGTAATCGCGACATTCGGTGGCGGACCAATCTTCGTATTCGGGACCAGCGGCGGAGCGCAGGTCGGCCTGAACCTCGCCGCACGACACCCCGATCTCGTCCGCGCCCTAGTAGCGCATGAGCCACCCTCCATGATGCTGATGGCGGATCCGTCAGTGCCTCTGGCCGCAGACCAAGCCCTCTATGACACCTATGTGGCAGACGGGGTTGAGGCCGCCATCGCTCAGTTCATGGCGGAGAACGGGCTTGATGAGGGCGAGGTTCAGCCTCCCGAAATGTCGCCCGAAGATAGAGAAACCTTTGACCGAATGAGCGGCAACTTTGAGTACTGGCTAGCACACGGCATGCTGCCGCTTTCGCGGTACCGCGCCGATGTCGAGGCGTTGAAAGCGGGTGCGCTGAAGATCATTGTCGGCTTAGGCGAAGCTTCCGTCGGTCAGCCTATCCACGAGATGGGCACGGCGCTGTCAGTCGCCTTGGGTGTTGAGCCCGTGACGTTTCCCGGCGATCACATGGGGTTCGGGATGGATCCGGCGAGGTTTGCTGAAACTCTTCGTAGTGTGCTAACCGCGGATTGATTGCTGGCGGGTACGGCACAGACCGTATTGAAAGTCGAGTTGTGGAGATCTGCCACAGCCGCAGTTGAAACTGGATCCAGCTTCGCAACGAGGCTCGCCAGTTCCCACACTGACATAACGTGGTTGCCGGCAACGCTCTTCGGGCAGACCGGTGACCGCTAAGTGCCAGTGTGGGTATGCAAGTTCTTGATGCATGAATGCAGTAGTCGAACTGACCAGTGCGCTGTTTCATCGGCACAACCTTCCAGATCGCACTTTACCCTTGCGTCACAAGGTTGCGTGAGTCCCTGGCTGGCAGACCGAAGGTCCGCCAGCTTTCTCTGCGGTGAACTGCTGAACTGCACCACAGGTTGATCACTCAGGTAAGTACCCAGTTGATCAATGCGGCCGACCTGCTCCTCAGGTTGCGCAATCTCAGGATGCTTCAATCAAGCAGCACGTTGACACGGCAAGAATGCCTCATCTCTCTGACCACAGACCTATGGGCTGAAGGTTGTGAACTTCTCCAGACCACATGAGTCATTCCTCGTCGGCAGCAGGTGGAGCGTAGAACGGATCAGCAAGACACCGGTACTAAACTGGACGCGCGTCCTCCCGATACTGATCTGCAAACTCGGGACTTGGTGGAATTGGCTTGATAACGTCGATCAGCACTCCGTTCGGGTCGCGAGTGATAAAGTGACGTTGCCCGAATGCCTCGTCTCGTAGCGACAGTAGTATAGGTAAACCTGCAGCAGTGATGCCCGAGTGGACGGCATCCACATCTTCGACCTCGAAGTTCAGCAGCATGCCCGACGCCCTACCCCTCCCCGCCGTCGGAATGGTATCGTGATCACCTTGTAGAATGGCAAGGTTCACGCTCGCGTCAGTGGTCGATACCAGGTGCACGTACCACTCCGAAGAAAAGGCCGCTTCGAAACCAAAATGGAGAACGTAGAACTCGGCCGATGTCGCAACGTCATCCACCATGAGAACGGGGTAGAAGCTCGTGATCTTCATGCTTTCATTCCTTTGGCAAAAAACATACATTTTGTATGCAAGCGCATAGGTAACAAACAGGCAGTTTGTATGCAAGATGATTCACCTCACCGCAGCAATGAGGATCGCACCGCCGAAATGCGCGTACGCCTTATGAACGCAGCTCGCGAACTGTTTGTGGCCAAAGGATATGTGGCAACCACTACACCCGAGATCGTGAGTTCGGCGCGCGTGACTCGGGGCGCGCTCTATCACCATTTCGAGGACAAAGCCTCGATCCTTCGCGCCGTTCTTGAGCGAGAGGCGGCCGAGGTGTCTGCCGCCATCAATGCGACCGATGTCTTGGAAGGGGATGAACTCGATGCGCTTTTGACGGGTGCTTCTGCCTATCTTGTCGCCATGATGTTACCGGGCCGCACCCGCCTACTGCTTCTGGATGGTCCGGCCGTCCTTGGCCGCTCTAAGATGCGCGAGATTGAATCCCGACATGGCGACGATGCCTTGAGAACCGGGTTGGACGCTGCGATGTCCGCAGGTCTTCTTCCGCGTCTACCGATTGGCGCGATCTCTGCCCTGCTCTCAGCCATGTTCGAACGCGCTGCCTTGGACATCTCTGATGGTCAGGACGCAGCAGACTATTTGACAGCGGTCAGGGCTTTTGTCTCCGGTCTTGCGCAGCTCGCGCCAGAACGGGCGGCGGTGCCCGGCGAGTGTGACTTGAGTTAGCTAGACACGCAACGCCGGGAGGCGGTGCGTTAATACACCGGATCGATTGCTGCGGGCGAACCGGTGTAGAGCATCACCGCCAGGCGGATGATCTCCGGGCTCGTCTTGAAATAGCGGAAAGGTGAGCGTTTTGTCATTCGGGAACGCTAGCCCGGCGCTCCGCTCGTCTCAAGCAGAGTTCCTCTGACGACACCCAAAGAGCTGAATTCCAGACTAGTCTAATACTGCTCGATCAATACAGAGACAGCCTGCTTACCCGGGACCTACGATGACCAGATCTAGATTGCTTCTCAGCTTCGCGGCAGCCCTCGGGCTTGGCGTCCTCACCTTGGTCTGGCTGCAGCCCCGTACTGCCAGAGACTGCGCACCCTCTGATACCGACTGCCTCCGCGACGTGGCCGAGCATCTTCTGTCGGAAAGCCTGGAGTCTGGGCCGGACGTGCGCTCCATCTCCGACGAGATTGATGTCGCCGGACGCCTTCTTGCAACTGAAGGGGCCATCGATCTCGCCGCACAGCGCGACCGGCTGTCCGAGATTGGCTTTGAGTCCCACAACATTGACGCCGTTTACGAAAGCTACTTCGACGCGCTCTTCGATCCCTCTTATCCTTTCGACATCCCCGCAGCCCTCGCAGCTGGAACGGGCCCGGAGGACACCGATCTTGAAAACTACCTGACGGCCGCCTTTCGCCTTGCTCTCCGCGAACCCGCCCGTCGGGCTGAGACGCTGGCCCTCTGGGAGGAAAACTTCGACCGGATGGCCGATAGCCACACCCCCTCCGGCTCCACCAGCTTCTTCATCCTGGAATGGCTGGCCCGCAATGATCCCGCATTGGCAGCCCTCTATTTTCAACGTGCCGCTGAAGTGCAGGCCTATGTCTCCGGTCCAGGTGGCTGGATGAAGTTCTTCCGCATGGCGGCTTTCCATTGCCGCGACGGTCGCCCTGACGAGGGTCGCCGCCTGCTTGTAGGTTTGCAGTCGTACCTGCCGTTACAGTCGATGCCTCACCTGTATGTGCCCGCGCTGCTGGACTGCGAAGGAGAAGAAGCCACCTTCGCAGCCATCGAGGCCGTTCTTGCCAAACGTGCCATCTGGGCGGACTTGATCCTGCGGGACAATCCAGAAGTGCGCGGCTACATCGTGACCACGCTGGAGGAATTGTCCCGCGACCTGCGCCGCGGTTTCGCCAACTGGCTTTATCATCAAAACCGCGGGGCCGAGGTTGCGGCCATCTGGACGCGTTATGGCGCAGCCGAGATTGCCAAACGTCATCTTGCCAATCTAGACTGGCTTCCCGCTCGGCTAGAGAAAAACCAGTCCGCGCCTGTGCAGAGCGGCCAGCAGCTTGATGCCGAAACGGAGGCGGCCGAAGCGCGGCTTAACATGATGGCTACCGTACGTGGGCGCGACCTCACTCTTGAGTATGATGGCGATTCGACTGAACGGCTCATTGAGTTGGAATGGCCGTCGCCCGGTTCCATTGCAGCCGTAAGGAAGCTTCTCCAGAGTTCCAATGGAACGCCACTGGAAACAGCTTTCGTGGTCGGCCTTGAACGTAAGCTTGGTTGCGCCACGTCCGACATCACGATGTTTGCGCTCTTGGACGATATCTCTGCGCTCGAGAACCGGCTCGACCAAGCTCGTGCCATTATCGAGCTTCTACGCTTTGCCCACGCGCCTTTGGCTGAAACGGCGCCAACGGATTACGACTGCCTTGTGAAATAGGGCCGCTTGCCTCGACACGGTTAGCGGCCATTCCAACTGATACTGCGTGCCGTCAGCTACGCCGCGAGATCGTCTCGCCAGCGGCCCAGGCCACAATCCGTTCCGCGCCCAAGGACAGTTTCAGACAGCGCGCCGTGGTCAAATGCCAACCTTGGTTCAAGTAGTCTTCGCTTCATTACGGAGCCACTACGCCATCTGCAAAATTCAAGAGCGCCTTCGTTCCTTGGAACAGGCTGGGCGGATAGCTGTCGATTGGAGCAATGGCGAGATACCTTAACTGCCCCACGACTTCGATTTTCCCATCAGCCAGTAATTGGAGCAGGCCCGCAGGTACGGGTAGTATGTCGTACGCCACCACCGGCTCGGGTGAAACCAGCAGTGCCGGATCGAACATTGCTACTCCAGCAGGGAACTCGCGGACCATTTCCTGTATTCCCCATGGATCCATCGGGACCGGCGTTAAAGGCTTTCCACTCTCGTCCAGCGCCACCATTCCCTCGGCAGAAATACTGTACTTCTTGCCCCCGACGGTTAGCACTTCAGGCTTTGCGTAGCGCGCGCGCAACCGTGCGTCCAACCCCTTTCGTTCAACTGTGCTACCGGACGGAAGCTTCATTTCGGTCAGGTAATAGTCAGCTACGATGTTCGAGACCCGCGTGCCGAGTGCTCTTGCCAACCTCTGGCCTGCGTCGTTCAGGTCGCGCCCCGTTCGGTGCACGGCTGCGGGCAAGCAGCTCGACGCGGGTACAAAATGAACCCTTGCTGCGTCAATCCCAGCCACAGCGGCTCCTGGTCCCGATTTGACCCGTTTGGGGGGCTGTACGACCAAGGTCTGAATGCGCTCGGTTGCCCCGGTGAACGACCAGATGATCTCTTCGAAGGACACGGCGAAGACATACAGCGGTTTTTCACCAGGCTCGACCTCTATGCTGGCAGCAAAAGTCGTATTGTTCTTCCCGCTAACCGCTACGTTGGACAAAGCGTAACTAGAATAGCCAGTCAAAAGCACAACATCAGCGCCTTCGGGAACAGGTGGCGCGTCGCACGCCGCTGCGGGAGCAGGTGGTTCCGGCGCTTCCGGCAGGACAGCATTCGCGACGCCAGAAATCTCCAGCAGGTCAACCCGACCATCGTCATTGACGTCGAAAAGCAGCAACTGCGACGCAAACTCGTCAGTCCGCTGATCCCTCGGCTCGAATGATGAGGTAATCTCCTCCGATGTCAGCACGCCGTCCTGATCCAAGTCTCCATTGATGAACAGCAACGACAGGGCCGCCTTGCTGCCTTTTTCCAGTACCGACTTCAGTGCCTCAAATTCGTCTTGGGATACCTCCATATTCCCGTTGAGATCATATCTCAGAACGCTTTGCAGATGCTGGGCCCGCTGCTCGGCCAGCTGAAGACGCCCAAAAATTTCGATTGCCTCGATCGTCAACACTCCGTCCGGGGAATAGGTAAAAAGCGTCTGCGAGGCCCTTTGCAAGAAGCGCGCGGTCCCGTCTGCTCGTATGGTCTGTTGGATCTCCGCCGGAAGCCCTGACGCCAAGCGTTCCAGTGCCAACGCGTCCTGCGCGCTGACGGGACCGGCTAACGGAAGCAGCAACGGCAGTGCTCGCCAAAGACGCAAAAGCATCATGGGTTCACCTCTTCACCATGTACAACCCGCAAGCCTCGCACGACGACCGTACGTGGCCCATCGGCAAACGGGAGGATCCAACTGATTTCACCGGGCGTCTTAACCTCGGGAGCCGGTAGACCGACCGCCAACACCATGTCTGCATCACTGTCACCAGAAATCTCGACACGCTGCGCGGCAAGCGAAAAATCTCCGGGACGGATGCGCAGAATGTTGGGCGACCCATTGCGCAGACTGAAGGTACTCTTGTTCGCTATTTGAATTTGCGACAGGTCGACATAGCCGCCGCGCGTGACGAACAGTGTTGACGCCTCGGTCACCCTATCCCGGGAACCTGGGTAAAACAACGAATCCAAGAGCGCTGGTTCAGCCAGATACGGTGGAAAGGGAAGCTTCCGGACTTTCAAGTCCGGTCCGAACTGCAAGGTGATGTAAGAGTTTTCGGTACCGACTGGATTGCTGGCAGTCACCCCCATCGGGGTGTATTTGATGGACCATCCCGCCGATCCGTCCAGCCAAATTTCGTCGCCCTGATCGCCGACGATCAACCTGAAGCCCTCACGTATCCGTCTGTCGTTCCGCAGTATCAACCTGTCAGTCCCGCCGTTCCGCAAATCTATCGCGTCCACAGCGGTGGCCATGTCAGAGGACAGGTTCCAAACCCCGGGCTCTCGAGCAAAGCCCACCGCAAGTGCGCCATTTGAGCCGAGGCGAAGGAACTCTGCGGACATTTCGACCAGTGCAGACCCAGCATCGGCTTCGCTCGACAGACGCACAACATCAGGATCCCCGACGTCCTGCCTTGTCCAGTTCTCGGGATCCAGAAGTACGAACTGATCGAAGGGGTCCGCCAGAAGTCGGATGAGGCGCCCCGAAGGATCAATCACATTTGCAAGACAGAGCTCGATGACATTGATCCGTCCGTTAGCGAAATCTAGATCGACTTCGCTCACATTAAGGCCGGTTTCGGCCACCGTCGGGCGTATGGTTCCTCCGCTATCCCAGCCAAAGGTTGCTTGGCCGTCGGCGTCAATGACATCCTGCGGCGTCTCCGACGAAGGCGGAACCGGGAAAGCATACTCCCCTTCGACCCCAGCAACGGTCGTGACGTCCTGCGACATTTGCCCAGACAGAACAAAGGTTCCTGGTGCCACCAACACGGACAGGCTCTTGTCATCGATGGTCGCCGAGTACGTGTCGAAGGCCAAAGAGGGATCAGGTAGCAAAGTCCAGCTTAGGCGAGGATCAAGTACTACGGTATCGAACTCGTCGGCGCGAATGTCCACCTCGGCGCTGGAGGTTGCCTGGACGACTTCGCCAAGGATTGTGATGGTGTCGAATTGTCCGTTTCGGATATCAATCCGTTCCATCGAGCCAATCTTGCCACGTCCGACAACGACGTGCGATGGGCCCCTGTAGATCAAGACATCCCGCCCTTCTCCACCGTCGACGATGTCGCGCTCAAGACCCAGCGGCACGCTCTTGATCGCTGCCGGTGATGTTTGAAGTGTTTCGGTACAATCGCCCAGAAAGCCCGCATCCTGTGCATTGGCTAAGGCTGGAACCGCGGCGAAAAGAAGGTGCGCAAGCTGCAGTTTGAAATTCATACTTCCCGCTCCAATGCCGCCTATTGTCCAAATGCTGGAAGCGGCCAAGTTGAAACTCCGCGATTCCAGTATCTCTTGGCTTTGAAGCTAACCGCCCGGAGTGGTTCTAACCACAAGTTTCGGCGTGGCTTGCACCACAAACTTCCCACAAGTCAGCGAGCTGGAATGCCGCAGAATTCTTGGCGATTGCATGCAGTATTCTGCGGCAAACCAGCTTTCAAAGACGCTAGACCTTCGTCAGCAACCCCCGCACATTGCCGACACCCCATGCCCCTCGCCGTCGCGATTGGATGCCCCGTGACGTCAGTTCCGCCGCGATCGCCCGCAGCGATGTGTGCCCCGC
The DNA here is from genome assembly GCF_003940805.1 of Tabrizicola piscis. Lineage (NCBI taxonomy): Bacteria > Pseudomonadati > Pseudomonadota > Alphaproteobacteria > Rhodobacterales > Paracoccaceae > Tabrizicola > Tabrizicola piscis. The sequence continues at coordinate 487,587 of NZ_CP034328.1, forward strand.
AGCCCGGATATCCGCCAGCACCGGAGCCAAGTCCGCCGCGAAGGCCGCAGCATTCGCTGTCACCGTCGCCCGGAGCGCTGCCCCGCCCTTTTTCGCCCGCCTGAGGCTCTCGGCTCCGTTCGGGTTCCCCAGCTTCACCCCGCGCGCCTTTGCGACCGCCAGCGCCTCCTTGGTCCTCCGCGAGATCGCCTCGCGCTCGGCCTGTGCGACAAGCGCCATGATCCCCACGGTCAGGTCATTGGCCTCGGGCATGTCGACGGCCACGAACCGCACCCCGCTATCGCGCAAGGCCAATAGGAACGCCGCATTCCGCGAGAGCCGGTCAAGCTTCGCAATCACCAGCGTCGCACCGGTTACCTTCGCCAGGTGGAGGGCTTTCAGGAGCTCCGGCCGGTCTGCCTTCCGCCCACTCTCGACTTCGGTGAACCGCGCCAGGACCTCGGCGCCGCGCGAGACGGCGAAGTCCTCGATCACCTTGCGCTGCGCTTCCAGCCCAAGCCCGCTGGCCCCTTGCCGCGCCGTCGAGACCCGCTCGTAGGCCACCAACCGCTGTCCTGCCGCCATCTCCGTCCCCTGTACACAACTGCCTAACGTTCGTTGCGCAGGTGTGTACAGCCCCATGGAGCAAGGAGTAGTCAACCGGTTCGTTCAGAGATTTGCGTCTGTTCCGCTGATGACGAGGGTGCCGTCAGATTGTAGCTGTGGCGTGTCGCTTGAGGTGTCAGGCCGATCTACTCCGGTCAGAATGATGCGCGTGATCGTCAGCGGTTGGTCCGCAGGCGTCACGTCGAGGGTGGTGATCCGAGACCGCGCCGCTGGCGTCAGACCAAGCTCCGCCATGTAGCGTCCCATCAGCTCCAGTTGCTTGTTGGCGATCGACAGCCAGGGCGATTGCTGGACGTAGCCGGAGGCGGTCTTCAGCAGCATCGGTGTGGTCTGCATCTTCTGTTCTGCCTCGACCCAGCGGCCGTAGCATTGGCAGTAGGCCGCGAGCACTGCACGATCCACGACCGTCACGACGCCCATACTCACCAGAGTATCCACCAGGCGGTGCCACTCGGCCCTTGCCTCCTCATTGAGATGCTCTGGACAGTCTGGAGTCCCCTCGGGCGGCAACGGTTCCGCATGGTTCCACGCTCGCTTGCCGCGGTTGCCTTCCATCCGGCGCCACGCCGTGGGCTTCGGAGACGGGCCTCTCACGTCGCCACTCCGATGATCAAGCCAGCGCTGCCCGCGGCTGCATCTGATGGGCCACTACGGTACCGACCAATGGCCATCCGGTTTCTCCTTGCGCGCATCAATGATTGCCTGCTTGGCCTCCGACAGAGACCTTGCGTGCGCAAGCAACCCGTCCAGTTCCTCGTCCGTCAGATCAGACAGATCAATCTCGTCTTGGGGCTCCTGCTTGACGGCAAGGTCCAAGCCCTCTCGCCAGCCAGCTTGTGTCTTCAGAAAGAAGATCATCGCCGTGACATTGCCCGCTCGTGCCTTGGTCACCAGGCTTTGCGCCACCGCGCCGATGGCCCGGGCCTTACCCCTTTTATAGCGTTCAGCCAAATCCTCATCCCGGTTCAAAAGCGCGAAGAAGGTCGTGCGCCCGACGCAGAGGAAGTCGGCGATCTGCTCGGCGTTGAGGACCGCGGCCAGGGTCTCGACCTCGGCCCTTTGCGCATCGGTCAGGGTGATGTGCGGGCGGCTCACGCGTCCACCTCGGACTGCTGTCGCTCCGCCTGCACGGAAGCAAAGGTCTCGCAGGTCCCTTCCAGCACTGCCTCCTTGCCAGTGAACGACTGCCATCGCTGTACGGCCACGTCGACGTAGGCCGGGTCCAGTTCCACCGCGAGGCAGTGCCGGCCGCAGGTCTCGGCGGCGATGATCGAGGTCCCGGATCCGGAGAAGGGCTCATAGACCGCCTGCCCCGGGCTGGAGTTGTTCAACATGGGACGGCGCATGCATTCCACGGGTTTCTGCGTGCCATGCACGGTGGCAGCATCCTGGTCGCGGCTCGGGATGCTCCAGAGCGTGGTCTGCTTGCGATCCCCCGACCAATGCCCAGTCGCTTTCTCCCGGACGGCGTACCAGGCGGGCTCGTGCTGCCAGTGGTAATCTCCGCGTGAGAGAACGAGGCGTTCCTTGGCCCAGATGATCTGGCTGCGAATGGCAAAGCCGCAGGCCATGAGGCTCTCGGCCACTGTGGTGGCATGGAGTGCCCCGTGCCAGACATACGCCACGTCGCCGGGAAACAGCGCCCAAGCCTCGCGCCAGTCCGCCCGGTGGTCGTTCAGGACCTTGCCCACGCGTTTGGTCTTTGCGGCACCGACACCGTTGCGCCAGGCGGGATCGTAGTTCACCCCGAACGGTGGATCGGTCGCCATGAGATGCGGCGTCACTCCGTTCAGCACGCGCGCCACTGTCGCCGCATCCGTGGCATCGCCGCAGATCAGGCGGTGGTTGCCCAGCACCCAAAGATCGCCAAGGCGCGAGACGGGAACGGCTGGAGCGGTAGGGACGTCGTCCTCGCGCTCGTCCGCTTCCCCTGCATTCAGCAAGGCATCCAGTTCACCCGCATCAAAGCCGAGGCTGGTCAGGTCCACTTCCATGTCGCGCAGATCGCAAAGCTCCAGCGCCAGCAACTCGCGGTCCCAGCCGGCCTGCTCTGCCAGCTTGTTGTCAGCGAGGATGTAGGCTCGCCGCTGTGCCTCACTCAGATGGGCCAGTTCGATGACTGGGACCTTGGCGAATCCCAGCTTGCGCGCGGCCATCACTCTGCCGTGGCCGGCGATGATGCCGTTCGCGCCATCCACCAGCACCGGGTTGGTGAAGCCATATTCCCGGATCGAGCCGGCGATCAGCGCGACCTGGGCTTCGCTGTGCGTGCGGGCGTTGCGAGAATACGGGATCAGGTCCGCGATGGGGCGGTAGCTGATGCTGAGGTCTGTACTGCGGTCCATGCCACCCCCCGATGCGAATTCTGCGGCTCAGGGGGAAGGATATCACAGGCTTAAGCCATTGTATTCATGTAATTATATGACATTTTACGACACGGGCCGACATGGTTCAGCGAAGATGCCCCGATATCATAAACCGCAGACGACTGCTTTGCGGACAAGGCAGCCAGTCGAGGACGAGATCTTTCAATTCTCGACAATAGTTCTTTTCGGCCATCTGGGCACCATGGTGTCCATCTTTCGCTATATCCATCGCGCGATGGTTGCGATCACATGCGCAGAGGGCCACACCAAGAACTGAGCGGCAAGGGTGCCCAAGAACCGGGACAAGATCATCCAGATGATTACCTTTCGGAAAAAATCCTCGCGAACTCGACCCTTTGCCGCGTCATCAGTCAAACCAGCCAAGTATGGATCAATCAGCATGAACATCATTATGGTGGCAACGCCATTGATCGTGGCAGACAGAGAGCTTGCTGTCACACGATAGTCAGGTTCAAGAAGACCAGCATAGATCGAGGCTATTACACCCACTGACCACAACGCACTGACAGCGAAGTTCATCACTATCACCTTGATCGGGACATTCGTGGGCAGCTTGAGGGCTTCAAGATTCTGGAAAGCAGGTATCGCAGCTGACTGCGTAAGCACAGATAGGCCACGCGGGGTCAGGGATCGAAACAAGAGTCGCGGCATCGAGCGGCTCCGATGGAAGCTGTCCACCGCTATTGTGGTGAGCCGTTGAAATGTAGGGATCAGTAGCCCTCCCACCAGCGTTGCAACTGATGCCGCACTGATGATGAGAACATAATCAAACGTGGGATCGAACTGCGATGGGTCCTGTATGCCGATTTCGATACGCTTCGCAAGAAGCGGGCCCTGAAAGGAGTTTGATGTCCGCGACAGCAGAACTAGGATATTGAACAGCGAGAACGCTATGGCGATATGGCCGGTCCGAACTCCTGCAATTCTAAACGCGTATGCTAGCGTCCCGATTAGGTGAATCACAAAAGTCAGAAGGACGATCACGGCTAGCTGTACGTCCATTTAACCCCCCTGCTCGCATACGCCAGCTTTCATGTCCCACGGGGAACGGCCGCCCGCAATGGGCTCGAAGCGGACTTGCGCTCCTGACCTCCATCGCGAAGGCATCCCACCTCGCTTCCCCATCGCCTTCATCCGACCGCCTCACCCCCAGCACCTGCTGCGGCATGACACTTATGACACTTCTCTCCATATAGGACGTATGGCGCGCACGGACGCGTATGCGCGCGCGCTAACGGTAGATATGGGAAGAAGTGTCATAAGTGTCATGACCGAGCCAATCGCAGATCGAAGAACCCGCGTCCTGCGCTGCGGCGGCTGTCCTGGAAGCCTCGGGATTTCATCTCCTTGGTGAGAGTATGGCTGGTCCAGGACCCGAGCCCTTGAAGCTCGGCCCATTGCCGGAACCGCTGGTGAAGGTCTGTCGTATAGAGAAACTCGCCCGGGGCGCGCACCGTTTCATCGGCGAGGAATTGTCCGAGCAAGTCTTCCCCGTCCAGATATTCGGTGGAGGCGGCCGCAACACGCGCCGGCACTGCAAGCCCGCGCCGCTGCCATTCGAGAGCGCCTTCAATGGCCCAACGCAAGATGGCCGGACCCTCAGCACGCAGCTTCTCAGCCAGTTTCGGGTCTCGCTTTTCGGCCGGGATGGTCACCGTGAAGGGCACCAGCACCATGCGGGCGCGGAGAGCCTCGTCCACGCCACGAAGGCTTGGCATGTTATTGCCGGCAATCATCAGGGTCATCTGCGGCACGAAGTCGAAGAAATCGCCCCGCATGAACCTGGCCGTCATCTTGTCGCCGCCTGTCAGGTCCTTCAGCACTGCCTCATCCCAGCATTTGCCCTTAGGCAGCTCCGATCCAACGACCAGCCGTGCGCCAGCAAGACCAGCGACGTCAGTGGGGTGCCGTTCACCTACCGAAGACAGGAATGTCGTCGCCGCCGAGCGTCTCGCATAATCGCCCCACAACCACTGCAGCGCCTCCAGAAACGTGGACTTCCCGTTGCGACCGGTCCCGTACAGGAACAGGAGCTTGTGCTCGGTCGTCAGCCCGGTAAGGGCGTAGCCTGCCGCCCGTTGCAGGAACTCGATGGTCTCGATGTCGCCGTCCAGAACCTCATCAAGGAACTGCAGCCAGGTCGGTGCGCGCGTGCCGACAGGTGCAGGGGTGACTGCAGTCAGCTTGGAGATCATGTCTTCACGGCGTGCTGGCCGCAGCATACCGGTCTTCAGGTCCACAGTGCCCCCTGGTGTGCCGAGTAGAAACAAGTCTGCATCAAAGGCATCGGCCAAGGTGACACTAGCTGGGTTCGATCGCGCAAGCGTGCTAACGGCGGCAACCGTGTTAGCGCTGCGGAGACTGCGGCCCTCCCTCGTGGCCCAGGCAGTGATCTTCTCACTTTCCGCCTCTGACAGTCCTTCTGCCTTCGCGTCCGCCCAAGCGCGGAGTTCGCAAGCCCGTTGTTGAAGGAAGCCCCTCACCAGTGTCATGTGCCGCAGGCAGTCATCGACAGCCCAGCGACGGCCGTCCCATAGGTACCAGCGACCCTGAACGGCGACAAATTTCGCGTCCCTGTTCCAGCCGCGCTGGCCCAGGTCCCGAGCGAGAGCATCATGGGAAAGGTCGATCTCGCCATTCGTGCCATCGTTCGGGGGTGCGGACTCTGAACCCGTTTCCGATTGTCCGCCAGGACCTCCACCCGCCGCACCGCTGCTCCGGTGCTTTCGCGCTATTGCGGAGAGGTCCGCGCCGTTCTGCCGCGCCATTGCCGCAACTGTGGAGAGGGTCTTCTTGCCGTTGGCGTCAAAGCCGGCCCACTTCTCTGCTACCTCGCCGGGCTTGTATTTCGCGCCCTGCCGACTCCAGTCGTCCGCAAGGCCCAGCCCTTCGCCGGAGCCGCGGAAATGGTGGTGCAGGCCCATCAACACATCGAGCCAGGCGTAATAGCCACCCGCATCAGGATCGATCCAGGACAGCAAATCCTCCACTTCCGCCGTTCCAGTGGTGGAGTAGGATGTTCCGGTATCGAAGTGGAACCCGGTCTCATCCGCAACTTTCTCTTTCTTCTTTGTGCAGAGCTGAAGGAGCCAGTCCGGGCAATCGGCCAATTCGAACAGTCCCGGTGGGTTCTTCCAGCGGTAGGGTTCAGCCTTGCCCGGCTTGACCGAGGGAACCCCGATCACCATTCCGCCCTCACCGCGAACATCCACACCGGGGGCAATCAGGGAGGCGGAATTGCCGATCTCCAAAGACGCCGGATACTTGAAGTAGAGGTGCCAGCTGCCGGAGGGCGAGAGCGCCTCGATCGTATCGGGGAGCGGGCCATGGGCAGCAATCAGCTTCTGCATACTGGCGATGCCATCAACGGCATGGCCCTCAGGCGTGTCGCACTCGATCACCAGGAGGCCCGAGGCGGGTCCGCAGGCAATGCCAACATTCGCACTTGGCCATTGCCGCCAGTAATTCCGGATCAGGGTCGGGTCCGTCGTTCCGCCCCAGCGTTCGCCATTTCCAAACTGCGCTGATGTGTGGGATTTCTTTTCCCCGGCTGGTGCCGGAAACACATGCCAACCTCTGCGAGCGTACTCCAGGGCTGAAGCGAGGCAAGGGGCATCGAAGTGGTGCGGGCCGTTCATGCACGCCTCCCGCAGCTGGAAAGGATCTCGAACGCTTCGACATCGGCCAGGGAGTACCGGATGGATCCACCCATCTGGTGCCATTCCGGCCCGTATTGTGCCGCACGCCACCGCTCAAGCGTTCTGGTTGTCAGGCGCAAGCGGTCTGCCAGTTCGCCCGTGGTGAGCCAGATGATTGCGGGAGGTGACTGCATCTCAGCACACCCCCGGAGCAACGGCGACAAAAACAGCAAAGAGTGCACCGCCATCCGCCAGAATGCCGACGTCCTCAATCCGGTAGCGCCGGCCGGCCATGATCACCTGGGCCAGATCCCAGGCGCGGAAGTAGCCGGGCAGTTTTTCGTAGTCGTCCTGACCGCCGTCCATTTGATGCCTCCTGTCAGCGCCATCTGACGGTCAAAGGCCAACCGGCGGACCCAAATGGGACAGGGCGGGAGGTTTCTTTTGGCGTGATCGCAGTTTCTGAACGGCACGCTGGACGCGCTTGCGGGACGCGGAAGAGCCGAGGCCGAGCGCACGCCCCGCCTCTTCATGGGTTTCGCCAAGGAGGAACACTCGCGTCAGGAGGAGTGCGTCCTTCCGACTGATGCCGACAAGGTGGTCCGCCAGATCAGGAGCGTCGCCCGCTTTATCTGCTATCGCTTCAGCGACGGCCGATGCGATCGCGGGCTCATCGATCGGCCGGCTGGCTTCGGCGTGCACTCGGTCCTCGATCAAGGCGCGGCGAATGTCGCGCTCCAAATTGCGAAGGAGTGTGCCTGCGACGGCGGTGACTTTTTCGAGATTGACGGTCAGGATAGCTTCGCCCAACCGGCCAATCATTTCCGCCGCAAGGTCGTGGTGCGCTGACGGAAACCCCCGGGCGAGCCGCCAGAACACCGCATCAAGGCCCGGCCAGAGTGCGACGATGACCATCACCTGCGCGGTCGACCGGTGACTCTGATCTGACTGTGCCGCGGCAACCAGCGCGCGGATCACACCGAACCGAGATGTCGGATCAGCTGTCGATTCGCGCTGATGTTCCATGAGGGAGGCAATTGTTGGAAACGCGGCAAGCTCGGAATGAGCGAGACCCATCACCTTGTACTCGGTTTCGGATGAGGTGCGATTCAGCACGCGGGTGAAGGAAGCGTGAAGTGCGGACCAGGAGGCGCGCATGACGTCCAGCCTTTCGGCCGGGCGTCTGGCGCCTCACGGGGGCTCGCAGAGGGTTGCGAAGTTGGAAAAGCGAAACGGGCGCCCAGGGGCACCCGCTGCGATGTCAGGTCCGGTTGGGGGTACCGCAGCCGTGGCAGGTCGCGTCGACCGGCAGGCTCACCAGGTAGTTGTGACGCTGAAGCCGGATGTGCAGGCGCGCGCCGTGGCGGACGCCGAGCAGCTTGCCGCACTCAACGCAGCGCCACTCCGCTGCTTGGATGGCAGACGGAGGACGGGCGGCACTTGTGGGTGGACGGTGGTCGAACGGATAGGCCATGGGAGGCTCCTGTGCATAAGCTACAGGGCGTCGATGCCTGCCCGAATCGGAGTTAGTCAGACCCTCCGATCGGAGTTGGAACGGAGTTGGAGATCACGAAGCGATCTGCCATTGCCCCCTCTTGGGTGAATGCAGAAACCCGGATTTCAGCTTGTTCCAGAGATCCGCGCCGAAGATGTTGGAGAGAGACTGGCCTTCGATCCCAGCGAGCATGTTTTCGGTCTTCATTGAGCCCCCCGCCTTCTTAAAGGCTCCGACAAGTCGTCCCAGGACCAGGAGCCGATTTTCTCCCTCAATGCTGATAGTCCCTCTCCCGGGGACCTGGAGGATAGCGGTACTCCCGCCGGTCATTACCAGTTCAACCGTTTCGCCGCCTTGGGCCAAGTTTCGGTGCCGCAGGAATGCAGCACGCAAGTTTTCGGTGTCGAATACCAAGGCCTCAACTTCATCGACCGGGGTCTCAACCAAGTTATCTACGACAGACACCAGCACATTGGCCGCAAGCGTGAACCCAGCGCGGCGTCCGGCGTTCAGAACTAGTCCAATCCCTAGATTGGATCTCGAACGCAGCGCAGTGTCGACCTCGGCATAGCACTTCTCATCCATGAGACGACGGGCAAGGTAGACGGGAATCTGCGCGCCATCGACTTCGAGCGATCCAAGAGCCAGCATATTTGGGTTAATGACTTCAACTTTTTTCGACCGAAACTGCTTGCAGGCATTCTGCTTCAGGTACTGTTCAACCCAGTCCGGCCTGACCCTATAGAGGCGATAGCGGCTTGCTTGGACGACCGGTGCCATCTGTCCCGGAGCAGCGCCGAGCTCGACCATATTGCTTCCCGCATCGACCACCGCAGCCTGGACGCCCATTCCATTCTCGTCTTCGATTAAATCTACGTCGTCCCAGCCGTAAGGGGCAAGAAACCCGAGATCCTGCAGCTTGTCGGCGTCAATGTTTCTTTCTATTAGCCATGCCCCGGTCACCTTTTCTGCTCCGGTATCCCAAAGCGTAAATGCTGCGGGCAGCACGGTGCGGAGGTCCGCATCGGTTGGAGCTCGTCCAACCGCCAGAATTCCCCACGCTCTAAGAAGCCGGTGACCTAGAGCCTGTTCAAAGGTGTCGGCCACGCTCATCAAGCTGCAGGTATTGCCATCGGAAATGGTAAAGGTGAGCGTTTGGTCCTCGCGATGTCCGGAACGCCGATACCGCACTGCAATTTCGACAAAACGTACAGCAACGGCGTTTGTGAAGACCTTTTCCAGCCCGGGCTGACTGTCGATTAGATTACGGACGTTCTGTCCGATGGTTGTTGAAAGGGCAATCCTGTTGCCAAGTGTCCTGATGCTTGCGTCGACCCGTATTAGCCAGACCTCCTTGATAAGAGCCTCCCCGTCCTCCGGGGTGCAAAGGTCCAGATCAGTCAGAAAGCGCGAAATATCGTAGGCCCGGAAGTCGACGGGCTGGTGAGACAAATCCTGCACCAGCACCTTTGTCACGAACGACTTCCAGACCAGATGACGGATGGCCCTCGTGTCTGCGCGGACGTGCAGAAGTCCCGTAGAGGGAACGAACACCACCATAGCTTCACCCGGCGGTCGGAAATAGAATTTCGACACGGTTCCGTCGTCGTCGATCTCGCGCGCGGCCGTTGGCAGGTTCGGATGACGGATGATGTACATCTCTGCCTGGGGTTCTCCATCTTCAGCAGGAATATCGTATCTCTCTGTCCTGCACCCCGAACCCCGCTTAAGGCCCTGTTCCAAGTCTTGAAGAAACTCCTCCAGCGACTTGCCGCCAACGTGCCGTTCATCGTCGCTGACCGGCGCCGCTTGAAATGTCTGATAATGCTTCTCATAACGACGATAGAGCCGCAGATGGAGAACATTCTCGGCCGCTTCGAACAACGGGGTTGCGTCCAGCCAAGCCCAGAGACTTCGAGCGAGCTCGTCATGGTGCGTTAGGAAGGCTGCAGTGTGCACCCCATCATCCTGGTCATGCAGCAAGCCTTCGAGAGCAAACTGCCCTCGTGGTCCGGCAATGTTTGCAATTCGTGTGGCTTCCGTTTCGAGCGGAAGCAGCGTCGACTTGAGCTCGTGGTCCAGCATCCTCAATGCGCGGTCGCGCCCGTCAGGGTGATCCGTCGCAAATCTGTAGTTGGCGAGCCAATCAGATCTTTGAAACGGCTTTCCCTCCATGAACCGCGCTAGCAGGTCTAAAGGAGCTTCGACCAGAACCCGGTGCAGGTTGGGGCAGGTCTTCGTCGGAGCACGGACCATGAATGCCTCCGCAAAAATTCGACTTCGCAAAATTCAACCCAAGGTATATTGGCCCGGCGCTTCTGCGAAGAAGTTTCTGTGGCGACTGTCCCATTTCGCGGTCCCAGTTGGCCTTTGGTTGGCAGATGAAACCGAAAGGTCTGCCATGTCCGGTCCGAACCCACTCTCCCCGTTCCACATGTCCCCCGCCGAACGCCGCGCCGAGTTGTGCCGCATTTTGGCCCTCGGCCTGATCCGCCTGCACATGCGCCAGTCAAGCGAACTATCTGACGTGACTGGAGAAAGTTCGCTACACTTCCCGCCCGAGCAGAGGGGTCATGCAACTCCCAATGAACGGAGAACCGCATGACCAACCATGACCCTATCGCTGCCCGCCTGGCCGCGCTGAAGACCACGCCAACGCCTGCACTCAAGACGCAGTGGCGCGAGTTGTTCGCAACCGAACCGCCGCCCTTCAATCGGCGCTACTTGGAAAGCCGCCTCGCCTACCGCATCCAGGAACTGGCCTATGGCGGGCTGAAGCCCGAGACGATCCGGCGGCTGGAGAAGCTGGGCGAGGAGTTGGATGGCGGCGACAAGAAGAAGCGCAGCATCCGTTTTGACCGGGATCGGCCGATCATCGGCACTCGGCTGCTGCGGGATTGGCAGGGCGTCGAGCACGTCGTCACTGTCACGAAGGATGGCTTCGAATGGCAGGGCCGGCCCTACAAGTCGCTGTCTGCCATCGCCCGCGCCATAACTGGCACCCGCTGGAACGGCTGGACCTTCTTCGGGCTGAAGAACCATCGGGGGCACAGATGAACGCCCCAAACAAAGCCATCGTCCGCAAACTGCGCTGTGCGGTCTACACCCGGAAGTCTTCCGAAGAAGGGCTGGAGCAGGAGTTCAACAGCCTGCATGCACAGCGCGAGGCCTGCGAGGCCTACATCGCAAGTCAGCGGTCGGAGGGCTGGGTGCTGGTCCGCGATCAGTACGACGACGGCGGCATCTCCGGGGGCACGCTGGAGCGCCCCGGCCTGCAGCGGCTGCTTGCGGATATCGAGGACGGGTTGGTCGATGTGGTGGTGGTCTACAAGATCGACCGGCTGTCCCGCTCGCTGATGGACTTTTCCAAGCTGGTCGAGGTGTTCGACAGGAACGGCGTCACCTTTGTCAGCGTCACGCAGTCCTTCAATACCACCACGTCCATGGGGCGCCTGACTCTCAACATCCTGCTCTCGTTTGCCCAGTTCGAGCGCGAGGTGACGGCCGAACGCATCCGTGACAAGGTCCGCGCCAGCCGGATGAAGGGCATCTGGATGGGTGGCGGCGTACCGCTTGGCTATGTTGTGAAGGACCGCCGTCTGGTCGAGCACCCCGAGGATTCCGCCATTGTCCGCTGGGTGTTCAAACGGTTCATCGAGATCGGCTCCGCCACGCTTCTGATGCGTGAGTTGACCGAGCGCGGTGTCACAACCAGTCGCGGCTACCGGATGGACAGGAAGTTCATCTACCGGATGCTGAACAACCGGGTCTACATCGGCGAGGCGGTGCACAAGGGCACCAGCTACCCGGGTGAGCATGCGGCGATCGTCGACCGCGAGGTATGGGACAAGGTTCATGCCATCCTGACGGAAAGTCCGCGCAAAAGGGCAGCCCGCACCCGTGCTGACACGCCGGCGCTCCTCAAGGGGTTGCTCTATGGGCCAAACGGCGCAGCTTTCTCGCCATCGCATACCCGCAAGGGCGGGCGGCTCTACCGCTACTACGTCAGCCAGACGGTCGTGAAGCATGGTGCGGGATCCTGCCATGTTGGGCGCGTTCCGGCCGGAGATATCGAAAAGGCTGTCATCGACCAGCTCCGCGGCGTGTTCCGCCAGCCCGAAATCGTCGCGGGCACATGGAAGGCAGCGAGCGAGCATGGCGCCGACATCAGGGAGGCCGAGGCCAGAGATGCACTGACACAACTTGATCCACTGTGGGATGAACTCTTCCCCGCCGAGCAGGCGCGCATCGTGGCGCTGCTGGTCGAACGGGTGGACATTGCCACCGATGGGCTGAACGTCCGACTTCGGGTCGATGGCCTCGACGGCCTCGTTAGAGAGATGCAGGCCGGAGTCATGGGAACACCAGCATGACCCGAGGCACGCCGATCCCCCAGACAGTGACGCTCCACGTCCCCTTCCGCATCGTGAAACGCGGTGGGCGGAGGGAGATGCAGCTTCCCGAGGGTGCCACGCAGCCGCGCCAGACGGACAACACGTTGGTCAAGGCACTGGCGCGGGGCTTTCGCTGGAAGCGGATGTTGGAGTCGGGGGAGGTCGCGTCGATTTCGGAGTTGGCTGAGATGGAAGGCATCGCCTTCACCTATATGGCCCGTGTCCTGCGCCTGACCCTGTTAGCGCCGGACATCGTCGAAGCGGTTCTGGACGGTAGACACGGGTCGGAGGTCAGCCTGACACGCTTGCTAGAACCATATTCGATGGCCTGGTCGGACCAACGCACTTCTCTTCTGTAGGAGTTCGCTTTCTGCTTGTGTCCACGCGACTGGCTCCCATACCTTGTATCTTGGGATGAAGCGGCAGTCAGGATTGCAACGTCACGCTACGAGGCAATGTAGCGACGAGGCAGGCGACCCTCGCCATTCTTTAGTTCTACACATTGCGGAGCGGTTTTCATGATCCCAGCCGAAAAGAAAAGGGCAGACGCAAATCCAACCAAGGCATTCTTCGTTCGCATGATAACCCGGGATATCACGCTGGAAGATTGTATTTTCGATTTGGTGGACAATAGTATTGACGGGGCTTGGGAGCTGTCTGGGGGTCACCCGCTAAGCCTCGATGACAAAACGAATCTCTCTGCCTATAAGATCAGCATCAGGATCGAGGAGGATCGCTTCGAAATTTCAGACAACTGCGGCGGCATCACCCTAGATGACGCGGTCGAATACGCCTTCACTTTTGGACGAAAGGACAAGGCTGAGACAGAGAACTTCAGCATCGGGGTCTACGGTATTGGTATGAAGCGAGCGATTTTTAAGCTTGGGACACAGATCGACATTCGAAGCACCTATGAAATTGACGAGAATCTGGAATCCTTTCGCGTACCGATAAACGTTGAGGCCTGGTTGGCTTCGGGTGACGAGAACTGGGACTTCGACATTGAAGAGTCAGAGCACTTGGACCAAAAGGGGGTCAAAATCACCGTCTCTGATCTCACCGAGGCAGCAAGAAGGTCTTTCGAGAGCCCAAGATTCATCAAGAACTTGAGGCGCTCAATAGCTCGCGATTACGCACTCCACTTACACCGCGGTCTCGTAATTGAGGTTCAAGGCAAGCCGGTCTCTGGATGGACAATTGAGCTTCGTCAGGGTGGAGATTTCAGCCCCATGCGAGCTCAGTTTGAGAATGTGATGGACGGCGAGAGGGTTTTTGTCGAAATTTTGGCCGGCATGGCCGCTCCACCTCCGAACGACAGCGAACCCAGCGAAGACTTCGACGATGATCAGAATACTTCCGGATGGTATGTCATATGCAATGGAAGGATAGTTCTGGCTGCTGACAAAACGACTGTCACGGGCTGGGGAACCGAGGGCTGGCCTCAGTGGCACCCTCAGTACACGGGGTTCATGGGCATCATAGTTTTCTCTTCTCGACGCGCTGACCTCCTGCCATTAACGACAACAAAGCGTAGCGTAGACGAGACATCGGCGGTCTACAGACAGTTTCGCCCAAAGATGCGTGAGACAACAAAAGAGTGGATCTCATACACAAACACCCGAAAGCAGATTAGAGAAGAAGCAATTCAGAGAGAAGCAGCCGCTAAGGCTGTGCCAATATTCGAGGTGGCCATCCGGCAGGAGGTGGAGCTTCCCAGGATCATTCAAAAGACAAAGGTCCCGGAAGCAAATGTACTTTACACCGTCCCGCGGCAAAGGTTAAGAAGCCTCGCTTCGGCATTTGGCAATATCAACATGGCTTACAAGGACGTTGGATTGAAGTCCTTCGAGTACGCCTTTAAAGATCTTGTGGGTGATGAGTAATGGCATCGTTTGATTCAGTCAACTACAGCATTCGTCCGAGTAAGAGCGTCCAGAGAGGATTGGTTTTTGAGGGATTGCGTCGGATCGCCGGCGCTATTGATCTTGGAAATGCTGTTTATGTAGGCTTCGGTTCGATTTGGTTCACCGACTTCATTCAGGCGCACAGGGTTCTCGAGATCAATGACATGGTGTCTATCGAGGCAAATGAAATCGGGTTTAAACGTGCGACCTTCAATAAGGTATATCGAACGATCTCTGTGATGGAGGGGCGAGCAAAAACCCGGCTTCCAGATGTTCTTGGAATTGATGGATTCAGTGCTCGTCCTTGGATAATTTGGCTTGACTACGATAGTGCGCTTGACGAGGAGATAGTTGAGGACATGCAATGGGTGGTGACGAATGCTCCGCCGAATAGCGTCGTCCTGTTCACTTTCAGTGCGACCCAAAATGCGTACGGCAAGCCGGTCAACAGAGCTGACCGGATCCGGGCGCTTTTGGGTGATGTAGTCCCAGACGAGCTTTCCAAGGAAGAATGCGAGAAGGAGACGCTTCCGACAACACTTGCAGGTCTAGCAGCTGATTTCTTGAAGTCGGAGGTCGCTGATGCGGCGCGGCCTGGCGGCTTCATTGAAGCCTTTAGGCTATCATATCTTGACAGCGTTGCCATGGTTACTGTGGGTGGAATTCTGCCGGCTAAGGGGGCGGCGGCCGCCGCTCGAGCCATGATAGATGACAAGTGCTGGAATGGCATCGTAGGGGAAATCATCGAAGCTCCTCCAATGACCCTCCGAGAAATCGCTACGTTGCAAGCAGAACTGCCGACCGTCGCCAACTTGACCCGTGCACGTATTCAGGAGCTCGGTTTCGACCTACATGAGAGACAAATCCGTTCTTTTCAGCAGTACTACAAGTATCTGCCGAGCTTCGCAGAAATCGTTGCATAGGTTCGTTCGGATAGTTCAGACCCAGATTAGGTGCCGAGGTCCGTTCCACTCGAGCCTTAAAAGAACAAGCTCATGGCCGACCACGTAACGGCGGAGCGCCGCTCGTACATCATGTCCAAAGTCGGCCAGAAGGACACCTTGCCCGAACTTGCCCTCCGACGCGCTCTTCATCGGCTCGGGTATCGCTTCAGGCTCCATCGTCGTGATCTACCGGGCAGCCCAGACATCGTGTTTCCGTCGCGAAAGAAGGTTGTGTTCGTGCACGGCTGCTTTTGGCATGGTCATGGCTGCAGGTGGGGCAGACTGCCCAGGTCCAGGCCAGAGTACTGGCAACCAAAGATTGAAACAAACAGAGAACGAGACAACAAGGCCTTAACCCAGCTACGGGAAGCTGGATGGGAACCGATGGTGGTCTGGCAGTGCGAGCTGAGAGGCCTCGATGGAGCCGTCGGCCGCGTCGAAGCCTTCCTGAGAAGCTAGGTTTCGCTGGTCAATCTGGAGACACATCCATATGTTGGGTAGAAACCTTGGAGGCTACAGAATGGCGAGACCGATTGGAGTCGATTTGTTCTCAGGCGCTGGCGGGATGAGCTTGGGCTTCGAACAGGCAGGCTTCGACGTGGTAGCTGCCGTTGAGATTGATCCCGTTCACGCAGCGGTCCATAAATTCAATTTTCCCAACTGCGCAATTATCCCGCGATCAGTAAGGGACGTCTCCGGCATCGAGATCCGCGCAGCGGCCGGCATAGGGGATCGGACCGTCGATGTCGTCTTGGGCGGAGCTCCGTGCCAGGGGTTTTCGCTGATCGGACAACGCGCAATTGACGACCCACGAAACTCGCTGGTCAAGGATTTCGTTCGCTTAGTCCGGGAGCTCGATGCGAGCTACTTCGTGTTCGAGAATGTGAAAGGCCTCACTGTCGGACGGCATCGAAAGTTTCTTTTTGAGCTGATCGAGGAATTCGAAGAAATCGGATACTCCGTCCAGCGCGATTGGCGGGTCCTTAACGCAGCAGACTATGGCGTCCCGCAAGATCGTCAGCGCTTGATTCTGATGGGTGCAAAAAGGGGCCGCGCTCTTCCGGCATATCCCAAGACGATTGCCGAGCGTCCGACCTGCCAAGATGCACTCGCCGATCTTCCAAACGCAGAGATGTTCGATCTCCTTCTTCATGCTGACTCTGTCCAAACGGTGGCCCTCGGAAAACCGAGCGCCTATGCCGAGGCGCTGCGGGGACTAGGTAACGATTCATGGGGTTATGGGCATCCTCGGATCTGGGATCCTTCACGGTTGACCTCCAGCGCACGCACAGAGCACACTGAGATTTCCCGTCGACGCTTTAGGGAAACCGAACAGGGTCGCGTCGAACCCATCTCGCGTTTGTTCAAGCTGCCAGCCGACGGTGTGTCGAATACTCTGCGGGCAGGAACAGATTCTTCGCGTGGAGCGTTCACCAGCCCGAGGCCAATTCACTACGCATACGACCGGTGTGTAACTGTGCGCGAAATGGCGCGCCTCCACGGCTTTCCGGACTGGTTTCGCTTCAACGTCACCAAATGGCACGGCGCACGCCAGATAGGGAACTCGGTGCCGCCGCCGCTCGCTCGCGCGGTTGGCAGCGTCGTCATCGCAGCGCTCGGGATTCCCCCCACACGCCCGACTGAAGCCATGGGTCTTGGAGAAGAAAAGCTCCTTAGTATGGGAAATACTGAGGCTGCAGCATATTTCGAGGTCCAGAACCCTATCGGGCGCCGAGACAAGAAAAGTGGTGCGCGCAAGCGTAGGCAGGAAGAAACCGAGGCGTCATATGCCCTTAACAGGGGGATGCAACACATAGATGGCGTCGCTAGCTAGCGTCAATTCCTCCAGTGCCGACGCTTCGGCCCGCTTCACGGCTGCGAACTCGGTCAGATAGAAACCGACTCCTCTAATAGTGCGCAAACCGATGGGAACGACGGTGTCTACCTTTGCTTCAGCAAACGCAGCGCGAACTTGGTTTATAATCTGGCTTTGAATCAGCGGATCTTTCGCCTGCTTCGCTTCACAGGTAACGAGAACGGACTCTGGGCGTTGCGGATCGCCAGCCTTACCCAGAAACAATGCGTCGATCTCGGTAGATCGCAGCTTGATGCCCATTTGAAGATGAGCCAGTTCCAGCAAGGGAAACGCAGCCGCCACCGCGAAATGGGTCTCGACGACACGCAAGTTGATCGCTGTCTGGACCTGCCAGGTCTCGTCCGAACGTCCGAGCGACTTGGATACGAGCGGAATGCTGATCGATTGGACCGGATATCGCGGCGCGTCTTGACGTACTCCGAACGCATCGAGAAATGGCTCGACCTGGCCGAAGCGGTAGGGGATGAACTCGAAACACTCCCCGTCGCCGGTCCGCTGGACAGCAGTGTAGCGTTTGGCCGCGACGGAGGCCGGCCAGTTGCTGGATGCGTTGGCGCCGCGCAGTAGATCTTTCATGAAGTTCGCTGGATTACGGTCGCTTAACGTCAAGCCGTAAAGATCAGTGCATTCTCGAATGGCCTGCGCGACATCGTCTAGGCTCATCAGGCTCTTGTCGAGAGCGCCTGTCGATACGTTCCAGTACTTGTCAAACAAATGCTCGACGACTTTCGTTTTCTGTGATCGTGCCAACCTGCGCGCCTTCAGCTTGCTAGGAAAGATAATCGTCTGAAGCGGACAGCGCGTGCAATCCCAAATTGGCAACATTATGCGAGACCGCTGCCTCGCTCACACTGTCGAAGAAGGCTGCGTCCAACTGCGGTTCGTCCCAAGGATCGGAGACTGAACGCCAGCGGTCCAAGCGGTCGCGGAACTACGGATCGTCGGTCTTGAGGAAAAAGTCGTACAGCCGGTTGACGATAATTTGCATCAAGTGCCGCATCTGGTCGACGAGATGGCATGGTTCGGCGCCTGGAATCTGGCTGCCTTCGGCGTCCGTGAGGAACACGTCTTAGTAGTCGCTCTTGCAGTTGACCGGGACGATCTCGGCGTGCATCTCCTCAGTCTTCGTGTTGCGCGAGCAGATCATCGCCTTTTTTCTGGCCAACTGGGATGTGATGCGCAGTTCTTTGGCTAGCTTCAAGCTTCGGATCCTTGGGGTGCGGGTTCATGTCGTTTCGCGAACATATCATCAAGAGCCACCTCGGTTCGGCCCTTCCCGCTTCCGCTAGGCTGAGAGATTTGGCTTTCCCGACTGGATCATTGAACAAACGTTTTGCAGACGGCGAAAAATCGACGATGCAATCCTTTTCCAGATGCGGCTACCGTCACGCAGCGTATTCCTGAGGATCGCCATCGCCGCGTCGTCGATCTTGTGAGAGTCGAGGTCCGGTTTAGTTCTCCTCGGCTCCTACGCGAGCGATCCCGTCTTCGTTAAAAATTCTTAACGGCCGAGGGCGTTTGCTACTCCGGAGGGAGCAATGAGCGGGTTGGATTTCTGTTCCTTCCTACTGACGCCACCGGCGTCGAAATATTCAGGTGGCGCGGGAATTATTCTCACTTTCTTCAACTGATTACGGGCTCTGAACCGGTTGCTCGGAGTCGAGAGGCCCGGAGAATATCGGGCTCCGGAGACCGCTTCCGAGCGTCTTTGCGAGGGGGCCGGTTCACAGCCCCTCCCGCACAACCCTCTAAAACAACGGAAAAATCCGGCCGCAGCCGGATCGGGAGAACGCTTTCTCAAGGGAAATTGGCGGAGGAGGTGGGATTCGAACCCACGGTAGAGTTTCCCCTACGTCGGTTTTCAAGACCGGTGCGTTAAACCACTCCGCCACTCCTCCGACCTCTGCGCTCTAACGGCTGGAGTCTGATTCTGAAAGGGGACGCCTGGGGCGAAATCCGCTGATCGTGAAGGGGCTGGGATGCCTCTGCCCTTCCCACCGCCCCTACAAGACGATATGGTACCGGCATTGGCAGGCGCGCGTGGTGCGGACAAGGGCGGAAACAGCCCGTGGGGAAGCCCATCCGGTCAGGCAAGAACAGCAAAAAGCGCAGCATTCAGATTGCGCAGCATTGAGGGCGGAAGATGGCACAGGCAGCACTTCGGCACATTGTTTTCGGACTTGCAGCCTCCGGGTTGCTTATGGGGTGCGTGCAAGGCACAGGGTCGGGCGGCGTATCGGGCTCGCCCGCCGCACCAACTGCGCGGGCGGCGGCGGCCGGGGATGTCGAGGCGCCTGAAGTGTTTCAGGCCACGGACAGTGCCCTGTGGGACGGCCGCCCTTCGCTTGGCGGCATCTGGGTCGCTTCACCCGATGTGCAAAACCCTGAACGGGTTGTCATGTTCAATCCGGCAACAGGCAAATCCGTGCAAGGCGCGCTCTTCAAGCGGGAGCGTGACAATCCCGGGCCGCGTTTGCAGATTTCATCCGACGCTGCAGAAGCACTTGGCATTCTGGCTGGCCAACCCTCTGAAATCCGCGTGACCGCCCTGCGCCGCGCCGAACCCGAGGCCCCGGCTGCGGCGACCGCTCCGCCCGCCGAAGTGGCTGCCGCCGACGGCACTGCCGCAGAGGGCGGAACGGAGGCCGAAGGCGGCACCGATCTGTCAGCCGAAGCAACGGCCGCCGCCGCGACGGCAGCGCTTGCCGCTGCCGGATCCGTCGCGGCAGACGGAGCGGCGGAGGGAGCGGCTGCGGCAGACGGGGCAGTCTCTGCTGATGAGGTCGGCGATACGGCTGATGCAGCGGTTGCAACGACAGAGGCGCCCAAACGCAAGACTTGGAAAGAGCGCCGCGCCGAAGCCAAGGCTGCGCGCGAAGCCAAGAAGGCTGCCGCTGCTGCCGCAAAAGCCGCCGCCGCTGCTGGTGCGACGGCTGACGGAGCCGCCGAAGTTCCGGCTTCCCCCGAAGCGGCCGGCGTTGCCGAAATCGAAACTGCGCCGCTGGACGCCACGGGGATTGCCACGGCAGTGCCTGAGGCAACAGCCGAGGCCGCGCCCGCAGCCGAACCGGCCAAGACCCGACGCCAGCGCCGCGCCGAGGAAGAGGCCGCTGCAGCCGCTGCTGCAGCAGCCGCGGCCGCTCCAGTCGTCGAGGCGCCGGCGGCAGCCGGTCGGACGATCCAGGTGGCATCGTTCTCGAAGGAAGAGAACGCCACGCGGGCGGTTCAGGCGCTGGAAAAGATCGGCGTGACCGCCCAGGCGCGGAAATCCGAAACCGGCGGCAAGGCCGTCTGGGGTGTTGTCGCGACAGGCGATGCCGAACTTCTGAAATCCATCAAGGCCGCCGGCTTTGCCGACGCCTTCTTCCTGCAATAGCCAAAGCTGTTCCTCATGATGCGACTGATCCGACATATTGCCACCTGCCTTGCGCTAGCGCTGGGGGCCCTGCCCGCCCATGCGTTCGAAACGCAGGCCACCGCCGCCTGGGTTTACGACGTCACGACCGGGACAGTCCTAATGGACAAGAACGCCGACCAGCCGGTTCCCCCGGCATCGATGTCAAAGCTGATGACCATCAACATGCTGTTCGAAGCCCTGCGTGACGGTCGCGTCACCATGGAGACAGAGTTTGCCGTCTCCGCGCGCGCCAAGGCGATGGGCGGATCCACCATGTTCCTTCAGGAAACCGATCGGCCCACCGTCCGAGACCTGATTCATGGCATGATCGTGAACTCGGGCAACGATGCCTGCGTTGTCGTCGCCGAAGGCCTTGCTGGCACGGAAGAGGCTTTTTCGGCCCAGATGACCGAACGCGGCCGCGCCCTTGGCATGACCGCTTCTGTCTTTGCCAATGCCTCTGGCTGGCCCGATCCGACCCACCGCATGTCGATGCGCGACCTTGGCATTCTGGCCCAGCATCTGATCGAGGATTTCCCTGAATACTACCCGATCTTCGCTGAGACCGAGTTCAATTACAAAGACCGAGCACCCGACAACCGGTTCAATCGCAACCCGCTTCTGGATCTGGGTGTGGGCGCGGATGGTCTGAAGACCGGCCACACGCAAGAGGCAGGCTATGGCCTTGTCGGCAGCGCTAAGCAGGGCGACCGCAGGGTCATCTTCGCGATCACCGGCCTGCCAAGCGAACAGGCCCGTGCCGAGGAATCCGAACGCATCGTTGCTTGGGCCTTCCGGCAGTTCTCGGAGAAGACCGTTGCCAAGACCGGCACCAGACTGGCCGAGGCTGAGGTGCATCTTGGAGATGTTGATATCGTCGGTCTGGTGCCGGCAGGAGATGTCCGTCTGTTGGTCCCCGCCCTGGTGCAGGACAGCGTGACGGCCGAGGTAGTCTACAACGGCCCCCTCACCGCACCTGTGGCCATGGGCACGCCGGTGGCCGAGCTGATCGTGCATGTCCCGGACCTGCCCGACCGCCGCTTCCCCCTTGTGGCCGAGGCTGACATTGGCAAGGCCGGATTCCTGCGTCGGCTCACCGTCGCAGCTCAGTCGCTTTATGGGCAGTACATCGGGTCGCCGGCCAGCTGAATGGCCGGGCTTTTCCTCAGCTTCGAAGGAATTGACGGGTCCGGCAAGTCCACCCAGGCCCGCCTGTTGGCCGAAGCGGTGCGGGCCCGGGGCCACGCTGTCACCCTGACCCGCGAACCCGGCGGCAGCCCGGGCGCCGAAGAGATCCGCCGTCTGGTGCTGGAAGGCGCCACCGACCGCTGGTCCGCCGAAACCGAGATCCTGTTGTTTACCGCGGCCCGGCGCGACCACCTGGAAAAAACCATCCGCCCGGCGCTGGACCGGGGTGAAATCGTGATCAGCGACCGCTTCGCCGATTCCACCCGCATATTTCAGGGCATAACGCGGGGCGACCTGACCGCCACGGTTGATCGCCTGCACGCGCTGATGATCGGGCTGGAACCGGACCTGACGCTTCTATTCGACCTCGACCCTGCCAAAGGCCTTGCCCGCGCCACCGCCCGCGCCGGAAAGGAGCTGCGGTTCGAAGACATGGGCCTCGCCTTCCAGCAAAAGGCCCGCGATGGGTTTCTTGCCCTCGCCGCCCAACATGCCCGATTCCGCGTGATCGACGCGGATGCCGATCAGGCTGTCGTGGCTGACCGCGTGTGGCATACGGTCTTGCCTCACCTCGGCTGACGTGTTTGGCGGCATCGCGGGGGACCCGCAAAGGCATGACCGCGCCTACCCCCCTTTCCCCCACCCCCAAGCCTGTGCAATCTGCCGCACATGGCTGATGCAAAGTCCGATCCACTTCCCGAACCTGACCGCCTGGAAGGCGCGCCGCATCCGCGCGAAACCCAGGCGCTGTTCGGCCACAGCGCGCAGGAGGCGGAGTTTCTGGCAGCCTTCACCACTGGAAGGCTGCACCACGCCTGGATGCTGACCGGCCCCAAAGGCACCGGCAAGGCTACCCTTGCATGGCGCTTGGCGCGCTTTCTGCTGGCCACGCCGGACGATGACGGGGGCATGTTCGCCCCCCCCCCGCCCGATACGCTGGATATCCCGCCAAGCCACCCCGTCGCCCGTCGCTTGCTGCAATTGGCCGAACCGCGGAACTTCCTGCTGCGCCGGGGACCGAATGACAAGGAAACCGCCCTCAGCCAGGTCATCTCGGTTGATGAGGTGCGCAAGATGAAATCCTTCTTCGCCCTCTCTGCCGCCGATGGTGGCCGCCGAACCGCAATCATCGACAGTCTGGACGAGATGAACACCGCCTCGGCCAATGCGCTGTTGAAGCTGCTGGAAGAACCGCCCGCCAACGTCACGCTCTTCCTTGTCGCGCATCAGCCCGCGCGTCTGCTGCCCACGATCCGGTCACGCTGCCGCGAACTTCGTCTGACCCCGCTTGGCCCGCAGGACCTCGCGGATGCCCTGACGCAGGCCGGGGGTGAAGTGGCCCCGGAAGACCGCGCCGCGCTGGCCGAACTCTCGGCCGGATCGGTGGGGGAGGCGTTCCGAATGACCAACCTAGACGGGCTGAAACTCTACGCTGCCATTATCCGGCTCTTTGCCACCCTGCCCCGCATGGACCGCCCCCAAGCCATCGCCCTGGCCGAGATTGCCGGCGCGCGCGGGGCGGCCGAGACCTTCGACCTGATGGTCACCCTGATCGACCTTTGCCTGTCCCGCCTTGCCCGCCATGGTGCCAGCGGCCGACCGGTGCCCGAAGCCGCCCCGGGTGAGGCCGCGCTGCTGGCCCGCCTGGCGCCAAACCCCACCGCCGCCCGCGCTTGGGCCGATCTGGCCCAGACACTTTCGTCGCGCGCAAGGCGCGGCAAGGCGGTCAACCTTGACCCTGCCGCGCTTCTGATGGATATGCTCCTGAAGGTCGACGAGACGGCGGGTTCCCTCGCCCAGAGGTAGCCCGCGATGTCCCCCACCCTGCCCGATCTTGTTGACAGCCACTGCCATCTGGACTTCCCCGATCTGGCACCGGAACTGCCCGCCGTGATCGCCCGCGCCGAAGCGGCGGGTGTGAACCGCATGGTCACGATCTGCACCCGCTTGCGCCACGAACCCCAAGTCCGCGCGATTGCCCAAGCGCACCCGCAGGTCTTCTACGCTGCCGGGACCCACCCGATGAGCGCGGCTGAAGAACCGCTTGCGACGGTGAAGCAACTGGTGGCCCTTGCCCGCCATCCCCGCTTCGTCGGCATTGGCGAGACCGGCCTTGATTACCACTACACCGCCGACAGCAAGGCCATTCAGCAAACCTCGCTGCGCATCCATATCGAGGCGGCGCAGGAAACCGGCCTGCCGCTGATCATCCACGCCCGCGACGCCGATCAGGACATGGAGGCGATCCTTGCCGAAGGCATGGCGCGGCGGCCCTATGGGTGCGTCATGCATTGCTTTTCCTCGGGTCCCCGTCTGGCGGAGGCGGCGCTTGAGATGGGGTTCTACCTCTCTATCTCGGGCATTGCCGCCTTCCCCAAAAGCCAGGCACTGCGCGACATCTTCGCCGCAGCCCCGCTGGACCGGCTTTTGCTGGAAACCGACAGCCCCTACCTCGCCCCGCCGCCCTATCGCGGCAAGCGGAATGAACCGGCCTATGTCGCCCATACCGCCAGCGCCATGGCCCCGGTCTTTGGCCTGAGTCTTGCAGAGTTTGCGGCACAGACCACCGCCAACTTCGACCGGCTGTTCACCCGCGCCCGGCGGGCAAAGGCGGCTGCCTGATGGCGCGGCTGATCTTCACCATCCTTGGCTGCGGGTCATCCGGGGGCGTTCCCCGTCTTGGCGGCGACTGGGGCGCCTGCGACCCTGCAAACCCAAAGAACCGTCGCCGCCGCTGTTCGCTTCTGGTCACCAGGGAAACGTCTGAGGGCAGCACCCGCGTCCTGATCGACACCTCCCCAGACATGCGCGACCAATTGCTGGACGCAGGCGTCGGTATGCTGGATGCGGTGGTCTACACGCATAGCCATGCCGATCACATGCACGGGATCGACGATCTGCGTCAGGTGGTCTTCAACCTGCGCCACCGCCTGCCCGTCTGGGCCGACGGTCCCACGCAAGAGTCGCTCCTTTCGCGCTTTGGCTATGCTTTCGTTCAGCCCGCTGATTCCCCCTATCCGCCAATCCTGGACCTTCATTCGCTTGATGGCCCGATAACGGTCTCGGGCGATGGCGGCACGATAAGCCTGACCCCGTTTCGCGCCGAACATGGCAGCATGGACGCGCTTGGGTTCCGCATCGGCCCGCTTGCCTATCTGCCCGATGCGGTGGCGATCCCGCCGGAAAGCTGGACGGTGCTTGAAGGCCTAAACTGCTGGATCGTCGACGCCTTGCGCCGCAAGCCGCACCCGACGCATGCGCATCTTGCGATGACGCTGGACTGGATCGCCCGCGCCAAACCCGCCCGTGCCGTGCTGACCAACATGCACAACGATCTTGATTACCAGACGTTGCAGGAAGAATTGCCGCCCCATATCGTCCCTGCCTTCGACGGCATGACCATCAGCTATGATCTCTGATCGTCTGACACCATGAGCGCGCTGCTTGACGTCATCCTTCCGGTCTTCCTGATCATCGGCTTCGGCTATGTCGCCGTCCGCTGGCTTGGGTTCAAGGACACAGCGGTCGATGGCGTGATGAGCTTTGCCCAAAGCTTCGCACTGCCACTGCTGCTTTTCGCGTCCATCGCCCGGCTTGATCTGGGCAAGGCCTATGATGCGGGGCTAATGCTCAGCTTCTACATCGGCGCCTTCGGTGGCTTTGCCGCAGGGTTCTTCGCAGCAAGGATCCTGTTTGCCCGCCCGGTGACCGACAGTATCGCCTTTGGCTTTGTCGCGCTGTTCTCGAACTCGCTGTTGCTGGGCGTGCCGATCACCGAACGCGCCTACGGCACCGCAGCGCTGGAGGGGAACTTCGCCATCATCTCGATCCACGCGCCGGTGTTCTACGCCTTCGGGATCACGCTGATGGAACTGGCCCGGTCGCGCGGGCTTGGGCTTTCGGCCCTGACGCTGGCAAAGCAGGTGGCAAGCGCCATCCTGACGCAGCCGCTGGTGATCGGCATCCTGTGCGGCTTTGTCGTGAACCTGGCCGGCTTGGCTCTGCCCGGCATTGCCTGGTCAGCCATCGACATGGTGATCGAAGCCGCCCTTCCCGCAGCACTTTTCGGATTGGGCGGGGTCCTTTGCCGCTATCGGCCCGAGGGCGATCTTCGTGCGATTGCCCTGCTGTCCACTATTTCGCTGGTCCTGCATCCCGCCATCACCTGGGTGCTGGCGACCCAGGTCTTTGCACTGGACACGGCAGGCCTGCGCTCCGCCGTCCTGACCGCAGCAATGGCGCCCGGCGTCAACGCCTATGTCTTTGCAAACCTCTACGGGGTGGCAAAACGTGTGGCCGCGTCAACGGTGCTGCTGGCAACCGGGTTGTCCATCATCAGCGTCTGGGTCTGGCTGCAGATCCTGCCCTAACACTGGACCGGCCGGGCGCTACCGCCCCGTGACCCCGCGCAAGCGGTCTGACCTTCGCCGCAAAAGCTCGACCGTCGCCAGCAGCAGGACCGAGATGATCACAAGGATCGTCGCCACCGCAAGGATGGCCGGGCTGATGGCTTCGCGGATGCCGTTGAACATCTGGCGCGGGATGGTCTGCTGGTCGGGTCCGGCGATGAACAGAACCGCCACCACCTCGTCAAACGAAGTGACGAAGGCGAAAAGCGCGCCCGAGATCACGCCGGGCAGGATCAGCGGCATGATGACCTTGAAGAACACCGTCCGTGGGTTCGCCCCAAGGCTTTGCGCCGCGCGGATCAGCGATTGATCAAAGCCTGACAACGTGGCTGTCACCGTGATGATGACAAAGGGGATGCCAAGCACGGCATGGGCCACGATCACCCCAAGATGCGAGTTTGCCAGACAGCCCTTTTCCGACAGGACCAGCCCCACGGTGGCGGCAAGCGCGCCATCAGGGGGCACACAGGCCTTGGCGTAGAAGAAGCTCATCCCCACGGCGATGATGATGATCGGCACGATCATGGGGCTGATCAGCAGCGCCATGATCAGCCGCCGGTAAGGCATTTCCGGACGCGACAGCCCAAGGGCCGCGATCGTGCCAAGGACCGTGGCAAGGATCGTCGCCCAAAGCCCGACCCAGAAGGAATTCTTGGCCGCCTGCACCCAGGTGGACCTTTCCCACACTGCCGCCCACCAGGCCTGATCGCGCACCCCTTCGGCATCCGGGTGGCCAAGGGTCAGCAGCGCATCGTACCAGCGCAGGCTGTACCCTTCGGGATCGAAGGTCAGCATCTTCTCGGTAAAGGTGAAATAAGGCTCCGCATTGAACGACAGCGGCAGGATCACCAAAATCGGCGAGATCAGGAACAGGAACACCAGAACGCAGATCACGATGTAGGTGTAGTACCAGACGCGTTCGAGAGGTGAGGCATAGGTGGGAAGGGCCATGATGTCCTCGTTACCCGAACTTCAGCCGGTCGATGCCGACCAGCCGATCATAAAGCCAGTAAAGCACCAGGATCGACACCAGCAGCATCGCCGCGATGGCAGCGGCCAGCGACCAGTTCGACTTCGACATGTGAAAGGCGATCAGGTTTGAAATCAGCTGACCATCTGCGCCACCGACCAAAGCCGGGGTGATGTAGTACCCGACGGCCAGAATGAACACGAGAAGCGACCCCGCCGCAATGCCGGGCAGGGTTTGCGGCAGATAGACCCGGCGGAACGTGGTCCAGCTGGTGGCACCCAGCGACCGTGCCGCGCGGGCATAGCTGGGCGGGATCACCTTCATCACAGAATACAGCGGCAGGATCATGAACGGCAGCAGCACATGCGTCATCGCAACAATGGTGCCGGTCATGTTGTACATCATCGACAGCCGCCCGGCGTCATCCACCAGCCCCATGGACACCAGGACGTTGTTCACCACGCCCTGCTCTTGCAACAGCACGATCCAACTGGTCGTGCGCACCAGAAGCGAAGTCCAGAAGGGCAAAAGCACAAGGATCATCAACAGCGCCGACTTTGCCATTGGCAGGGTCGCCAGCAGATGCGCGACGGGAAAGGCCAGCAGCAGGCACAAGACAGTGATGATGGCCGAGATCATGAAGGTCTTGATGAACAGGTACAGATAGATCCGTTCATTGTCCTGCCCGCGCGCCCAGCCTTCATCCGTCAGTTTCAGGTCCGACGCGACACGATAGAATTCCGTGGTATAGGTGCCCGAGGCTGACTGCATCCCACGCCAAAGGGCGGTCTGGCCCCAGGCCTCGTCAACCTCCAGCAGCGACTCGCGGTAGGGTGGGGCAAGGTCCGCAGCCGCGCGCGCGCCGCCCTTGAACAGGCTGATCGTTCCCGGCACGGAATAGTTGATCCTGGTGCCGGCAATGCCGGTGGTGCGTTCCACCTGCATCCGGGCAAGATCCTGCACCAGTGCGGCATAGGCGGCCTCGGGCGGGTTTGCCGGGTCGAAATCGGGGTTCTCTTCAAACCACGTCACCAAGGCCGGGGCCGATGCGGCAAAGCCGTCATGTTCGACCGACCGCATCAGCATATAGGCGATGGGCACAAGGAAGGTCAGCAGTACGAACAGCAAAAGCGGCGTCACCAGCAGAAAGGCGCGACGCTTGGCGCGCTGCTGCGCCGTGGCCAGCGCGGCCTTCAGCGGGCGTCCGTCCGCGGTAGTCAGCAGGGGTGCGTTCGCCTCGGCCATGGCCTCACTCGGTCAGAAGGGGCCGGGCGCGGTACAAGACCGCGCCCGGCATGGGATGTGCTTACTGGGCGAGCCAGGCCTGGAACCGCTCGTTCAGCTCGGCGTCGTAGTCGACCCAGAAGTCAGCCGAGGTTTCCAGCGCGTTGCCCATGTTGGCCGGCGCGGTCGGCAGGTGCGGTGCCATCACCGTCTTGCCGTCCTTGAACACGATCTCTTCCAGCATCGACGACTTGCGCGCCGGGCCGTAGGAAATCTGCTGGGCGGATGCCCGCAGGCCTTCGGTCGAGGTAGCGAA
Source organism: Tabrizicola piscis (assembly GCF_003940805.1). Classification (NCBI taxonomy): domain Bacteria; kingdom Pseudomonadati; phylum Pseudomonadota; class Alphaproteobacteria; order Rhodobacterales; family Paracoccaceae; genus Tabrizicola; species Tabrizicola piscis. The sequence goes on from NZ_CP034328.1 coordinate 516,335, forward strand.
AGCGATGAATTCCATCGCGTCAGCCATGTTGGGCGCGCCCTTCGGCACGACGAACATTTCGTTTTCGTAGATCTGACCGTCCCAGACGATTTCAAAGGGCTTGCCCTCGTTCATCGCCGCCGCAAAAATCCGGCCGTTGTAGGCGGTGGTCATCGCGACTTCGCCATCGGCCAGAAGCTGCGGTGCCTGGCTGCCAGCTTCCCACCAGACAACTTCGGACTTGATGGTGTCCAGCTTGGCAAAGGCACGGTCCACGCCTTCGGGGGTGCGCAGCAGGTCATAGACTTCGGCGGCAGGAACGCCGTCGCCCATCAACGCGAGTTCCAGAACGGCCTTGGCCCCCTTGCGCAGACCGCGCTTGCCGGGGAACTTTTCCAGGTCGAAGAAGTCGGCAACAGTGGTCGGGCCTTCGGGGAACTTGGTGGTGTCATAGGCAAACACGTTCGACCAGATATCGGTCGACACGCCACATTCGGTCACCGCGCCAGGCAGAAAGTCATCGGCAGCCGGGGTGCCGTCAGCGCCGGCGGGCAGAGTGCTGATGTCGATCGGCTCCAGCACGCCTTCGTCGCACAGGCGGATCGCGTCAGCATATTCCAGCGAGGCGACGTCCACAGTGACGTTGCCGGATTCGACCATCGCCTTGATCGGGGTGGCCGGGTTGTCGCTGTCGACCATGATCGTCGCCTTGCCGGTGGCCGCGACAAATGGTTTCACGAAGGCTTCGTTTTGGGCTTCGCCATAGGCGCCGCCCCATGACATCACCGTGATGTCGGCATTGGCCGCAAAGCCAAGGCTGACCAGTGCTGTCGAAAGGATGAGGGTCTTTTTCATTGGCAGTCTCCCTGTTTTCTTGGTTGGTCGTTTCGGGCCGGACCAGCCGGCCCCGTCATCAAGGATCCAGCGCGCGGGCATCCTGGGGATGCCAGCCCACCTTGATTGTCTGGCCGGGGGCAAGCTTTGTCTGTCCCAGCGTATTGCGCATCTTCATCACGAACTCATCCGACCCCGCCACCCGCAGGACAGCGCGCAGGATGTCGCCCATGTAGATCACCTCCACCACCTCGGCGCCAATGGTATGGGCGCCAGGGGGCATCATCTCGGGCTTGAACTCCACCCGTTCGGGCCGGATCGAGACCAGCGTCTGCTGGCCCTTTTCCTTGATGTTGACAGCCGTCGCGTCAATCAACTCGCCCGTACGCAACCGCACCAGCGCCTTGTCGCCCGAAAGCTCTTCGATGGTGCCGAGAAGCTTGTTGTTCTCGCCAATGAAGCCCGCGACAAAGCTGTTGTCGGGGCGTTCGTACAGATCGGCGGGTGGGGCCAGCTGCTGGATACGACCGTCGTTGAACACGGCCACCCGGTCGGACATCGTCAGCGCTTCGCCCTGGTCATGGGTGACATAGACCACGGTGATCCCGAGGTTCTCATGCAAGTGCTTGATTTCATACTGCATATGCTCACGCAGCTGCTTGTCCAGCGCGCCAAGCGGTTCGTCCATCAGGACCAAGGCCGGGTCAAAGACCAGCGCCCGCGCCAAGGCAATACGCTGCTGCTGGCCGCCCGAAAGCTGCGCCGGGCGGCGGTTGATGAAGCTGTACATCTGCACCATGTCCAGCGCGCGCTTGATCTTCGCCTCGCGGTCGGACTTCGACATGCCGCGCACTTCCAGCGGGAAGGCAAGATTTTCCCCCACCGTCATGTGCGGAAACAGCGCATAGTTCTGGAACACCATGCCGATCCCGCGCTTGTGCGGCGGCACTTGGCTGATCGGGCGGCCATCCAGCTTGATCTCGCCGTTGGTCGCAGTCTCGAACCCGGCCAGCATCATCAGGCAGGTGGTCTTGCCGGACCCCGACGGGCCAAGCATAGTCAGAAACTCGCCCTTGGCGATGGACAGGTTCAAGTCCTTCACGACAAGGGTAACCCCATCGTAGCTTTTCTGGACATGCTCAAACGCGACAAAAGCGTCGTTGCGGGGCTCAACCGTCACCCGTGTCTCCCTGGTGTCATGGGCGCCTGGCGCCTTCTTTTATCGTTAAACTAAAGCGAAACCCTGAACCCATTGCAACGCAGAAATCCAGTTTTGCCTGCATTCCCCGCAACTGCGGGAAAAACGGGCAGGATTGCGCGTTCGCGCCAGTCATTTGAACGGAAAATCCAAATCATACGGGAAGGTTTCCGACACAGGCGACGCCGCAGTCCCAGAAAAACAAAGGACGCAGAACCCTGCGGGTCTGCGTCCTTTGTGTACTGTCCGGCAGGGCCTGGTGCGGATGAAAAGACTCGAACTTTCACTCCGGTTAAGGAACAGCGACCTCAACGCTGCGCGTCTACCAATTCCGCCACATCCGCAAGCAGGCCCTGCCTTGGACGCCCGTTTACTAGCGACAGTCGCGGGCGATGAAAAGGGGGATTCTCAGCATTTCCACCGAGCCCCCGGAAGTTTGAAGGTCTGCCCACCCTCCCCGATTTGAAGGGACGATGGGCAGACCCGCAAAGGCCAGACGTCAGAAGCTTGAGAAGATCAGGAACGGCAGGCGTGCCGCCATCATCGCGGCCTGCGCCCCCGCGTTGACCACAGTCGTATCCTGGGCTGCGGGAATCGGCGCAGGGGCGGCCTCTGGCAATGTGGCGGGCATCGCTGCGGTAACCTCGGCAAGGTCCGGCGCGACGAACACCGGCGCAGGTGCGGCTGCAAGTTCAGCCGGGGCTTCTTCGATCACCAAAGGCTCTGGCGCGACCTCAACCGCCGCCTCCTCGATCACTGGCGGTTCGGGCGCAAGTTCGAAGACCGGAAGCGCGGCTTCTTCGACCTTCGCCTCGGGCTGCAGTTCGGCGGCGCGGCCGTTGATGGTATAGGCCGCCTTCTTGATCAGCGCATCGCGGCCCGGCATACCCGGGGCTACGACCATCTGCCCCTGCCCCATCGCATCAAGCGACATCTGATACCAGCCCATCGCCAGATCAGGCCGCTCGGTAGCACCAAAGCCCTGCGACAGGTGGTGACCGAGGTATTCCGAATATCCCCGCTCGCCCATCGCGGCCAGAAGCAGGGCCGACCCGATCGCCACGTTCATGTCATCCTGAACATAGCCCGCGCCAAGGCAGACCTTGGCCGTGCCCGAAAGCTGGGCCGGGGACATGCCAGAGGTCAGGATGAAGCCCTCGACCCCCGCCAGCACCTCATCCGACGGCTTGAGCGAAAGCGCGGCGACGTGGTCCTTCAGGACCGGGCCGAACGCGGCGCATTGCGCGGCGATCTGGTCGGGCGTGAAGCCTGCGATCTGGGCGGTCAGTTCATCCCCCCGGGCAATCGCAAAGCTGCGGGCCAGACAGAACTGCTCACCCAGGGCAAAGTTTGCGTCCTGCATCCCGTCCGCCGTGGTCATGCCGCCGTTGGCAGCAGTGGTCAGGCCGATGGCGTTGCATTCCGCGGCCAGCGACCCCTTCGCCCCGGCGGGGCTCATGAAGGATGGCAGCGACGGCTCTTCTGCGGCGGCCATGATCTCAGGCTTGGGTTCCTCCTCGACCACGGCGGCTGCCTCGGGCGCTTTCGGCACCAAAGTCGGCAAGGCGGCAGCCGCAGCGGCGGCCACGCTGCCCGGTGCGACCAGACCGGGGTTCGCGGCCAGCCCACCGGCTGGCGCACCCGCCATCTCGTCACGCTGGGCGATCAGCACGGCCTTCAGCCCATACACACTGCCCGCAACGGTCGATGCGATGACCGGCCCCCCCGCCACCGCGCGGTGATATGAGGTGACAAGGATGGTGCGCTCATAGTCGTTCAGCTCACCCGTCGCAGGGTAGCCGAGGAATGCCTGGTATTCGCGGATCGCGTTGCGCGACTTCGGCCCCAGCGCGCCGTCAGCCGTGCCAACCGGATATCCGAAGTAGTTCAGCGCCGTCTGAACCTCCTTGTTCGCTTCGCGCTGTTCAGCAGACATGGTGGATTTCTTGGTGCCAGAGCTGGCCTTTGACGACCGCGTGGATTTTTTCTTGTTGTTCTCGTTGGTGACCGCGCTGCCAATGATGCCACCGATGATTGCCCCTGCGATAAAGTCCTTGCCGTCGGCCTTGGCCGGGGCGGTGAGGGGTGACACGGGGCTTAGCGCGAGAGAGGCCATCAGCGCGGTGGTTGCAATTGCCTTGAACTTCATCGCATCTCTCCGAAAAAGGTAGGGGTAAATCTGGCGGCAGAGTAACACGGCTTTGCCGTAGCGGAAGGCAGGAATTCCGCAGGAATGGGGGACAAGTGGTGGAATGGCGGCTGTTGCCGGGGCTTTCGCCCTACCTTGAGACGGTGGCGGCCATGGAATCGCATGTCGCCGCGATGAACGATGGCCGCGCGGACGAGGCGATCTGGCTTCTGGAACACCCGCCCCTCTACACCGCAGGCACCTCGGCCCGGGCCGAGGATCTGGTGCAGCCGGACCGATTCCCGGTCTACCCGGTAGGTCGCGGGGGTCAGTACACCTATCATGGGCCGGGGCAGCGGGTGATCTACTGCATGCTGGACGTCAAGGCCCGTGGCGGCGACGTGCGCTGCTTCGTGCGCGACCTGGAACGCTGGGTCATCGCCACGCTGGCCGAGTTCAACGTAACGGGCGAGATCCGGGATGGCCGGGTAGGCGTCTGGGTGCAGCGGCCGGACCGGCCAGGGCCGGATGGGCTGCCGTCAGAGGACAAGATCGCCGCCATCGGCATCAAGCTGCGCCGCTGGGTCAGCTTTCACGGCATTTCGATCAACGTCGAACCGGACCTGTCGCATTTCGACGGGATCATCCCTTGCGGCATCCGGGGGCATGGGGTCACCAGCCTGGTCGATCTTGGCCTGCCCGTCACAATGGCCGACCTCGACGCCGCGCTGATGGCGACGTTCGAGGGGGCCTTTGTCCGGACCTGCGGCTAAATCCCAAGGATACGCAACGCCACGCCGGGCGTGGGGCAAGGCGCTTGTCCCTGCCAAGGTCGGGGTGCCAATTCCGGTGCAAGTTATCGCATGACACTGCGTAAAGCCACGCCTGCGACTACGTTGCTATTGCATATCAGGGCCCCCAAAGCCCATGTTCCAGCCGTGGGAGCGACCAGTGCGCCCCAAGACATATGAGGACACCATGACGAAGTTCATCCTTCTGGCCGCTACCGTCGCCGCCCTTGGCGCGCCTGCCTTCGCGGCCGATCCGGCAGCGGGCGAGCAGGCCTTCAACAAATGCAAGACCTGTCATTCGGTCGTAGCTCCTGACGGAACCGAAATTCAGAAGGGCGGCCGCACCGGGCCGAACCTTTACGGCATCATCGGACGCGGCGTCGCCGCTGACCCCGACTACCGCTATGGCGAGTCGCTGGCCGCTCTTGGGGCTACCGGTGCCGTCTGGGACGCGGCCAGTTTCGCGGCCTATGTCGTCGACCCTGCCGCCTATCTGAAATCGGCGCTTGGGGATGACGGTGCCAAGTCAAAGATGTCGTTCAAGCTGGCCACAGGCGGCGAGGATGTTGCCGCCTATCTTGTGTCCGTATCCCAGTAACCCCTGCACTGCGGGCACGACCCGCCACTTCGGCTGACAAGAAATGTTCAAGGGGCGCGATCCGGGCAAGGGTCGCGCCCCATTGCCTTTGTCCTGACGGGTCGTTGCGACCTTTCCCGGGAAAGATTTCTGCTCCCTGCGGCAAAGTCAGACATTGCGACCTTGTCCCGGCACCGCTAAAGACGGGAACACAAGGGAACCGGGCAGCGCGGACAACGGGCTGTCAACCGGCACACAAGTGAAGACCAAAGCGGGAGACGCCCATGGCGGACGCAGCCATCCACGGCCATGATCATCAAAGACCAGGGTTTTTCATCCGCTGGTTCATGTCGACGAACCACAAGGATATCGGGATTCTCTACCTCTTCGCAGGGGGAATCGTCGGCCTGATCTCGGTCATCTTCACCGTCTACATGCGGATGGAGTTGATGAATCCGGGCGTGCAGTACATGTGTCAGGAAGGCATGCGCCTCGTCGCAGACGCCGCGGCCACCTGTACGCCGAACGGCCACATCTGGAACGTGACGGTCACTGCCCACGGCATCCTGATGATGTTCTTCGTGGTCATTCCCGCGTTGTTCGGCGGCTTTGGCAACTATTTCATGCCGCTGCAGATCGGCGCGCCGGACATGGCGTTCCCGCGGATGAACAACCTGTCGTTCTGGCTCTTCATCGCCGGGACCTCGCTGGCGGTTGCCTCGCTGTTCGCCCCCGGTGGCGGGGGTGAGCTTGGCACTGGCGCGGGCGTCGGCTGGGTGCTTTACCCGCCGCTCTCCACCACGGCCGAAGGCGGCTATGCGATGGACCTGGCCATTTTTGCTGTCCACCTGTCGGGTGCGTCATCGATCCTTGGCGCGATCAACATGATCACGACCTTCCTGAACATGCGCGCGCCGGGCATGACCATGCACAAGGTGCCGCTGTTCGCCTGGTCGATCTTCGTGACCGCGTGGCTGGTGCTGCTGGCGCTGCCGGTTCTGGCCGGTGCGATCACCATGCTCCTGACCGACCGGAACTTTGGCACCACCTTCTTCTCGCCCTCGGGCGGCGGTGACCCGGTGCTTTACCAGCACATCCTGTGGTTCTTCGGCCACCCTGAAGTGTACATCATTATCCTGCCAGCCTTCGGCATCATCAGCCAGGTCATCGCGACCTTCTCGAAAAAGCCGATCTTCGGTTATCTGCCGATGGTCTATGCGATGGTTGCGATCGGCGTGCTCGGCTTCGTCGTCTGGGCGCACCACATGTACACCTCGGGCCTGTCGCTGACCCAGCAAAGCTACTTCATGCTGGCGACGATGGTCATCGCCGTTCCAACCGGGATCAAGGTGTTCAGCTGGATCGCGACGATGTGGGGCGGTTCGGTCGAATTCAAGACGCCGATGCTTTGGGCCTTCGGCTTCCTGTTCCTGTTCACCGTCGGCGGCGTGACGGGGATCGTCCTGTCGCAGGCACCGGTCGACCGGGCCTATCACGACACCTACTATGTGGTTGCCCACTTCCACTATGTGATGTCGCTGGGCGCAGTGTTCGGGATCTTCGCTGGGGTCTACTTCTGGATCGGCAAGATGTCTGGTCGTCAGTACCCGGAATGGGCGGGCAAGCTGCACTTCTGGATGATGTTCATCGGGTCGAACCTGACCTTCTTCCCGCAGCACTTCCTTGGTCGTCAGGGCATGCCGCGCCGCTATATCGACTATCCTGAGGCGTTTGCCTACTGGAACTACATATCGTCGATCGGCGCCTTCATCTCCTTCGCGTCCTTCGTGTTCTTCATCGGGATCGTGTTCTACACCCTGCTCGCCGGTCGCCGCGTGACCGAGAACAACTACTGGAACGAATACGCCGACACGCTGGAATGGACCCTGCCCTCGCCCCCGCCCGAGCACACGTTCGAGCAGCTGCCCAAGCGTGAGGATTGGGACAAGTCCCACGCCCACTAAGGCGGACGAATGACCCTCGGGCCCCGGAGCGATCCGGGGCCCGGTTCATTTTGCGACCTGCGAGGGAACGATGCGCCTGCTTCTGGTTATCGCGCTGATCTTGGCCCTGGCGGTCGGCAGCTACCTTGGCGTCACCGGTTACTTTCTGGCCAAGGCCGCACATGACCTGCTGCGCGTCGGCAACATCTCATCAGTGCTCGCCACCGCGACGCCACCGACCGACCCGCTGGCGCTGGGTTATCGCGGCAATCCGATGGTCGCCCTTGGCCTGCCGTTCCAGATCCTCCCGGTCGACACCGCCCTTGGCCCGGCAGAGGCTTGGCTGGTTCCCGCCGCAGGGTCAGAGGTCGGTCGCGCCGTCTACGTCCACGGCATCGCCGGCGCGCGTGAAGATGGCTATCGCCATCTCTCGCTGCTTCACGAGGCCGGCTGGACGGTCCTGCTGATCAGCTATCGCAACGATCCTGATTCCCCGGCCGATCCGGGTGGCCTCTATGGTTTTGGCTTGCTCGAATGGCCCGACCTTGAAGCCGCGATCCTGTCAGTCACCGGCGTCGATGGCCCGCGCGTGCTGGTGGTGGCAGAATCGATGGGGGGCGCCATCCTGGGCCAGTTTCTGCAACGCAGCCCGCATGCGGGCTTGGTCAAGGCAATCGCGCTCGACAGCCCAGCCATCAGTTTTTCCGCGGTCCTTACCCATCTGGCCGACCAGAGCGGTAAACCCCTGTCCGGCGCCATAGCTTCGATTGCGGCGACGTTCGCGCCCCGGCTGACCAATCTGGCGCTGGCCGAGGCTGAAACCGCCGATCTTTACACAGCCTTTGCAGGACCGATCTTCATCGCCCACGGCGCGGGAGACCGGATCGTTCCGCTTGCAACCTCGCAGGCAATGGTTGTCGACCGGAATGGTGCGACAACGCCGCTCTGGACTGGCGCCGATCATCTGGGGTCGTATGCCGAAGATCCCGACGCCTATGCCGCCGCCTTCTCTGCCTTCCTTGATACCCTGCCCGACTAGCCCATCTCTTCATCCGGACAGAACCCCGCACGCACCATGCCCTATGAATGGCTTCCCTCTGACAGCGGCACGGACCGTTTGCACCTCTGGCCCCACCGGTCGCTGACCCAGCGCGGCTTCGTCTGGTTTGTCGGGGCGACTGCCGCATTGATCGCCGTCCCGCTCGTCGGGGTGCTCGGGTCACCCGTGGTCTGGGCGCTGCTCCCGTTCCTTGTCGCCACGATCTGGGCAATCTGGTTTGCCCTACGCAAGAACGGGCGCGACCGCGACATTGTCGAGGATCTGACCCTGTCATCTGCCCGGATCACCCTGTCGCGCCACGGGCCAAGGGGCAGGCGGCAGGACTGGGAGGCAAACCCCTACTGGCTGCGCCTGACCCTGCACCCTACCGGTGGCCCGGTGGCAAACTACCTGACCCTGAAGGCCGAAGCGCGTGAGGTGGAATTGGGCGCTTTCCTGTCGGAAGACGAACGCATCGCCTTGCACTACGAACTTGCGCAGGCCCTGCGGCGATTGCGGTGACCGCAGGCCGTATCATCACCCAATGGAGCGGACCGTGCACCCGGCCAGTTTGCAGCAAACTCTGATCGGCACGCTTGACAGGATCCGGCACTGTGCCACGGACGAAGAGCGCTGGCTTTGTGGGGCCAGCCTGCTGCAGGACTGCGGCAGTGACTGGGTCACCGCTGGAACCGCGCCACGCGGTCGCCCGGCGGATGTTGCCGTGCGATCCACGACCCCGGACAGTCTCATGCGGGACTATGTGCGGGAACAGATCCATCTGGACGATCCCTGGATGCAGCTTTGCGCTCAAGGCTGTGATCTGGATCACCTGGATGTGGGCGCCCATGCCGGGTTGCGCCACCCCACGACCAAGGCGCGGGTGTCGCGCCTCTTTGCCGACCACGGCGTGCGGCGGGCCGTGCTTGTGTTCTCCTACGCTGGGACCCGGCCTGGCGGCTTGGTCCTCTATGACCGCAACGCCAGGCAGGCCGACTGGCTGCATGCACCGGACGGGCTTGAGAAAGCCCGGTTGATTGTCGCCATCCTGTCCGCCTTCTACCGCCCTGAACAGGACAGATCCGGATCAGATCAGCTTTACGCAATGGGTTCAGCGCTCAGCGCCCGCGAACGCGAAGTACTGCAATGGCTTTTCCACGGCCACCGGACTGCCCGGATCGCCGAGCAGATGGGAATCGAATGCGTCACGGTGTCAAAGCACCTGATGTCGATCCGCCGCAAACTGGGTGCCAAAACCCGCGAGCAGGCCCTGGCGATCGCCGTCCGGGACGGGCTGATCGCGGTCTGACTATCCATCTTGATACCTTGTTGCCGCATCCATGCGTCCCCTAGCCTTTGGGTCGTGAAGGCCGCCCAGTGCCTTCAACCGCAAGCACGACCAAGGGTCGCCAGCCGACCGCGTCAGGAGAAGATGCATGAAATCACAGTGGAAACTGGCAGCCCTTGTCGGGTTTGCCCTGTCAGCGATGCCGATTGCGGCCCTTGCCGACACCGAGATCGACTATCGCGAACGGGTGACCCTGAAAGTCGGCCAGTCGGTCGTGGTCTACGGCTTTCGCGGCGACTGCGGCAAGCTGCCGACGTCCGACCAGATCGACCTGCCCGTCCTCAAGACCGGCAAACTCAGCGTCGGCAAGCCCGGAAAACGCGTCTCCAAGCGCTGCAACGGGATGACTCCGGCCGTCCAGATCATCTTCACGGCCGAAACCGAGGGCCGTGAGAAATTCGAATTGCAGGGCGACGACATCTCAGTTCGGGTCCGGAACTGATCAGACCAACCCGGTGTTGCAGCGGGTCAGTCGGGGGGCGCGTAACCAGTTTTCGCTTAGCCTAACCGCCCCTTGACCAGCGCTCCCACCGCCCCGAAATCCATCTGGCCGGTGTAGCGGCCCTTCAGCGCGGCCATCACCTTGCCGCAGTCGCGGATGCTGGCCGCACCAGTTTCCGTGACGGCTTCGGCAATCGCGGCCTCAATCTCAGCCGTCGACATCTGCCGCGGCAGGAATTCCTGGATCACGCCGATTTCGGCCAGTTCCTTCTCTGCCAGTTCCAGACGCCCGCCCTCTTCATAGGCGCGGGCCGATTCCTGGCGTTGCTTGACCATCTTGCCCATGATCTGCAGGATTTCGGGTTCCCCGACCTCTCTGGCATCAACTTCGCCGCGCAGGGCGATCTCACGATCCTTGATGGCGGCGTTGATCAGGCGCAGGGTGGACAGGCGGTCCACCTCCTTGGCCTTCATCGCGTCCTTGAGGGCCGTCTGAAGGCGGTCACGTAGCAGCATCGGTCATCCATCCCCATGGTTTTCCCGCAAGATCGCACCATACCCTGATCCCGGTTCATCCGCAACCAGGGGCACTATTTGCAACCCATTGTTTTTGCGTAAGAAACCTTTTGTCGCGCAGCCTTGACCCCGCGCCCCCCTGCCCTTAGGTTCGCGCCAATTTACCCGGATGGAGTCGCCCCATGCCTGCACTGCAGAAGCCTACCGCCTGCCTTGCACTTGCCGACGGCACCCTGTTCTACGGCCACGGCTTCGGGGCCACGGGCGAAACGGTCGCCGAACTGGTGTTCAACACCGCGATGACCGGGTACCAGGAAATCATGACCGACCCGTCCTATGCGGGTCAGGTGGTGACCTTCACCTTCCCCCATATCGGCAACACCGGTGTCACGGCCGAAGATGATGAGACCGCCACCCCATCGGCCGCCGGCATGGTGGTGAAATGGGATCCGACCGAACCGTCCAACTGGCGCGCGACCGGCGATCTGACTGCCTGGCTTTCCAAGGTCGGGCGGATCGGCGTTGGCGGGATCGACACCCGTCGGCTGACGCGGGCCATCCGCCAGCAGGGTGCCCCGCATGTGGCGCTGGCCCATGATCCTGAGGGTCGCTTCGACATCGAACGTCTGGTGGCCAAAGCGCGGGCCTGGAAAGGTCTGGTTGGACTTGACCTTGCCAAGGATGTGACCTGCGCCCAATCCTACCGCTGGGATGAAAAACGCTGGGCCTGGCCCGAAGGCTATACCCGCCGCGACGGCCCGGGACTCCGGGTTGTTGCCGTAGATTACGGCGCGAAACGCAACATTCTGCGCTGCCTTGCCAGCGTCGGATGTGAAGTGACCGTCCTTCCCGCCTCGGCCACGACCGAAGATGTGCTGGCGCTGAATCCCGAAGGCGTGTTTCTGTCAAATGGCCCGGGCGATCCGGCCGCGACCGGCGATTATGCCGTGCCGATGATTCAGGGCGTGCTGGCCCAGAACCTGCCGCTGTTCGGGATCTGCCTTGGCCACCAGATGCTGGCGCTGGCCCTTGGGGCCAAGACCCGCAAGATGAACCACGGCCACCACGGCGCAAACCACCCGGTCAAAGATCTGACCACCGGCAAGGTGGAAATCACCTCGATGAACCATGGCTTCACCGTGGACGCCGATACCCTGCCCAAGGGCGTGTCCGAAACCCATGTCAGCCTGTTCGACGGCACCAACTGTGGCATCGCGGTGGATGGCAAGCCGGTATTCTCGGTCCAATACCACCCCGAAGCAAGCCCCGGACCGCAGGACAGCTTTTATCTGTTCGAACGGTTCGCCGCCGCGATGCAGGCCCGTCGAAGCGCCTGATAATGCTGGAAAAGGTGGGATTAACGTCCCATTAACCTGCCGCGCGCATGCTCGGGCCATCGCAAAGGCCAGGGTATCACATGCCAACGGCAGATCGCCGGATCACCGCCAATCTACCGTCGCAGGTCCGTGCACCGCGCAAGGCTGTGGGGGCGCTGTTGCTGCGGTCGGGGGTGGTGTCCGCCGAAGACATGGTCAGTGCCCTGTCCCACCAAGGCCGCGAAGCCGGGCGCCTGCCCGACGTGCTGCGCGCCCGCGGCCACCTCCGCGAACGCGACCTGCTGGAGGTTGAGGCGCTGAACTGGGGTATCAAGGTGCTTGACCTGGCCACCGCCCTGCCCGACCCGCGCCTGATCGACATGCTCGGCGCCACCGATTGCCTGCGTCATGGTCTGGTACCTTGGCGCCGGGTCGGGGGGATGACGGTGGTTGCCCTCTCTCGCCCGGAAGAGTTTTGCCGCCTGCGCCCCATGCTGGAGGACCGGCTCGGCCCCATCGGCATCGGCATCGCGCCGCTGCGCGATATCACGGCGGCCGTGCATGCATGGCGTGGTCCCCGGTTGGCGCAGGCTGCGGAAAACCGGGTGCCCGCCGCTGAAAGCTGCCGCGACTGGCCAAAACTGCACCGCGCGCCGCGCGCCATGGTCGGGATCGCCGCCATCCTTGGCTTGGCCTTGCTCGCGCCTGTGAGCCTTGGCATTGGCCTTCTGACATTTTCGCTCGTGTCGCTCTGTCTGATTGTTGCGTTGAAGCTGGCGGCGACCGTTGCGGCCCTGCGTGCCCCGCCGTCTGCTCCGGAACCTGCCATGCCGGATGTGCTGCCGGTCGTGTCGATCATCGTTGCCCTCTACCGCGAAGGGGACATCGCGCCACGCCTTGTCCGACGGCTTGCCCGGCTGGATTATCCCGACGACCTCTTGGACGTCATCCTTGCCGTCGAATCTGACGATCAGGTCACGCTGGAGGCCCTTGCAGCCGCCGAACTTCCACCCTGGATGCGCGTGATCGTCGTCCCCGAAGGCGAGGTGAAGACCAAGCCTCGCGCGCTGAACCACGCGCTGACCTTTGCACGCGGTTCGATCATCGGGGTCTATGACGCCGAAGACGCGCCTGACCCCGACCAGTTGCGCCAAGTCGTTGCCCGCTTTCACCACGCCCCAGCCGAAGTGGCCTGCCTCCAAGGCATGCTGGACTACTTCAACCCCCGCACAAACTGGCTAAGCCGCTGCTTTACCATCGAATACGCGGGCTGGTTTCGGCTGATCCTTCCCGGCATCGCCCGGCTGGGTCTGGTTGTCCCCTTGGGGGGAACGACGCTGTTCTTCCGCCGCGCTGTGCTGGAAACCCTGGGGGGCTGGGACGCCCACAACGTGACCGAAGATGCCGATCTTGGGATCCGCCTTGCACGGCACGGCTACCGAACCGAAATCATCGCCACCGTGACTGAGGAAGAGGCGAATTGTCGGGCGCTCCCCTGGATCAAGCAACGATCACGCTGGATCAAGGGCTACATGATGACTTGGGCCGTTCACATGCGCTCACCCCGCCTGCTCTGGCGCCAGCTTGGTCCCCGGGCGTTCCTTGGGTTCCAGGTGATGTTCCTTGGCACCATCGCCCAGTTCCTGATGGCGCCTCTGCTGCTGTCATTTCTGGTCGTGCCCTTTGGCCTGCCGCATCCACTGCTGCATGCGCTGCCGGACGCGGTCTTCTGGGGCATGACGGCAGTCTATGTCCTGTCGGAACTGGCCAACCTGACCATCGGCATGATCGGCACCAGCCGCACGCGCCACGGCCTCAGCCTGTGGTGGGTTCCGACGATGCTGCTTTATTTTCCAATGGCGTCCCTTGCGGCATACCGGGCCCTGTCCGAACTGGTGACACGGCCGTTCTATTGGGACAAGACCACCCACGGCCTGTTTGACCATGTGACCGACCACAACGCCCTACGATGACCGCTCCGTCAAACGCCCCACCGTCCACCGCTATAGGCCAAGCCGATGCAGGCGCGTCAGGTGGGTTCTACCGCAACCGCAATTCGCCCGCATCCACCCGCAGCCGCGTCTCGAAGGCCCGGCTGATATGGGTTTTCAAGGCATGGTCGGCCGCATCCCCGTCGCCGCTTTCGATGGCTGACACGATCCGGTCATGTTCATCCAGCGCCACTTCGTCGCGCCCCTCGGCCGCGAAGGAGGTGTTGGCCATCAGCGCCATCGACCGATGCACAAGATCAAGCTGCTGGACCAGATACCGGTTATGGCTGGCCAGATGAATCTGCTTGTGAAAGCGCTTGTTCGCGCGGCTCAGCGCCCGTGGGTCGCCACCGACAAGCGCCCGATCCTCGGCCACCATGCTGCGCAACACCCGCACTTCCTCGGGCGTGGCATGACGTGCGGCCAAGCGCGCTGCCAGCCCCTCCAGTTCCGACCGGACGGCGTACAGTTCCGCCAGTTGGTTGTGGTCCAGGCTGGCGACGATCAGGCTGCGCCCGTCGCGCGTCAGCATCGACTGGGTTTCCAGCCGCTGCAGCGCCTCGCGCACCGGCGTGCGGCTCACGCCCAGCCGTTCGGCCAGCTCGCTTTCCACCAACCGATCGCCGGGTTTGTAAAGCCCGGCATCAATCGCCTCCAGGATCAGGGTATATGCGTCCTTCTGCACCGTCTGGCCTTCCTCGTTTCCGCGCCGGACACTAGCGCGCGCCATGGCCCGCGATCAACCCTTCCCAAGAACCGGATATGCCGATAGACGCATGGCATGCCACACCCGGATTTCGCGCATGTCTCGACCTGGGTCTTTGACCTCGACAACACGCTTTACCCGCCGCACATGCGCCTGTTCGACCAGATCGAAGTCAGGATGACCGACTGGGTCATGCGCGCGCTTCAGGTCGACCGGGCGCGCGCTGACCATTTGCGGGCACATTACTGGCAGACCTATGGCACGACGCTGGCGGGCCTGATGGCCGAACACGGCGTCGATCCCGCCCCCTATCTGACAGATGTGCATAACATCGACTTTTCAGTCCTGTCCCCCGATCCTGCCTTGGCACAGGCGATCAGCGCCCTGCCCGGCCGCAAGATCGTCTATACCAATGGCTGCGCGCCCTATGCCGAAAAAGTCCTTTCTGCCCGTGGGTTGAGCGGAGTTTTTGACGCAATTTACGGGGTGGAGCATGCGCAATTTCACCCCAAGCCTGCCGCGCTGGCCTTCCAGACCGTCTTTGCCCAGGACGGCCTCACCCCCAAAGCCGCCGCGATGTTCGAGGATGACAGCCGCAACCTTGCCGTGCCCCATGCGCTTGGCATGCGGACCGTGCATGTCGCCCCCGCCCCCGAACCTGCACCCCACATCCACCACCACACCGACGATCTGGCCAGCTTCCTTGAACGGCTTCTGGCGTGACCAAGCGCCACAGCCCCTGATCTTTGGCAACCGCCGCCCTATCTTGCGCCAAAACGCGCTTGAAGGAGGCCGCCATGATCGCCCAGACGACCACCCAACCCCGCCTGTCATCCCCGCTTGGCCGGGTCATGCGTGCCCTGCCCGTGGTCGGCCGCGTGATCCGCGATGTCGAACGTGAGGTGGATACGATCTACTACGTCTTCGTCATCCTGCTCACCGCCATGGTCCTTGCCGTGCAGACCTGGGGCTTGGCCGCGCTGGTGGTCACCGCCGTAGCCTTTGTGCCGGTGATGTTCAGCTTGCTGATCTGGATCACGCTCCCCTAAGGCGGCAGCACTTGGGGCATTCTGCCCTATGGCCCGCCGGGTCCGCCTGGCCTAATGTCCGGCACCGGAGGCATAGATATGCGCGAAACGACAGACATCCTGATTTCCGGCGGCGGCGTTGCCGGGCTTGCCGCAGCCTGCGCCTTTGGCAGCGCCGGGTTCCGCGTGATCTGCGTCGACCCCACCCCCCGGTCACCGATGACACCGCCGAAGGGGCTGACTTGCGCACGACGGCCTTTCTGCAGCCGTCGGTTCCCGTGCTGGAAGCGGCGGGCCTCTGGTCCCGCCTCGCACCCCACGCCGCCCCTTTGCAAGTCATGCGCATCATCGACGCTGGGGGGATCGACCCAGTCGCCCGCCTGACCAAGGATTTCGACGCCGCCGACATCTCTGACGCGCCCTTTGGCTGGAACTTGCCCAATTGGCTCTTGCGGCGCGAGATGGTGGCGCGGCTCGCCGATCTGCCCAATGTCAGCTTCCGCCCCGGCATCGGCTTTGCCCGCATGCTGTCCCGCGAGGCTGAGGCGCTGGTCACCCTGACTGACGGCGCCCAGATTTCCGCGCGCCTTGTGATCGGGGCCGATGGCCGCACCTCCCCCGTGCGTGAGGCGTTGGGGATCGGTGCCCGCACCTTCCGCTATGGCCAGAAAGCGCTGGCCTTTGCCGTGGCGCATGACCTTCCCCACGCCAACGTCTCGACCGAGGTGCACCGCACCGGTGGCCCCTTCACTCTGGTCCCCCTGCCCGACCGTAACGGTGCCCCGGCCTCCGCCGTGGTCTGGATGGACACCGGGCCCGAGGTTACACGGCTTGCATCCCTGCCCGTGCCGGAGTTCGAGACGGCAATGACCGCCCGCTCCTCCGGCATCCTCGGGCCGCTCCGCCTGCTGACACGCCGGTCGGTCTGGCCGATCATCAGCCAGATCGCCGACCGGATGTCAGGGCCGCGCGCTGTCCTTCTAGCAGAAGCCGCGCATGTCGTGCCACCCATCGGCGCGCAGGGCTTGAACATGAGCCTTGCTGACCTGCGCTGCCTTCTGGACCTTGCCGAAGCCCACCGCGATGATCCGGGCACGGTGGCGGTCACCGAAGCCTACCACCGCCGCCGCCACTGGGAGGTGCAGCTGCGCGTGACCGGGATCGACCTGCTGAACCGCGCCTCGATGGTCAGCGCGCCCAGCTTGCGCGACCTGCGGGCCAAGGCGCTGGACACGCTTTACAGCACGCGCCCCATCCGCCAGACGCTGATGCGCGCAGGCCTTGGGATGCGCCCGGTAGGTGCGGTCAAGGACAGCGCTTGAAGACCTTCAGCACGTTGTAGTCGGGCCGCGCTGCCATTGGTGGCCGCGCGGCCGCTGAAGTCCTAGAGAACCTTGCCCACAGCCCGCTGGAGCCGCGCGACCGTTCCCGGCACGTCGGCCAGCTTGTCCAGCCCGAAAAGCCCGATGCGGAAGGTGCGGAACTCCGCCCCCTCACCCACCTGCAAAGGCACGCCTGCCGCGATCTGCAGCCCTTCGGCGCGGAACTTTGCCCCGTTCTGTACATCGGCATCGGCGGTGTAGCTGACCACAACCCCCGGTGCCTGAAACCCCTCGGCGGCAACCGAAGGCACGCCCTTGTCCGCCATCAAAGCCCGAACTGCACTACCCAGCGCCCATTGCGCGGATTTTGCAGCCTCGAACCCCATGGCCTTGGTCTCCAGCATCGCATCACGAAAGCCGACGATGGCATCTGTCGGCATCGTCGCGTGATAGGCATGCCCACCGCCCTCATAGGCCGCCATGATGCTGCGCCATTTCTTCAGATCGATGGCAAAGGAATTGCTGGTCGTCTCGGCCAACCGCGCCTCGGCCCGGGGGCTTAGCATCACAACGCCCGCCGATGGCGACGCTGACCACCCCTTCTGCGGCGCGGAAATCAGCACATCCACCCCGGTCGCTGCCATATCCACCCAGATGCAACCGCTGGCGATGCAATCCAGCACCATCATCGCGCCCACGTCATGCGCGGCCTCGGCGACCTTGGCGATATAGTCATCCGGCAGGATGATCCCGGCGCTGGTTTCCACATGCGGCGCGAACACCGCCTCTGGCCGCGTCTCATGGATCTTGGCCACCACCTCTTCCACTGGCGGCGGCGCAAAGGCCGCCTGCGCCCCGTTCCCGGTCTGCCGTGCCATGACCACGGTGGTTTCGTCGGTAAACCCGCCCGCCTCGAAAATCTGGCTCCACCGATAGCTGAACCAGCCATTGCGCACGATCAGTACCTTGCCCTGCCCGAACTGCCGCGCCACCGCCTCCATCGCATAGGTTCCGCCACCGGGAACAAGCGCCACCGCTGACCCTTTGTAGACATCCTTCAGCAGACCCGACACCTCACGCATCACGCCCTGAAACCGGGCCGACATGTGGTTCAGGCTGCGGTCCGTGAACACGACCGAGAATTCTTCCAGACCCTCCGGGTCGATATCGGCATGCAGTGCGGGCATCGGCAACTCCTTCTCAGTTCAGCGGTAACCTAGCCCATTTGCTCTTTTCACAAATACTCAAATGCGACATTGCCGCTATCCCAACGGCCCAGGACGGCGCTCTTCGGTCAAAAGCACGTTGGCCTCGACGTTGCCGATCCCCGGCAATGTCATGATCCGGCGGCGCAGCACGCGCTCAAAATCAGCGATGTCGCGCGCCACCACGCGCAGCCGGTAATCGAACAGGCCCAGCACATGCTGCACCACCTGCACTTCGGGAATCGCCTGCACCGCGCGCTCGAAATCTTCCAGCGAAACCCGGCCCTTGGTGGCCAGCTTGACCCCCAGAAACACCGTCACCCCAAAGCCCAGCGCCGCCCGGTCCACTTCGACCCGCTGCCCGGCCAGCACGCCCGCCTCTTCCAGCCGCCGCACCCGGCGCCACGCGGCCGGCTGTGATAGCCCAAGCCGCCGTCCCACCTCCCCCGCCGAAAGCGTGCCATCCCCTGCCAGTTCCCGCAGGATCGCCCGGTCGATGTCGTCAAGATCAATCAGGCCAGCGCTCATAGCGGCAGCCCCCCCGACTCCTTGATCGTGGACACCAGCATCAGCGCCTCCACTTCCGCGATATGCGGCAGGGTCAGGATTCGGTCCCGGTAGATTCCGGTCCAATGGACCATGTCGCGCGCCAGCACGTTCAGCCGGACGTCCACTCGGCCAAGGAAAGTCTCGATCCCGATCACCTCCGGCACCTCACGCGCGGCGGCGATGAATTCGTCAAAGGCGCGCGGGTTGGTCTTGTCCAGGGTAAAGCGCAAGCTGACTTCGACCTCATAGCCCAAGGCCCGCCAATCGATCACGGCCGTTTCCGACCGGATCACCCCCGCTCCCCGCAGCCGGTCCAGCCGCCGCCACAAGGTCGCCGGCGTGACCCCGGCACGGTCGGCCAGCGCCGCCCGGTCAAGCGCGGGCTCCGCAAGCCAGTGGCGCAGGATGCGGCGGTCCGTATCGTCAATTTGCATGGATAATCCACATGATGCCATTCAGACGCATGAGTTTTCGCAGAAAACTCGTGAACAGTCAAAAAATGCACGGCTCATGACCGCAAAAACCGTATGGTCCCGCCATCAACCATCGGAAAGGATACGCCCATGCGCGTTTACTACGACCGCGACTGCGATGTGAACCTCATCAAGGACAAAAAGGTCGCCATCCTCGGCTACGGCTCCCAGGGCCACGCCCACGCCCTGAACCTGCGCGACAGTGGTGCGAAGAACGTCGTCGTGGCGCTGCGCCCCGGCTCGGCCTCGGCCAAGAAGTGCGAAGCCGAGGGCCTAAAGGTCATGGACATCGCCGAGGCCGCCAAGTGGTGCGACCTGATCATGTTCACCATGCCGGATGAGCTGCAGGCCGAAACCTACAAGAAATACGTCCACGACAACCTGCGCGAAGGGTCCGCCATCGCTTTCGCCCACGGCCTGAACGTGCACTTCGGCCTGATCGAGCCGAAGAAGGGCGTCGACGTCATCATGATGGCCCCGAAAGGCCCCGGCCATACCGTGCGCGGCGAATACACCAAGGGCGGCGGCGTGCCCTGCCTCGTCGCTGTCCATCAGGACGCGACCGGCAAGGCCATGGAAATCGGCCTGTCCTACTGCTCGGCCATCGGCGGCGGTCGTTCCGGCATCATCGAAACCAACTTCCGCCAGGAATGCGAAACCGACCTCTTCGGCGAACAGGCAGTCCTCTGCGGCGGCCTTGTCGAACTCATCCGCATGGGCTTTGAAACCCTCGTGGAAGCCGGCTACGAGCCAGAGATGGCCTATTTCGAATGCCTGCACGAAGTGAAGCTGATCGTGGACCTGATCTACGAAGGCGGCATCGCCAACATGAACTACTCGATCTCGAACACCGCCGAATATGGCGAATACGTCTCCGGCCCGCGCATCCTGCCTTACGCCGAAACCAAGGCCCGGATGAAAGAGGTTCTGACCGACATCCAGACCGGCAAATTCGTGCGTGACTTCATGCAGGAAAACGCCGTGGGTCAGCCGTTCTTCAAGGCCACCCGCCGGATCAACGACGAACACCAGATCGAACAGGTCGGTGAAAAGCTGCGCGCCATGATGCCTTGGATTTCCAAGGGCAAAATGGTCGACAAGGCGCGGAACTGAAACACACAAAACACAAAGGGGGGCCTCGGCCCCCCTTCTCCGTAAACTCTACCAGACGTCCCGACCGCCCAAATTCAAGTTGTCGCGACCGTGCGCGCTGCGCAGCACCTGCGTCCGGTACACCTGCTCGTCCAGCGGCAGCAGAAAGCCGACGCCGCCATACTTTCCATCCTTCGCCAGACTGGAAATCGGCGCGTTCGGGTCGCGCATACGGTCCTTGGTGCGTTCCTTGTTGATCAGGGCAGCGGTCAGCACGATCAGCATCGTCACCAGACTTAGCAGCGGAATAAGGCCTTCGAACATGATCCGTTCCTTTCAGTTGTGTCACGAAAGCAACGCAGAACATGCATGCCAGGTTCCGCCAAAAGGTCAGCCGCAGTTAGACCGCAGCTTCGACCGCACTGACGATGTCGTCGACCACAGCGGCCAAAAGCGCCTCATCCTCGGATTCCGCCATCACGCGGATCAGGGGTTCGGTCCCGGATTTGCGGATCAGGATGCGGCCCTTGCCCAGAATCCGCGCCTCGTTTGCCGCGATCACCCGTTGCACCGAGTCTACGTCAAGCGGGCGGATACCTTCGGGAAAGCGGACGTTCTTCAGCAACTGCGGCACCGTGTCAAAGCTGCGGGTCAGAGTGCTGGCGGGCTGGCCGGTGCGGACCATCTCGGCCAGGAATTGCAGCCCGGCGATCAGCCCGTCGCCGGTCGTGGCATAGTCGGTCATCACGATATGGCCGGACTGTTCGCCCCCCAGGTTGAAGCCGCCCGCGCGCATCCGTTCGACGACATAGCGGTCGCCCACAGCCGTGCGCTCCAGCCGCAGGTCCCGCGCATTCAGAAAGCGTTCAAGCCCCAGGTTCGACATCACCGTCGCCACCAGCGCCCCACCCGTCAGCCGGCCTTCATCGGCCCAGCGGGCGGCAAGAAGGGCCATGATCTGGTCGCCATCGGCCACCCGGCCGGTTTCGTCAAGGATCATCACCCGGTCCGCGTCCCCATCCAGGCTGATCCCCACATGCGCGCCATGGGTCACCACCGCCTCGGCCGCGGTTTCGGGGTGGGTCGATCCACAGCGGTCGTTGATGTTGGTGCCATTCGGGGCGACGCCCACCGGAATGACTTCAGCCCCCAACTCCCACAGCACTTCTGGCGCGGCGCGGTAGGCAGCCCCATTGGCGCAGTCGATCACGACCTTCAATCCATCCAGCCTAAGGCCGTTCGGAAAGCTGGTCTTGACGAATTCCTGATACCGGCCCCGGCCATCCTCAATCCGCTTGGCGCGGCCGATGTTTTCGGGCTTGGCGGGGGTGATCTCCCCCTCGACCATCGCCTCGATCTCGGCCTCGGCGGCGTCGGAGAGCTTGAACCCGTCCGGACCGAAGAACTTAATCCCATTGTCCTGATGCGGGTTGTGGCTGGCCGAAATCATCACCCCAAGATCCGCCCGCATGCTGCGCGTCAGATACCCCACCGCCGGCGTCGGCACCGGACCAAGCAGCAGCACGTTCATGCCGGTCGACGTAAGCCCCGCTGTCAGAGCGTTTTCCAGCATATAGCCGGAAAGCCGTGTGTCCTTGCCGATCACCACCCGGTGCGCAGAACTACCATCACGGCGAAAATAGCGCCCGGCTGCGGCCCCAAGCTTCAGCGCGAGGTCGGCAGTCATCGGCCACTGGTTTGCCCGCCCGCGCACGCCATCGGTGCCAAACAGCTTGCGGCTCATGCGGACCCCTCCTGATCGCCGGTGTTCAGCGCCTGCCACAGGCGCAAGGCCTGCCGCGTCTCCGCGGCATCATGCACCCGGGTGATCTGCGCCCCTTGGGCAAAGCCCGCCAGCGCCACGGCAAGTGACCCGGGCATCCGCGCCTCGGCGGATTCGGCACCGCCGATGCTACCGATGAACCGCTTGCGCGACGCGCCCAAGAGGATGGGGCAGCCCAGCCCGTGCAGCAGGGACAGGCCCCGGATCAAGGCAAGGTTATGCGCGGCGGTCTTGCCAAAGCCGATGCCGGGGTCAATCGCGATCTTTGCCGGATCAATCCCAAGCGCCGCAGCCGCCGCAATCCGGGCGGCCAGGGCGTCATAAACATCCAGGAGCACATTCCCATAGCGCGGGTCTTCCTGCATGGTCGCCGGCGTGCCTTGGGCATGCATCAGAACCAGCGGTGCGCGCGCCTTTGCCACCAAGGGACCCAGCGCCGGATCAAAGGACAAGCCCGACACATCGTTCACGAACGTCGCCCCGGCCCGCAGGGCCGCGCCCGCAACCATTGCCTTGCGGGTATCAATCGAGATCGGGCCGCGCATCCCACCGCCGCGCAGGGCCTCGATCGCCGGCACAGTGCGGGCGATTTCTTCAGCCACCGGCACCTCGGCCGCGCCAGGGCGGGTGCTTTCGCCGCCGATGTCGACGATTTCGGCGGACTTGGCGATCTGCCGCCCCCGCGCCAAGGCGGCAAGTGTCGAAGGGTACCGCCCCCCGTCAGAAAAGCTGTCAGGCGTAACGTTCAGAATGCCCATCAGGCGCGGCCGATCCAGTGTCAGCCCGGCAAAATCAGGGCGTGGCGCGGTCAGGCGGTGCAGCACATCGTCCGGACAGTCGAGCGCCGGAATGACCCGCGCCGGGGCGCTGCGCGACAGAACCTCGACCCGGTCGAACCAGCACCAGCCCCCGGCAAGGGTCAGGGCGCCTTCGGGCCGGGCGGCATCGGTCATGGCAATCGGTCTGAAATACTCCATTGCCAAGGAATTGGCCGATGCCAAGGCACTTGGCAAGAGGGAAGGATCAGGCCCTTTTCACGGGCACGCGGCTTCCTGCCGGAACCGTAACCTGCCCGTGAACGACCAAGGCCGTCGCCGACATCGCCTCGGCCAACCACAGGGCCAGTGTAACGGGCGCGGTGCCTTGCGGGCCGTCCACCGCATCCAGCACCAGTTTGGACGGCGCCCAGACCACAGTCTGACCGCGTTTCATCGCCCAGTCGATCTCCGTCCGCGTGGCGACAACCACACAACGCGGATCGCGCGCGGCAAGCGACCAGGCGTTCTGTTCCATCGCCAGCAGGTCGATCCGGCGCTGGGTGGGCTTGTGCCCGGTCTGCGGACGCGGCAGGTCCGGCAGGCCCACAGTCAGGATCAGCGGCAAGCCTTGCGCCTGCAACGCATCCAGCCGGGCGGAAAGGTCGGGGGCTGCAATGGTGGCATTGTCAATAAAGACGACAAGGGGATGCACCGCCTCGTCCCCGTCAACGCCGCTGCGCTGAACCGGCCGTTCAGCCCGCGACCGCACGATTTCCACGCCAAGTGCGTAGGGACCAACATCCAGCTTTTCGATACGAATGAACACGCGCATGGCCGCGGGTTCCGCCAGAATACGCTCGGCCACCCGTTCGGCCAGCGTTTCCAGCAGGTTAAGCCGCTCTGCCGCCAGTTCGGCGGCGATGGATTCGGTGATGCGGTCATAGGACAGGATCCGGTCGACATCATCCGCCAGCGGCTCGGCCACGGGCCGCACTTCGACCACCACGTTGAAACGCAGCCGCTGCTTGTGGCCGCGTTCCTGCTGGAACGCGCCGATATCCGCCTCGACCAGATGATCGCGCAGGGAAATCCGGTCACGCGGGTTGCCAGAGCCCGAGGCTTCGGCCCGCGCCTCAGGATGGGCGAAGGCAAGTTCGGTATCGGTCGTGGTCATGGTGGCCCCTTCGTGCGGTTGGGCGCGCGGTTGGGCTGCTCATAGCACGCCCTGTGGGACAGCCTCCAGCGCAGGCGGCATGCCTTGCGCCTCTGGCGACACCTTAACCCGGGTGACGGTAGAAGACATGCGCTCCGATCGACGCGGTCTGCGGGAACCGCTTGGACCAGCCGGGCCGCACAGCGCGGGTGTGGAAATGGGTCGCGCCATCAGTAAGCAGGCGCGGCGCCCCGTCAATCATCGCACGGGCGATGCGCCCGGCAAGGTCGGCCGCCGTCTTTTCGCGCATCCGGTCAGCGCGACCGTCGCAGACATAGGAAAACTGGCAGCCTCCGCCACCGCGCTGCTTGACCACGCCGCAGATGCTGCGCGGGTAAAGCGGGCTGTCGACACGGTTCAGGATCACCTCGGCCACGGCAATCTGGCCCTCCAGGCTTTCGCCGCGGGATTCAAAATACAGCGCTTCGGTCAGGCACTGCCATTCGGCGTCACCTTCCGGTGCAGGCTGGGACATAAGCCAGACCTCGGTCAGACCATCGGCTGGGGGGGTACCGACCATCGCGTCGGGCGACAGGTTGGGTGTGGGCAGCGTCTCAAATGGGACCACGATGGAGGGGGCCGAGGACGACGCATACACAGCGCGTGCAACATCGGCACGGTGGGTCGGGCCGACATCAGCCGTCGCCGCCCCCGCAACAAGAATAAGCGCCAAACTGCGCGCTACCATTCCAACATTCATGTGACAGTTCCGTTATTGTTTCCGAAACAGCAGGAAACGACCCGCCGTGCAAGCTGGCGGGGAGGTAGTCAAAAGGTCTGGACGGGTCCACCGCTGTGGCAAAATTGGCACAGTTTTGACGGTGATTTCGGCAAGAACCTGCCGACAAAGTTAATACTTCACCTTAAGGAAAGCCCTCAAGTAGCTGTTTTAAATCGTTCTTCGTCTTTCTTCAACCGCAAGGTGTGCCGCCGCCAACCGCGCCATCGGCACGCGATACGGTGAGCAAGAGACATAGTCGAACCCTGCCTTGCGGCAGAAGTCTATCGACTCCGGGTTGCCGCCGTGTTCCCCACAGATTGACAATGTCAGGTCCGGTCGCGTGCGCCGCCCACGTTCGGCACCGATGTGCAACAACTCTCCCACCCCCTCGACATCAAGGATGTGGAACGGGTCTTCAGGGAAAACGCCCTGCCGGACATAGGTGTTCATGAAGCGCCCGGCATCGTCGCGCGACAGGCCATAGGTCATCTGGGTCAGGTCATTGGTGCCGAACGAAAGAAAGGCGGCGTGCTGGGCAATCTCGCCCGCCCGCAGGGCCGCCCGCGGGGTTTCCACCATGACACCCAGCTTGAAATCAAAGGTCGCCCCGGCCTTGGTCCGCACCATGGCCGCCACGGCATCAATCCGGGTCTTGACCAGCTCCACCTCACGCCGGGCACTGACAAGGGGAATCATGATCTCGGGCACCACGGGCGCACCACGGCGGGCGCTTTCCAGCGTTGCCTCAAAGATCGCCTGCACCTGCATGTCATAGATTTCCGGCAGGACCACACCCAGCCGCACGCCACGCATGCCAAGCATCGGGTTGACCTCGGTCAGGGCCTCGGCGCGGCGGACAACTTCGGACAGGGGACGGTCCAGCGCCTCGGCCAGTTCACGCAGGCCTTCACGGGACTGGGGCAGAAACTCGTGCAGCGGCGGGTCGAACAGCCGGATGCAGACCGGCAGGCCCTGCATGATTTCAAAGAGTTGCACAAAGTCATCCCGCTGCATCGGCAACAGCCGGGCAAGGGCTGCGGCACGGTCTTGAGGGGTGTCCGCAAAGATCATCTCGCGCATCACGATCAGGCGGTCTTCATCGAAGAACATGTGTTCCGTCCGGCACAGGCCAATGCCCTGCGCTTCGAACTTGCGCGCGGTTTCGGCGTCAGCCGGCGTGTCGGCATTGGCACGGATGCCGATGTCGCGCAGCTCATCCGCCCAGCTCAGCAACCGGCGAAAGCTGTCGTCCAGCGCCGGGGGCAGCATTTCGGCAACGCCCGCCAGCGCCTCACCCTTCGATCCGTCCAGCGTCACCGTGTCGCCTTCGCGGAACGTCCGCCCGTCCAGCGCCGTCAGCTTCTTGTCCCGCGCATCCAGGCGCAGCTCCGACGCGCCGACCACGCAAGGCAGCCCCAGCCCGCGCGCGATCACGGCGGCGTGGCTGGTCATCCCGCCGCGTTCGGTCAGCACGGCAGCGGCGGAATGCATGCCGCGAATATCCTCGGGCGAGGTTTCGCGGCGCACCAGAATGCACGCCTCACCCCGCGACGCGCTCGCCTGCGCTGCCGAGGAGGAGAAGACCAGCTTCCCCGTCGCCGCCCCGGGACTTGCCGCGATGCCCCGGGCAAACACATCCCGCGGGCCGCGCGGATCGACCTGATGGTGCAGAAGTTCGGACAGCGCGCGCGGTTCGACCCGCATCACCGCCTCTTCCCGCGGGATCACCCCATCTTCCGCCAAGGCCACCGCAATCCGCAGGTTGGCCCGGGCCGACCGCTGCACCTTGACCGCGTCCAGCACGGCCAGACGGCCATCCTCAACTGTGAACTCGATCTGCATCTCTTCCCGCAAACGCGCGCGGCAGATCGTCCCATGGTCCACCAGCGTCGCAAAAATGTCGGGCGCGACTTCTTCCAGCGACGGGCCGCGCGGGTCACGGGTCAGGTACAGCGCCTCAGTCGTGCGCAGGGCGTCGCGGCCCTGCGACTGGCCAAGGTAGCGCCCGGTGATCTGGCGCTGGCCGGTCACCGGATCGACGAACTGGATGACGCCCGACCCAGAGATCCCGACCCCGATACCCTGCGCCATTTCCTGCACGACCAGCCCAAGCGCCGCCTCATCCGGCGCGCCCTTGGCTTGGCGCAGCAGGCGGGCCGACGTCCCCTCCCACGCCCGGGCCATGCTGCGCAGGACTTCGGACAGTTGCACGGCGGGGTCTTCGGGAAAGGGCTCGTCCGTCTCGATCTCATATTGGTGCAGCGCCTCGCGCACGGCACCGGGACCGGGCTTCAGGCCGTCGAATTCGTCGGGGTCAAGCCTGGCCACGTGGATCGCGTAAGCCTGAATGAAGCGCAGATAGAGCGCATCCGCCGCCGTCTCGCCATGGGTTTCGGCCAGACGGGCGTGGCGTTTGGCGTTCAGGCCGATGTTCAGGATGGTGGCCGGGCCGCCCCAATCGGGGTTGGCCGGGCTGGGGCGCACCGAAATCAGCGGACCGTCACCGAAATGATCCAGAATTCCGGCGCAATCGACCCCATGCCCCGCCGCAATCGCGCGGACGGTGGTTGCTGGCAGTGCGACGGATTTCGGCACCGGCAGGTCAAGCCGCACCAGCCGCTGCAGGCACTTCGCCCGCCAGCCATGCGTGGCTGTCGCGATGGTCGCCGAGGGGCTGACCTGTGCGAATTCCGGGATCGGATCGTGTTTCTGCACTGCAGCACCCTATGTTCGGGCGCAGCATACGCTGAAAACACTGTCAATCAAGCGTGACATGTCAGTCTTGTGACGAATCTTTTGGCACCCCGCGAACGCGCCCCGGACGTGATCCGGGGCCTTAAGTGGTGCCGGAAGGCCCCGGGTCAGGCCCGGGGCGGGGTTAGCCCTCGATCCGGTTCAGGTCGGCCACACCCGAGCAGATGGCCCGGATGCGGTGCAGCAGGTTCAACCGGTTCCGACGCACGATCTGATTGTCGCTGTTCACCTGCACAGCCGTGAAGAAGGCATCAATCGGCGCGCGCAGGCTGGCCATGGCAGCCATGGCGGTGGGAAAATCCTCCGCCGCCATCGCGGGAGTGATGATAGCCTCGGCGGTGTCGAGGGCCGCGAACAGGGCGCGTTCCTCGTCGGTTTCGGCGAACTTGATGTCAGGGCCGAACGAATATTCAACACCGTCCGCAGCCTCAGCTTCGTTCAAAATCTCAATCGCTTTCTTGAAGGCATCGCTGTCTTTGTGGCCGTCTTTTTCCATCGCTTGAATCCATAGTTTGTTCGCGCGCTTATAGCCTTGGATCAGGTTCGCTCCATCCTCGGTCTTCATCACTACCGCCAGCGCCTCGGCCCGTTTCACGAGGAGCGTCAGGTCGTCATTCCCCGGCATGGCGAGGCAGGCGTCGATGATGTCATGAGAGATGCCTTGGTCGCGGAGGGTGACCTTGAGGCGGTCGTGGAAGAAGGCGAGGAGGTCGGCGGGAACTCCATCCCAGTTTGGCGCTGACCCACGATTGACGTGAAGCTGAGCAGCGGCTGCAAACAACCGCAAAAGCGGCAAACGCAGGCCATTCTCAAGGATTAAACGAATGGCGCCCAATGCTGCACGGCGCAACGCAAAGGGGTCCTTCGAACCTGTAGGCTTCTCTCCAATCACCCAGAACCCGGTAAGTACGTCAAGTTTGTCAGCAAGTGCGACTGCAACAGAGATCATCTCCGTTGGAACGCTGTCGCTTTCGCCTTTCGGACGCCAATGGTCGCGGACAGCATCCGCAACTTCGGCCTTCTTTCCAGCATCCAGAGCATAGTAACGCCCCATTATGCCCTGGAGTTCGGGGAACTCTCCGACCATCGCCGAGCGAAGGTCTAGCTTTGCGATCCTTGCCGCCTCTTTTGCATCGTCAACTTGCAGGTCTGGCATGAACGGAGAAAGATCATTGATTAGGGCATCATACCGCGAAACTCGTTCCGCCTGAGACCCAAGCTTCGCCTGGAAGGTCACCGCTTTCAGCCCCTCCGCCCACTCGCCCATCCCCGACTTCGCCACGCGCAAATCGTTCTCCCAAAAGAACTTCGCGTCCGACAGCCGCGCTGCAAGCACCTTCTGGTTGCCCTTCAGGATCACCTCGCCGCCATCGGCGGCCTCGATGTTGGCGACCGTGACAAAGCCTTCGATCCGCCCGGTCTTGGGGTTGCGCACGGAAAAGAACTTCTGGTGTTCCTTCATGCTGGTCTGCAGCACCTCGGGCGGCAGGCCAAGGAAATCCTCGCCGATCCGGCCCATCAGCGGCACCGGCCATTCCACCAGCCCGGCCACCTCGGCCAGCAAACCGGGGTCTGCCACAACCTCCATCCCCGCCGCAAAGGCAAGGTTCTGCGCGCCCTGCCAGATTGCCGCTTCGCGCTCCGCCGCATCCAGCACGACCTTGGCGCGCTTCAGTTTCACGACGTAGTCATCGAACCCCGAAACGGTAAACCGCCCGATCCCCATGAAACGGTGGCCCTCGGTCGTATTGCCAGCCGCGATCCCGTCAACCGTCAGGGGGACGACATGCGCGCCGGCCTCATCGGACAACAGGCACAGGATCGACTGCAACGGCCGCACCCAGCGCAGGGTGCCATTGCCCCAGCGCATCGACTTGGGCCAGGGAAAGCTGCGGATCACGGCTTCCAGCACTTCGGCCACAATCGCCTCGGCGGTGCGGCCGGGCTTTTCGATCACCGCGTAGAAGGTTTCCCCCTTCTTGTCGGCGCGGCGTTCCAGCTGGTCAAGCGTCAGGCCGGTTGACCGCAGGAACCCCTCCACCGCCTGCGCGGGGGCAGTGGTCGCAGGACCTTTGCGTTCCTCACGCACAGGGCGGCTTTCCGCCGTCAGCCCTTCGACCGACAGGACCAGCCGCCGTGGGGTCGAAAACGCGCCCGCACTGGCATAGGTCAGCCCGGCCTCGACCAGACCGTCGGTCACCAGCTTCTTCAGATCCTCCCGCGCGCGGGCCTGCATCCGCGCGGGGATTTCCTCGGAGAAGAGTTCGATCAGCAGATCAGCCATGGGGTCAGTCCTTGAAACTGTCGTTCAACTGGTGCCAGGCGAAGGCCCGGCCATCGGGAAAGACGGCGACAACGCGGTCGACGCCGGGGTGGATGTCAGGCTCGGACAGAAAGGCCAGCGCCTCGCCGCGTTCAAGCGCGGTGCCAATGGCCATGGCATCGAAACAGTCAAACCAGCCGGGCGCGACAAGGGGTTCGGCACCGGTGTAGGCGACATAAGTCTCGGACAGCATCGCAAGGCTGAGGGGCGTGGTAAAGCAGGCGCGGAACCGGATGGGAGAGCTGTCGCTGTCGATCCCGGTCACATCCTCGGCCAGGATCGGTTCAGGCATCGCACCGACGATGGGGGTCAGTCGGATTTCCTCACCGGGCTGGAAGGCCACGGGGTCGTAATAGGCATAGACCTGCAGATACCACATGGCCACGCCGCCAAGCGCACCGATCACCACCAGAAACCCCGCTGCAAAGCGCCCCACATTCACAGATCCGCCCCCGCTGGCGTCTGCCGGAAGGCATCGGCGCATTTCTT
The DNA here is from genome assembly GCF_003940805.1 of Tabrizicola piscis. NCBI lineage: Bacteria > Pseudomonadati > Pseudomonadota > Alphaproteobacteria > Rhodobacterales > Paracoccaceae > Tabrizicola > Tabrizicola piscis. Next base: position 546,852 of record NZ_CP034328.1, read on the forward strand.
GGCCAAGGCGCGCACCCGGCCGATATAGGCCTGCCGTTCGGTGACGGAAATCACCCCCCGCGCATCCAGAAGGTTGAAGATATGGCTGGCCTTGATCGTCTGGTCATAGGCCGGATGCGCCATGACGATCGTCCGCCCCGCCTTGTCGGGCTGGGCAGCGGCAAGGATGCGGTCACATTCGGCCTCGGCGTCCCGAAAGTGCTGGAGCAACATCTCGGTATCGGCCTGGTCAAAGTTGTGGCGGCTGTATTCTTCCTCGGTCTGCCGGAAGATATCGCCGTATTTCAACGGGATCGGGCTGTCAGGATCGTTGAAGGGCATGTCCATCACATGATCCACGCCCATCACATACATCGCCAGCCGTTCCAGCCCATAGGTCAGTTCCCCCGACACAGGCTTGCAGTCATGCCCGCCGACCTGCTGGAAATAGGTGAACTGGCTGACTTCCATCCCGTCGCACCAGACCTCCCACCCCAGGCCCCAGGCGCCAAGGGTCGGGCTTTCCCAGTCATCTTCCACAAAGCGGATGTCGTGAACGCCAAGGTCAATCCCGATGGCTTGCAAAGACCCCAGGTACAGGGCCTGCAGGTCCGGGGGCGAGGGTTTGATGATCACCTGATACTGATAGTAATGCTGCAGCCGGTTCGGGTTTTCGCCATAGCGCCCGTCGGTCGGCCGGCGCGAAGGCTGCACATAGGCCGCAGCCCAGGGCTTCGTTCCCAGCGACCGCAGCGTCGTCGCCGGATGGAAGGTCCCCGCGCCGACCTCCATGTCATAAGGCTGCAGGATCGCGCAGCCCTTGGCGGCCCAATAGCCTTGCAGACGCAGGATGATCTCCTGAAAACTGCGGGGCGTGGTCGTGGCGTCAGACATGGGGCTTGCGTCCGGATTTGGGTCAGGGAAAGGCTGCGCCTTCCCTATCCATTGGGCCTGACAGGGTCAATTCCGGAAAGAACCGCGCGGACCACCGCAGCAGACCTGCACGATTGTGACCACAAGAGCCGACGTTAGGCCCTTGTCGTGGGCAGCGCGATCCGTAATGTCGGGCCGAACCGTACCCGCTTGTTCAGGAAGTGCCCCGTGATCCTCAAGACCTTCGCTCTCTTTGCCCTATCCCTGATGGTCCATCTGACGCTGACGCCCCCGGCGCAGGCGCAAGATGCCGGGGCCTGGATCCAGATCGAAGCGCAGCCAAACCTTGCCGGGGCCGAGGATCGCGCCCGCGCCTACACGGCGCTGTTTCCCGAAACCAACGGGTTTCTTCTGCGGTCAGGGTGGTATGGCATCATGCTGGGCCCCTATCCAGCGGATGAGGCTGCGACCCGAATGGCCAGCCTCCGGCGTGAGGGGCTGATCCCCGGCGACAGTTTCATCGCCTACTCGCAAGACTTTGGCGATCAGTTCTGGCCGCCGGAAGGCGTGGCCCCCGTCGCCCCCGAACCCGCTTCGCCCGACGTCATTGCCCTGCCCGAACCCGAACCTGTTCCCGCCGAAATCCCGGATGAAACCCGGTCCGAAGCGCGCGACAGCGAAGTGCTTCTGACCGAAGACCAGCGCAAGGACTTGCAGACCGCACTGCAATGGTTCGGCTTTTACCAGGGCGGCATCGACGGCGCTTATGGTCCCGGCACCCGCAACGCCATGGCAGCCTGGCAAGAGGCGCAAGGCATGCTTGAACCGACCGGAATCCTGACCAGCCGTCAGCGGGCAACCCTGCTTGCCGCCTATCGGGACGAAACCGCGGCTTTCGGCTTTGCCCCCGTCACGGACGATGAGGCGGGGATCACCATCACCTTGCCGCTGGGTCTGGTCGAGTTTGACCATTATGAGCCGCCCTTTGTCCATTACCGCGCCAAGGATGGCACCGGTCCGCAAGTCATCCTGATTTCGCAGCCGGGCGATCAGGCCGCCTTTTCAGGGCTTTATGACGTGCTGCAAACGCTGGAATCCGTCCCGATGACCGGCGAACGGTCCCGGGATGAGGCGCGCTTCCGGATCAACGGGCTGTCCGACAGCATCTCGACCACGGTCTATGCCGAACTTCGGGGTGGGCTGATCAAGGGCTGGATGCTGATCTCGACCCCCGGGAACGAAGTCCGCGATGGCCGCATCCTGCAGGCGATGGAGACCAGCTTTGCCACCGACAGCGCCCGCGCACTGGACCCCGGCATGGTGCCCATGGGCGCTGAAACCCGGGCGGGGCTTCTCTCCGGGCTTGAGGTCCGCAAGCCCCGCTTCAGCCGGTCGGGCTTCTTCATTGATGCCACGGGCACGGTCCTGACCACCGTCGATGCGGTGGACAGCTGCGGCCGCGTCACCTTGGACCGGGTGACCGATGCGACCGTGACGCTTGCCGATGCGCCCAGTGGTCTGGCGCTTGTCACCCCCGCTACCCCGCTCTCGCCCCGCGCGGTGGCCGAACTTCAACTGGCGCCGGAGCGCGTGGGAACCGAGGTGATGGTTGCAGGCTATTCCTACGAAGACCGCCTGCCCGCCCCGGTGATGACCTTCGGCACGCTGGAAGATGTGACCGGGCTGAACGGCGAACCGGGCCTCAAGCGGCTGGCGATTGCCACCTTGGCCGGAGATGTCGGCGGCCCGGTTCTGGATGCAACCGGGGCGGTGATCGGGCTATTGCTGCCCGGCGCGGCCCAAGGCGACCGGCAACTGCCACCCGGCGTGCAATTCGCAGCCTCGGCGGCCGAAATCGCCCGAGTGCTTGCGCCTGCAGGGGTCACACCGCTGCAAGCCGCCCGCAGTGGCGCGCTCGCCCCGGCCGATCTTGCCGCAACCGGCAGCGGGATGACTGTCCTTGTGTCCTGCTGGGACTAGCGCCGCCAGAAGCTTGGCAGCACCAGCACCAGAACTGCCAGCAGGCCAAGGCGGCCAAGGATCATGCACAGCGTCATGATCGCCAGCGCGCCCGAGGGAAAGTCGATGAAGGTCCCAGTGCGTTCGACCAGTGGGCCAAAGCCGTAGCCGACGTTGCCCAGTGTGGTCCAGACCGCAAACAGGGCTGACACCGGGTCCACCCCCAGCAACGTCAACGCCACGGTCATCACACCGAGGATCAGGATATAGCTGGACACAAACAGAATCAGCGCGTTCAGCACGTCCTCTTCCACCGACCGCCCGTCATAACGGATCGGGTCCACGCTGGACGGGCTGCCGATCCGCCGCACCTCACGCCAAAGGACTGCCGCCATTAGCTGCACCCGGAACACCGAAAGCCCCGCAGCCGATGACCCCGAACAGGCCCCGATCACGCCGATCACGAAAGCCACAACCAGCATGAACCCGCCCCAGGTGGGAAAGCTGCCGGAAAAGAACCCGGTCGACGACATGATCGAGGTCAGGTTGAACAGCGTCTCGCGGAACGTCGGCTCCCACGCAGCGCCAGTGGTCCAGACCCGCCAGACCCAGACCATCAGCACAGCAGTCCCCAGCCAGCGCAGGTAGGCACGCACTTGCGGATCGTGCCAGAAGGGTAAGGGCGATCCGTTCACCAGCTGCACATAGCGGATATAGGGCAAACTGCCGAGGATCATGAACAGCGCCCCGAAGTATTCACCAGCACCGACATACTTGTTGAACGACGTGTCAGAGGGGGAAAACCCGCCCGTGGCGATGGTGGCGAACCCGTTCACCACCGCATCCAGCGCCGTCATGCCGATGGCGGAATAAACGGCGATGCAGGTGACGGTCAGCCCGACATAGATCGTCATCAACTGCCGCGCGATATCGGTCGCGCGCGGCAGGGCCTTGCCGAAGGTGTCAAACCCCTCGGTACGAAAGAACTGCATGCCGCCCACGCGCATCAGCGGCAGAAAGATCATCGCGATGAAGGCGATCCCAAGCCCGCCGAGCCAGTTCAGCATCCCCCGCCACAGGTTCATGCCGATGGGCAGGTCATCAAGGCCGTAGATCACCGTCGCCCCGGTGGTCGTGATCCCCGACACCGCCTCGAAATAGGCGTTCTGCAGGTTCAGCCCCGGTGCGCCAAAGTAGAAGGGCAGCGCTCCGAACAAGGGCACCAGCGCCCAGATGCAGGCCGTCAGCAGATAGGCCTGCCTTGTGTCCAGCGACATGCCCAGCGCGTTGCCGGTGGACAGCGTCAGCGCCCCGCCAATCACCCCGGTGATCGCCGCCGAGGCGGCAAAGGCCGCGCCATTGTCCAGCCCCGCCCGCCAGTCGATGACGGCCGGGGCCAGCATCAGGATCGCCAGAACGATCAGGATACGGCCGACGACATAAGCAACGGGGCGAAAGTCTACCATGGTCGGGCATGGCTACGCGGCCCCGGCCTGTCCGTCAATCTTCGTCAGCCCGCGTGGATCAGGCTTTGGAACAGCCGCGGGTCCAGGCTTTCCGCCGCAAACGTCTCGCCTTCGGTCAGCAGGCTGACGGCGTCGTGGCTGTGCAAGGACTCCTGATGGCTTGCAATCACCCGAAAGTCGCCAATCCGACGATCCGCCTTCAACTGCTCGCAAAAGCTGCGGGCGGCATCTTCGACAAAGATCGGGTTGGCGGCGTTGAGTTCCGCAAACGCCTGCTCGTCCTCACGCTTCACCATCACTTGCGTCTCGGTCACCACGGCGGCGCGGGCCAGATCCACCAGATCCTCAAACCACATGACCGCACCCGGTTTCAGCACCACGGAAATCCGCGCGACCGACCGCTGCGAATGGGGCGTGGCAAGCTGGCCGCGCGTCATCCTTGCATGTTCGGACAGTTCCAAGGAACAGGGGCAGGTCGACGAATAGACATAGTCCAGATGGACGATCTTCTTCCTCACCCCCGCCACTTCGACCAGCTCCAGTGCCAGATCGTAATACTGCCACCCCACCAGCCCCGACCGCAGCGAGGTGATCTGCATTGGGAACGACACCCGCATCTGGATGCGCGCGTCAAAGCTGCCAAGGTCGGCGATATAGTCATCCAGCGCCGCCTCGACCACGCCGAAGGAGAACGCCTTTTGCGCATGGCCGTAGAAGGACCGCATGATGCGGCTCATGTTTATGCCCTTCTTTTCCGCCTCAAGGCTGACGGTGCCGGTCACGCTGGTTTCCAGCACGATCTCGCCCCCGTCACGCGTTTCATAGCGGATCGGCAGGCGGAAATTGGAAATCCCCACATGCTGAATGCGCTGTTTGGCCCCGACGATCAGGCTGGAGGGCCCGTTCTGCAAGTCCGGCAAGGACGCGCGATAGGCATCATCCACCCGGAACTGAGGATAGGTCCGGCTCAGCGCCGGATAGGCCTGACCCGGCACCAGATACCCAACCGCCGAATCCAGCGTGGCAATCTCGTCGTCCGAGGCCTTGCCTGCCCACTGGCGCAAGGTGGCCAGCGCGGCCGCTGCTTCTTCGCGCGACGGCTTGCGGTCGAAATCGGGGGTGTGGATGTTCATCTGGAGGGCCTTTCGGTTCTGGCAGGGCTGACCCCGCCGTCAATGTCATCAGGTATACGCAAGTAGGATCACGCCGGATCATTGTGAGGGCCCGCCCAGTTGGGCGCTGTCACAATCCCGGCATCACCGCCGCCAGATACGGCAGACGGCGTCAGGCCACCGCCAACGCCGCCTCAAGATCGGCGATCAGATCGCCCGCATCCTCCAGCCCCAGCGACAGCCGGATCAGGCCCGGCGTGATGCCCAGCGCGTCTTTCTGGTCCTGCGGCAGACGCTGGTGCGTGGTGGTGGCGGGATGGGTGGCAATCGTCTTGGCATCGCCCAGGTTGTTGGAAATCTTGGCAATCTCCAGCGCGTTCATGAAACGGAAGGCCGCCTCCTTGCCGCCCGAAACCTCGAACGACACCAGCGTGCCCCCCGACCCCATCTGCGCCATCGCCAGCGCGTGCTGGGGGTGGCTGGGCAGGCCCGGGAAGATCACCTTGGACACCTTGGGATGCGCCTCCAGCGCCCTTGCCACCGCCAGCGCCGTATCGGCCATCGCCCGACAGCGCAGGTCCAGCGTCGCCATGCCGTTCAGATGCATCCAGGCGGTAAACGGGCTCATGCTGCCGCCGGTGTGCTTCATATAGGGTTCCAGTACCTTGCGGATGAAGGCTTCCGTCCCGCAGACCACGCCGCCCAGCGCCCGGCCCTGCCCATCGATGTGCTTGGTGGTGGAATAGACCACCACATCCGCCCCTTGTTCGACCGCGCGGGAAAAGATCGGCGTGGCAAAGACATTGTCGCAGATCACCAAGGCACCTGCCGCATGGGCAATCTCGGACACCGCCCGGATGTCCACCAGTTCCAGCGTCGGGTTCGACATGGATTCGAAGAACACCAGCTTGGTCCCGGGCGTGACAGCCGCGCGCCAAGCGTCAAGATCAGCGCCATCGACGAAGGTGACGCGCACGCCAAAGCGCTGCAGCACTTCCTCCAGCACATAAAGACAGGATCCGAACAGCGCGCGCGACGAGACCACATGGTCCCCCGCACGCAGGGCCGCCATCAGCGCCCCACTGACCGCCGCCATGCCCGACGCCGTGGCAAAGGCATCTTCGGTGCCTTCAAGGGCTGCAATCCGTTCCTCGAACATCCGCGTCGTGGGGTTGCCGTAGCGGGCATAGATGAACTCATCCTCACCCGCCTTTACGAACCGCGCTTCCGCCGCCTCAGCCGTGGGGTAGACAAAGCCCTGCGTCAGGAAGATCGCCTCGGCCATCTCGCCATACTGGCTGCGGCGGCTGCCCTCGTGAACCAGTGTCGTGCGGGTTTTCCAGTCTTTCGTCATCGCGGCCGCTTTCCCTGCCTGGACCCGTTGGCCCAAGAAAAAACCCCGGCAAACCCAAAGGTGCCGGGGCCATTGCCCTTCACCTCTTTAGCGGTTTGTTTAACGTGGCCCGCAATCCGGTAACAAATTGCCACGAGGATGGTGCATACGCCCGGTCCCCGGCAGGGTCAACCCAGCCCGCGCGCACGCTCCCCTTGATTTTCCATGCCCTTGATTTTCCGCGTCAGGTAGCCGACGCTTTGCGCGAAGTTTTCTTGCATTGCAGGCCCCCATGCGTTGCCGCCCCGCCCTTTTCCCACTGCTTGCCCTTGGCCTTCTGGCCCCCGCCCTGCCCGCCCTCGCCCAGACCTGCGAAGACCGCAGCCCTGACTATGCCGCCCGCATCACCCTGTGCGATCAGGCCTATGCCGAGGCTGAGACGGAAGATGCCGCCGCACTTGCCCTGTCCCTCAAGGGCGAGGCGCAGCGCCTGTCGGGCGATCTGGACGGCGCGGCCGAAACCCTGGCGCAGGCGCTGGTGCATACCCCGGCCAATGCCTGGGTCTGGGTGGAACTGGGCAATGTCCGCTATGACCAGCGCGACATTGCCGGAGCCCTCGCCCATTATTCCGCCGCGCTGGCCGTCGAAGATTACGGCGATGCCTGGGCCAACCGGGCCGAGGCGTGGTGGGAATTCCGCATGGGGCAAAACTGTTCCGACGACGCCGATCAGGCGCTGCGGCTGAACCCGCAATACGCCTATGCCAATGAAATCAAGGGCCGTTGCCTGATCGACCTTGGCCGCGCGGAGGAGGCGCTCAGCTACTTCGACACCGCAATTTCGCTGGCCCCGGGATATCAGAACGCCTACCGCAACAAGATGGCCGCACTTGCCGACCTTGACCGGTTTCAGGACGTCGTGGCCCTCGCGGATGAAGCGCTGCGCCCCGGCACGGTGCCGAACTCCAACCCCGCGATTGAAGAGGATATCCTCGCCCGCCGCCTGCTCGCACTGGCAAAGTACTCCCCGATGAACATGGTCGGCGCCGAGGCCGAGGCCCTGCTCCGCCGTTATCCGCAGAACCTCGCCGCCGTGAACATCAAGGCCCGCGCCCTGATCGCTGACCAGAAACCGCAAGAGGCCGATGCCCTGACCGCAACCCTGCGCGCCAACCCTGACGGACTGCCGATGGAGGCGGTCTATTTCGACACGCTGGCCCAGATCGACGTGGCCCTTGGCCGTCTGGACGACGCCTTCGCCAATTACGAGGCGGCCTTGGCCAAAGATCCCGACCTGTCAAAGATCTATGCCCGCAAACTGTCCGAACTGGGCTTCCTGCCCTTGTCAAACGCGCCGCCAGGTGTGCTGACGGCGCTGCGGCGCTGCATGGATGTCAAGAAAGCAGCCTGTCTGATCGCAAGCTGACGGGCGGTCGCCTCAGACGGGCTGACCGTCGTCGTCCAGGTTGATCACCGTCAGCACCATGGCGCGCAGCACCATGTGGCCGATCACCGGCAGCAGCGCCCAGAACATCAGCCAATGCGACGCATGGATGGTCTGGATCAGCGTTTCGTTCAGCAGCAGGAAGCTGAAGTTGTAGACCACCATCATCCGGGTCAGGTTCGGCAAATGCGACCGCATCTCTTCATCCGGCCAGAAGCTGGCCGCAGTTGCGACGCGCCCCTTCAGCACATCCATCAGGAAGATGCCCCCGATCGCCACATAGAACAGGCTCTGCATGCGCTGGCACCACAGTGGGTCATCGACCCCGGCCAGGACCAGCAGCGGCACACCGGCAAAGACCAGCGCCAGCAGCGCCGTCCGCATCGCCGAATAGCGCGTCAGCATCCGCCGCACCATGCCTTCGAACCCGATCCCGATCCGCACTGCCAAGGCCACAAGGAAGGCGGTCACGAAGGCTTGACCCTCGTTGTCCGGGCCAAGGGCGACCGACAGCACCGGATATCCAACCAGAAGGACAGCGCCCGGGATGTACAGCGTCCGCGACATCGGCGGCAGGTCCTGAAACAGGCTCAGGAACATGCGGACAAGGTCGAAAGGATGGCGATACATGGCGAACCCCCGATTAGCTCGCCTTAAGGTGTAGATGCGCTTCAAGGCAGACCTTGGGCAGCAACCGGACGCTTGCAGGGCATTCCTGTGGAAAGCGTTACGCCTTGTCGTCAGGCGGCTCGATCATGAAACGGTTCAGCATCGTGATCTGGACCATCAGGAAAACGAACAGCACCGCCGGCATCGCGAAGGTCTCCAGCTTGACCCACAACTCGGTCGTCTGGGTGCGCCAGATCACCTCGTTCGCAATGGCAAGTGCCGCGAACATCAGCGCCAGCCGCCGGGTCAGGATCATCCAACCCTCTGGTTTCATTGGCAAAGCCTCGCCCATCACCCATTGCAGCAGACTGACACCGCGCACCAGCCCCGCGCCCAGGATCAGCGCGAAGGTTCCGTAGACGATGGTCGTCTTCATCTTGAAAAAGCTTTCGTCATTGAACCATGCCGTCAGCCCGCCAAAGAAGATCACCATCACGGCGACAAAGATCTGCATCCGGCTCAATGCCCCGGTCAGCCACCACAGCGCCGCAATTGAGGCCAAAAGGAGCGGGACCATGATCAGCGCCGCCACAATGAAGCCCGAGTATTCGGTGCCCCGGAACGCAAAGCTTTCGTCCTTGATCCACATGTAGACCCCGAAGAAGACCAAGGTCGGCCCCAATTCCAAAGCCTGTTTCAACACCGGGTTGATCTTGCGTTCGGCCATGACGTGCCGGTCCTTCCTGTCGGTCGCGGCCCTGCCTTTGGACCTGCCCCCCATGTGGCGCGAAACCGGCCCGGGTTCAAGACGGCAGGCGGGCCTGGGCGAAGGGCATCGTCACGTCAGCCCCCTCAGGGCGCGAGTCCCGGCGTCCAGAGGGCGGTCAGCCGCGCTCCCTGCAACACCAGCGCAAGGCCCTTGGGGCCAAGCGGATCGTCCGATAGCCCCGCCATCAGCAGCCGTGACGCGCCGATCCCGTCCTCCACCATCAGCGACAGGGTCAGCCGCCCCCGGCCCTGCGGCAGGGCTGTCACCAGTTGCTCCAGTTCAGGGCGCGTGTCTTCGGTCAGGGCGGCATCGGGCAGATTGTCGACCAACTGGCGCAGCGCCAGACGCGCAGCCTCCACCGCGGCACCACCCGTTGCCCCACCTGAAAGCCGTTCCCCCAGCATCTCCATCACCGGGCGCAGCAGGCGGCCATCGTTCCGCCAGACAACGTCCAGCCCGGTCAGGCTGCCGCCAAGCAGCGCGACCGCCGAAAGCCCACTGGCCTTCCCAACCGCAGAAAAGATGACCTCGGTCCCGCCCGACAGGCGCAGAACCCCGTCGCGCAGGTCCAGACGGTCGGTCCCGGGGTCCACCGCCACCGCAAAGCGCAGTTCCGCCGTCTGCAGCCGGAACAGACTGCGCAGACGGTCGTCCAGCGCGCGGTCGCCCGCCTTTGGCAAGACCCGCAGTCCCGCCAGATCGACCTCGATGCTGACCAGCCCCGCATCATCCGCAGTGCCCCGCAGCCGCAGACGATCCGCCGTCAGGTCCGGCCGCCCCGGCGCCTCGGACCGCAGCGCCGCGCCATCCAGAACGCACCACCCCGCCTCGGGACCGGCAGGCGGCACCGTCAGCGCATAGCCCGTCACCTGCACGGCGCGGGTCAGGACGTCACACCCGGCGGGGACAGTCTCAGCCTGCGCGGGTCCCCCCAGCGCAAGGACGATCAGGCCGACGCAAAGGCACATCCTCATGGGTCCCTCCGATGTCCAAGGTTACCCCATCCCGCAGCGGGCTCATTGCGCCAAGCCTAACAGGCAGGCCCGCCACCGCATAGCCCGTCACCCGCGCAGGCAGCACCCTCAGACCGGGCGGATCAGTCGCCGGACCCGACCAGAGCGCGGGCAAAGTCTTCCGGGTCGAACGGGGCCAGATCGTCGATCTGTTCACCGACGCCAATCGCATGAATCGGCAGGCCGAACTTGTCGGCCAGCGCCACCAGCACCCCACCCTTGGCGGTGCCGTCCAGCTTGGTCATGACAAGGCCCGACACATCGGCGATCTTGCGGAAAATCTCGACCTGCAGCAGCGCGTTCTGCCCCGTGGTCGCATCCAGTACCAGCAAGGTGTTGTGCGGAGCGGTCGGGTCCACCTTGCGGATCACCCGGACGATCTTGGCCAGCTCCTCCATCAGGTCCTGCCGGTTCTGCAGCCGCCCCGCAGTGTCGATCATCAAAAGATCGGCCCCATCCACCCGGGCCTTGGTCAAGGCGTCAAAGGCAAGGCTGGCCGGGTCGCTGCCTTCCGGCGCGGTCAGCACCGGCACACCCGCCCGCGCGCCCCAGATCTGCAACTGCTCGACCGCCGCCGCGCGGAACGTGTCACCGGCCGCAATCACCACCGACTTGCCCGCCGCCTTGAACTGGCTGGCCAGCTTGCCAATCGTCGTGGTCTTGCCCGACCCGTTCACCCCAACAACCAGCACGACCTGAGGCTTGGTCGGGTAAAGCGGCATCGGCCGCGCGACCGGAGTCATGATCCGCGCAACTTCCGCCGCCAGCGCCTCGCGCAACTCGGGCGTAGAGATGCGTTTGCCGAACCGCCCTTCGGCAATGTTGGCCGTCACCCGCACGGCGGTTTCAACCCCCATGTCAGCCTGGATCAACAGCTCTTCCAGACTTTCCAGCATGGCGTCATCCAGCACGCGGCGCGGCGCATCGCTGCGACCCAGCATCCGGCCCAACAGGCCCGGCCGCTGCCCAGCGTCAGGCATGTCGGGGACGACAGGCGCTGTCCGCGGCGTCGACGCAGGTGCCGCCTTAGGCTCGGGCGTCTGCTGCTTTTCCGCCACAAACTCCGGCGGGCTTGGGGCTACCTCTGCCGCAGCCGGATCACCTTCACCAACCAGCGCATCCAGACCCTCGCCGATCTTGTCCGAGGACCGGAACAGCCTGTCCTTCAGTTTCTTGAAAAAGGACATGGGCCAGCCCTCCTGTTGCCTTGAACCCCATCTAGCCGCTTTGCCGCCGCTGCGTAAGTCCCGCAAGCCCCGCCTGCGGCATTCTACAGACTGGCGGCGCCCCGATTGCCTGTTCTAAGGTCCTGCCATGATGCGTCCAGACCCGACCCACCCCCTGCCCCCAGCCGCCTTCGCGCTGGCATCTCTCTTGCCCCTGCCGCTGATCGGCCTTGGCGCGCTGCAGGGCGGGGCCTGGCTTTGGGCGGCGTTTCTTTACATGGCCGTCCTGACCATCCTGCTGGACCAGTTGATCCCGATGACGGCCAGTCCGGTCGAGGCGACCATGGAAAAGGCCGAGTTTCCGGCCGCCGACCTGCTGCTTGTCAGCGTGGCGCTTGGCCAGCTTGCCGCCCTTCCGGTCGCCGTCTGGGCCATCGCGGGCGACAGCGGGCTGGCCACCGGCGAACGGGTGCTTTTGTTCTTTGCCGCCGGGTTCTGGTTCGGTCAGGTCGCCCACCCCGCCGCGCATGAGCTGATCCACCGCCCGAAGCGTGAGCTGTTCCGTCTGGGCGCTGCCGTCTATGTCTCGCTGCTGTTCGGCCAGCATGCCTCGGCCCACCGGCTGGTCCACCATCGCCATGTGGCAAGCCCGCTGGACCCCAACACCGCCCGCGCAGGCGAAGGCTTCTACCGGTTTGCCCAGCGCGCCTGGCGTGGCAGCTTTGCCGAAGGGCTGCGCGCCGAAACCGCCCGGCGGGCGCAGGTGCAAGGGTCGGGGCTTCACCCCTATACGGTCTATCTCGCCGGAAGCCTTGCGGCGCTGCTTCTGGCGCTGGCGATCGCAGGTCTTCCCGGAGTTCTAGTCTGGGTCGGCCTTGCCATGCACGCACAAAGCCAGATCCTGCTGTCGGACTATGTCCAGCACTACGGCCTGACCCGCACCCGGCACCCAGACGGGCGCCTGGAACCCGTCGGCCTGCGCCACAGCTGGAACACCGCGCACTGGTTTTCGTCGGCCATGATGCTGAATGCGCCGCGCCATTCCGACCACCATGCCAACCCCTCGCGCCCCTTCCCCGCCCTGCGCCTCCCGGATGAGGAGGAGGCCCCCCGCCTGCCCTGGCCGCTTCCCCTTGCCTGCGCGATGGCGCTGATGCCCAGCCTGTGGCGCCGGGCGATTCGCCCCTATCTCGCCCGCTGGCGGCCCGCCCCGGCCAGCCCACAAGACACAGCACCTTGACTGGTCAACCGGCGCATCCTCTGGCACGATAGCGGCCAAGTCAGTCCCGGAGCCCTTGATGCGTTTGCAGTTTGCCGCCCTTGTCCTTGCCGCCCTCCCTGCGCTGATGTCCCCTGCACTGGCCGAAACACCCATGACAGGGGCCGAGTTCGAGGCGAACACAACGGGCGAAACCATCACCTATGATTACGGCAACGGCCTTTTCGGCACCGAGGAATATCTGGATGGCCGCCGGGTCCGCTGGGCCTTCGACGGCGATCTGTGCATCTATGGCGTCTGGTACGAACAGGGCGACCAGATCTGCTTTGAATATGAAGACGACCCAACACCCGCCTGCTGGAATTATTTCCTCGACGGTGGCCAGATCCGGGGCCGCTACATGGGCGACGGCGGCGGATGGGAAATTCTGGAAAGCTCCCGCGATGGCGGACCGCTGCCTTGCGCCGGCCCGGATGTGGGCGTCTGACCGCATGAAGCCGCTGCTTGTCGCCCTTGCCCTTCTGGGCCCGACCGCCGCATTTGCGCAGACCCCGCTGACCGCGGAAGAATTTGACGCGCAAGTCACGGGTCACACCATCACCTACAGCCAGTTCGGCGGCCTCTTCGGGATCGAGGAATACCTGCCCAACCGCCAAGTCCGGTGGAGCGTGGCCGAAAACCTCTGCCAATACGGCAGCTGGTACGCCGAAGGTCCGGCGATCTGCTTTGTCTACGAATACGACCCGACGCCGCATTGCTGGACCTTCTGGCTGGAAGGCGGGACATTGCGCGCGCTGTCGGTCAACGACCTCCCCGATGCCGAACTGACCGAGGTTGACCGCACCGATACCCCCCTTTCCTGCCCCGGCCCGGACGTGGGGGCCTGAGGTGCGCACCCTTGCGGTCGTCACGCTTTGCCTCTGCACCGGCATGGCCCGGGCCGAAGCCCCCCTCTCGGCCGAGGCTTTCGATGCCCTGACCCTGGGGCGCACCATGACTTGGGCCGAATTCGGACAGGTCTACGGGGTGGAACAGTACCTTCCCGATCGCCGCGTGCGCTGGACGGTTCTGGGCGATGACTGCAAAACGGGCCATTGGTACGCCGAAGGCCCGGCGATCTGCTTTCTTTACGATGACCGGCTGGATCCGGTCTGCTGGGAAATCACCCAAAGTGGAACCGGCCTTCTGGCCCGCCACACCGCCAGCCCACCCGACGCAGCCCCCGTGGTGATCGTGGAAACCTCGGAACCCATGGCCTGTTTCGGCCCCGAGGTTGGGGCATGAACCGCACCGCCGCAGTACTGGCCTTTGCCCTGCTGCCCGGAACCGGGCTGGCTCAGGACACCCCGCCCCTGACCGCCGAGGCGTTCGAGGCCCTGGTCGAAGGCAAGACCATGGACACCCATGACCAAGGCGGCAGTTACGGGGTGGAAACCTTTCTGCCCGGCCGCCGCGCGATCTGGCGCGATGCCGTCCAGTGCCTTGAAGGCACATGGCGGCCACAAGACGACATGATCTGCTTTGACTACATCGGCGAGCCGTGGGCCTATTGCTGGACCTATCACGACATGGGCGATGCCCTGATGGGCCTTTACGAAGGCAACCCCGAGGCGGAACCGATCATGCTATACCCCACGGATAGCATCGTGACCTGCGACGGCTTTCTCGGCGCTTGACAGGCCGATCCAAGGATACTGGCCCTTCGCCGCAGGTCAGAACAGACTGCCCTGCTCCGGCCCGCCATCGCCCTTGGCCCGCTTCGTCCCGCGCCCGCCAAGGCTGACACGGCCGTCCTGAAACTCGATCTCCAGAACCGACGCGCGTTCTGCTGCAGCCTTGCCCGTGACCACCGCCCCGTCGCCCCGCACCACCGCATAGCCGCGCTTCAGCGTCTGGGCATAGCCCAACGTCAACCGCGTGCGGTCCAGCGCCTCCAGCCGGTCCGCCAGCCGCGCCAGTCGCACCGTCGGGGCCGCCTCCAGCCGTTCCGCCAGCCGACCAAGGTCCCGCCGTCCGTCCGAAACCTTCCGGCCCGCATCGCCCAGCATCCGCGCCAACGCTGGTGACAGACGGCCGGCCAGCGCCTCAAGCCGCTCCCGCCGACGCTCGGCCCGCAGGGCCATGGCACGGTTCAGTCGTTCCTCGCGGGCCTGCAACAGGTCACGCTGACGGGCCAGCGCCCCGCGCAACAGGGCGGGCTGCACCCGCCCAGCGATCCGGTCAAACCCGCCCCGCTTGCGCGCCACCGCCAGCCCCAGCGCCGCCCCAAGGCGCGAGGTGCCCGCGTCCAGCCGCTGCCGTGGCGTGGCCAGCAGCGTCTCCAGCCGCGGCAGGGCCCGGGCCAGATCACGCAAGCGCTGCCCGCGCGCCGTCACCCCCTGCACCGTCCCGCGCAACAGCCGCGCGCCCAAGGCATCCAGCGTCGCCATCAGCTCCAGCCGCACCGGAACCGCCAGTTCCGCCGCCGCCGTCGGCGTCGGTGCCCGCAGGTCGGCGGCGTAATCGATCAGCGTGGTATCCGTCTCATGCCCGACGGCGGAAATCAGCGGAATATCACTCGCTGCCGCGGCACGGACGACGATTTCCTCGTTGAACCCCCACAGATCCTCCAGCGACCCGCCCCCCCGCGCCACGATCAGCACGTCAGGCCGCGGGATCGGCCCGCCCGGCGCAATCGCGTTGAAACCCCGGATCGCCGCCGCCACCTGCGCCGCGCAGTCCTGCCCCTGCACCGCCACCGGCCAGATCAGCACATGGCGCGGAAACCGGTCGCGCAGCCGGTGCAGGATATCCCGGATCACCGCGCCACTGGGCGAGGTGATGACCCCGATCACCTTCGGCAGATAGGGAATCAGCTGCTTCCGCCCGGCGTCGAACAGCCCCTCCGCCCCCAAGGCGGCCTTGCGCTTTTCCAGCATCGCCATCAGCGCACCAGCGCCCGCCGGGGCCACGTCATCCACGATCAGCTGATACTTCGACTGCCCCGGAAAGGTCGTCATGCGCCCCGTGGCGACAACTTCCATCCCCTCCTCGGGCCGCACCTGCATCTTCGCGACCTGCCCTTTCCAGCTGATCGCGGCAATCACGCTGCGGTCATCCTTGAGGTCAAAGTACAGATGCCCCGAAGCCGGACGCGACACCCGCCCCACCTCGCCCCGCACGCGGACAAGGCCGAACTCACCCTCGATCACGCGCTTCACCGCGCCCGAAAGCTCGGACACTGTATATTCGGGTTGGTTGCCTTGCGGTGCGGGGCCGTCGTCTTCGAAAAGCTCGTTCATGTGAACAGTTGTGCCCGATCCCGTCGCGAAGATGAAGCGCCGGAATCGGGCAAGCTTGGGCTCATGCCCTTAGCTGCTTGGGATGACCCCTTCAGCCGCCGTTCAGGCTGCTGCGCGGGTGTGGGTGCCTTCGGCAATCTCTTCGACCAGCTTGGCGCAGAACGCCGGCAGGTCCTCGGGCTTGCGGCTGGTGACAAGACCTTTGTCGGTCACGACCTCAGCATCGCTCCACAGGGCACCCGCGTTGATCACGTCGGTCTTGATCGAGGCGTAGGAGGTCATCTTGCGACCGTCCACGATCCCCGCTTCGATCAACAGCCACGGCGCATGGCAGATCGCGCCAATCACCTTGCCGGCGCTCCAGAACTCCTGAATGAAGGCGATAGCTGCGGGTTCGACGCGCAGAAGGTCCGGATTCATCTGCCCACCGGGCAACACCAGCGCGTCATAATCGCTGGCCTTGGCATCCTGCAGCGCCACGTCGACCGGGACGGCGCTGCCCCAATCCTTGCCTTGCCAGCCCATGATCTCGCCGGATTTCGGCGAGATCACATGAACTTCAGCCCCCGCTTCGCGCAGGTGCGCCAAAGGCACCTCAAGCTCGGACTGTTCGAAACCGTCGGTTGACAGGATCGCGACGCGCTTGCCTTGAATGGTCTGCATGGGATGCTCCAGTGCTGCTGTGAGTGTTGCCTAACCAACGCCAGCACAGCCCGACGGTTCCCCGCATCACCTTGCGTCAGTCCGCCCCATCTTCCCCGCTGTCAAACGCTGAACCGCCCGTCGCGCCGGAACCAGGTCGCCCGTGCCGTCTGCGGTAAAGCGCATAGCTGCCCAGGATCAACGCGGCCCCCGCAACGATCAGAACGATGCTGAAGTCGGACAGGCCGTAGGCGACCAGCGCCAGTCCCGCAATCTCCATCCCCCGCACGAAAAGCGTGGGGCGCGGGCGCGGCGGGTCATTGTCAGCAGTGTCGCGGCCAATCCCCAGTCCGAAGTCAGGTCCCATGGCTTGCCTCCCTGCCCACCTCACCCTATGACGCGGGCAGCGGAAATCCAAGCGGGGGCGCGGCCATGAACATCCTGATCCTTGGCTCCGGTGGCCGCGAACATGCCCTTGCCTGGGCGGTGAAGCAGAACCCCAAGACCGACCGGCTGATCGTCGCCCCCGGCAATGCGGGCATCGCCATGCTGGCCGAGGTGGCGGATATCGACATCCTCGACGGTGCCACCGTCGTCACCTTCTGCGCAGAAAACGCCATCGACTTCGTCATCATCGGCCCCGAAGCCCCCCTCGCTGCCGGCGTCGCCGATGCGACCCGCGCCGCAGGCCTTCTGACCTTCGGCCCCTCGGCGGCAGCAGCCCGGCTTGAGGCGTCGAAAGCCTTCACCAAGGACATCTGCGACGCCTGCAACGCGCCAACCGCCGCCTATGCCCGCTTCACCGAAGCCGCCCAGGCCAAGGATTACATCCGGGCGCAAGGTGCCCCGATCGTGGTCAAGGCCGATGGCCTTGCCGCCGGCAAGGGCGTGATCGTGGCGATGACCGAAGCCGAAGCCCTCGCCGCCATCGACGACATGTTCGGCGGCGAATTCGGCGCGGCGGGCGCTGAGGTGGTGATCGAGGAGTTCATGACCGGCGAAGAGGCCAGCTTCTTCATCCTCACCGACGGCACCAACGCCCTGCCCATCGGCACCGCGCAGGACCACAAGCGCGTGGGTGACGGTGACACCGGTCCGAACACCGGCGGCATGGGCGCCTACTCCCCGGCCCCCGTCCTGACCGATGCGGTCCAGCGCCAGGCCATGGCCGAGATCGTCCTGCCCACCATCGCCGAGATGGCCCGGCGCGGCACGCCGTATCAGGGCGTCCTCTACGCCGGCCTGATGATCGAAAACGGCCACGCCCGCCTCGTCGAATACAACGCCCGCTTCGGTGACCCCGAAGCCCAGGTGCTGATGCTGCGGCTTGGGGCGCAAGCGCTGGACCTGATGCTCGCCTGCGCCGAAGGGCGTCTGGCCGACGCGCAGGTGAACTGGGCCGACGATCACGCCCTGACCGTTGTGATGGCAGCGAACGGCTATCCCGGCACCTATAGCAAGGGCAGCCAGATCCGCCGCCTTGAAGAGCTTCCCGAAGACAGCCGCCACATGGTGTTCCACGCCGGCACGGCAAGCCGGGACGGCTCCATCATCGCCAGCGGCGGCCGCGTTCTGAACGTCACCGCCCGGGGGGCAACCCTGCGCGAAGCACGCGACGCCGCCTACGGCATGGTCGACGCCATCGACTGGCCCGGTGGCTTTTGCCGCCGCGACATCGGCTGGCGCGCCCTCTGACACCGTGGCAAGAAGCGAGGGGCCAGCCCCTCGCGCTCCCCGGAGTATTTGGAAAAGAGCAATCCCATTTGCTCTTTGCAGAAATACTCCCCGGGGGTTTGGGGGCAGGATGCCCCCATCAGCCCGAGCCGGTTGGCGCGCATCTTCGCGCGCCAGAGGCGAGACCAAAGGCTTGCGCGCCTGCGCGCTCCACAAGATCAACGCCGGGCAGATCGCCGCCGGGGACTTGCGCCCAGCACTGGCCTTGCATAAGACACCCCCGGGCGCTGGACGGCCCGCTTTGGACGGCTCATGTGAGGGACCATGCCGCTTCTGGTGATGAAATTCGGTGGGACCTCGGTGGCCGATCTGCCGCGCATCCGCAACGCGGCTGAAAAGGTCAAGCGCGAGGTCGAGCGTGGCCATGATGTCATCGTCATCGTCAGCGCCATGTCCGGCAAGACGAATGAACTGGTGGGCTGGGTGGAAAGCACCTCGCCGCTCTACGACGCCCGCGAATATGACGCCGTCGTCTCCAGCGGTGAAAACGTCACCGCCGGCCTGATGGCCCTGACCTTGCAGGAAATGGATGTCCCCGCGCGCAGCTGGCAGGGCTGGCAAGTGCCGATCCAGACCACCTCGGCCCATGCCGCCGCCCGCTTCGTCGACATCCCCCGCGCCAATATCGACGCCAAGTTTGCCGAAGGTTTCAAGGTCGCCGTGGTCGCAGGCTTTCAGGGCGTCAGCGCCGAAGGCCGGATCACCACCCTTGGCCGTGGCGGGTCCGACACCACCGCCGTCGCCTTCGCCGCCGCCTTTGGCGCGGAACGCTGCGACATCTATACTGACGTGGACGGCGTCTACACCACCGACCCGCGCATCAGCCCCAAGGCCCGCAAGCTCGACAAGATCGCGTTCGAGGAGATGCTGGAACTCGCCTCCCTCGGCGCAAAGGTGCTGCAGACCCGGTCGGTCGAACTCGCCATGCGCTACAAGGTGCGGCTGCGGGTGCTGTCGTCCTTTGAAGATACCGACGAAAACTCTGGAACCCTGGTCTGCGACGAGGATGAAATCATGGAATCGAAAGTTGTCTCCGGCGTCGCCTACAGCCGGGATGAGGCGAAGATGACCCTGCTGCGCGTCGAGGACCGCCCCGGCATCGCCGCCGCGATCTTCGGGCCCCTCGCCGATGCCGGGGTGAACGTCGACATGATCGTGCAGAACATCTCTGAAACCGACGCGCCGGGCGACAAGCGCGCCTATACCGACATGACCTTTTCCTGCCCGACCAACCAGGTCGCCCGCGCCAAGAAGGCGATCGAGGATGCCCGTGCCGCCGGCCAGTTCGTCTACGCCGATCTGGTCACCGACACCGATGTCGCCAAGGTCTCTGTTGTCGGCATCGGCATGCGCAGCCACGCCGGCGTTGCCGCGCGCATGTTCGCCGCGCTGGCTGCGGAAAACGTGAACATCAAGGTCATCGCCACGTCCGAAATCAAGATCTCGGTGCTGATCGACCGCAAGTACATGGAGCTGGCCGTTCAGGCGCTCCATGACACGTTCGAGCTGGAAAAAGCCTAAGCCAGGCAGCCCGCCCGGCAAAGGGGCGGGCAACATCTGCGCAGCGCAACCGGCCAGCAACGCTTAACTTTCAGCCGTCTTGCTGCCGGGCACCTTCCGAACGCAACACCGCAGTTCCGTTGAGCCCCGCCTTATGCTCTAAGGGCGGAAACAATCCTTGGAATGCCCCATGCCCGAACGCAGCGAAAGCGACAGTCGCAAACTTCTGCGCCGCCTGCGCGACACCCTTGCCGTGCCCGGCGCCGGGCAGGACCGGCTGGACCAGATCACCCACCTGATCGCTGACAGCATGGGGTCCGAGGTCTGCTCGATCTACCTCTTCCGCGATCCCGAAACGCTGGAGCTTTGCGCGACCGAGGGGCTGAAGAAGGAAGCCGTCCACAAGACCCGGATGAAGCTGGGCGAAGGGCTGGTGGGCCGCGTCGCCCGCAACGGCCAGCCGATCAACACCGCCGATGCGCCCGGTGAAAAAGGGTTTCGCTACATGCCCGAAACGGGCGAGGAGCTGTTTTCCTCCTTCCTTGGCGTGCCGATCCAGCGGGTTGGCGAAAAGCTGGGCGTGCTGGTCGTGCAGTCCAAGACGGCGCGGCAGTTTTCCGAGGATGAGATCTACGCCCTCGACGTGGTCGCCATGGTGCTGGCCGAAATGACCGAACTTGGCGCCTTCACCAGCGACGAAGGCGGCATGCGCGCGCTGCACAAGCAGCCCGTGATGCTGCGCGGCACCTCCGGGCAGGAAGGCGCCGCCGAAGGCCGCGTCTGGCTCCATGAACCCCGCGTCGTCATCACCAACCCCGTGGCCGATGACCCCCTGACCGAGATTGACCGCATCCGCGACGCCGTGGGCCAGCTGCGCGTGTCGGTCGATGACCTGCTGTCCGCCGAAAGCCTCGACAAAGACCAGAAGGCGGTGCTGGAGGCGTACCGGATGTTCGCCCATTCCCGCGGCTGGCTCCGCCGGATGGAGGAAGACATCCACCGCGGCCTGTCCGCCGAAGCTGCGGTGGAAAAGGAACAGTCCGCCGCCCGCAACCGGCTGGAACAGGTGCCTGACGCCTACCTGCGTGAACGGCTTTCCGATCTTGACGACCTGTCCAACCGCCTGCTGCGCATCCTGACCGGTCAGGGCAAGGATACCGGCGCGGAAATGCCCGATGACCCGGTTCTGGTCGCCCGCAACATCGGCCCTGCCGAACTGCTGGAATACGGCCGCAAGCTGAAAGGCATCGTGCTGGACGAAGGCAGCGTCGGCAGCCACGCCGCCGTGGTCGCCCGGGCGCTGGCCATCCCGCTGGTGATCAACACCGAACGCATCACCGCTGAGGCTTTGAACGGCGACCCGATCCTTGTCGACGGCGATCAGGGCATCGTCCACCTGCGCCCCGAAGAAACCGTGGCCCGCGCCTTCCGCGACAAGATCGCCATGCAGGCCAAGGCGCAGGAACGCTATGCCAGCCTGCGCAGCCTCCCCGCCACCGCCACCTGCGGCACGACCATCGCACTCCACATGAACGCAGGCCTCATGGCCGACCTGCCCAGCCTGGAAGGCTCCGGTGCGGAAGGCGTGGGCCTGTTCCGGACGGAACTCCAGTTTCTCGTCCGCTCCAAGATGCCGCAGCGCGCCGAGCTTGCCCGGCTTTACGCCCGCGTCATGGACGCCGCCAAAGGCAAGCGCGTCGCCTTCCGCACCCTCGACATCGGGTCGGACAAGGTGCTGCCCTACATGAAGCCGCAGGATGAACCCAACCCCGCCATGGGCTGGCGCGCGGTCCGCGTCGGCCTTGATAAACCCGGCGTGTTGCGCATGCAGCTACAGGCCCTGATCCGCGCCGCCAACGGCCGCCCTCTGACCATCATGTTCCCCCTCATCACCGAGATGAGCGAGTTTCAGGCCGCCCGCTCCCACGCCCTGCGCGAACTGCACCGCGAAAAGTCACTCGGTCACCCCGTCCCCGAACGTGTCGACATCGGCGCGATGATGGAGACACCCTCGCTCGCCTTCGCGCCGAAAGCGTTCTTCGAGCTGACCGATTTCATCTCGGTCGGCGGCAATGATCTGAAGCAATTCTTCTTCGCCGCCGACCGCGAGAATGAACTCGTCCGCCGTCGCTATGACACGCTGAACCTGTCGTTCCTCGGGTTCCTAGAACAGATCGTGGCCCGCTGCGCCGAAACGGACACCCCCCTGTCCTTCTGCGGGGAAGACGCCGGTCGCCCGATCGAGGCGCTGGCACTGGCCGCCATCGGCTTTCGCAGCCTGTCCATGCGTCCGGCCTCGGTCGGCCCGGTCAAGGCGCTCCTGCGCCGCGTTAACCTGACCGAGGCGCGGGCCGTGATCGACCGCGCCCGCGCGGAAGGCGCCGAAACCGCCCGCCCGCATCTGATGGAATGGCTCGCCGCCCAAACCGACTGACCGGTACTCCCCGGAATTTTCAAAAATTCCGGACCGGAGCCTTCAAAGGCTCCGCCCCGATTTCTTCGAAGAAATCGGCCCCCGGCGTCAGTCGAACAGGGCTGCATGCTCCCGGCGCAATTCAGCCTTCTGCACCTTGCCCATCGCGTTGCGCGGCAGGTCCGCCAGCACCAGCACCCGCTTCGGAATCTTGAACGCCGCAAGCCGCGCGCGCAGCGCGTCCCGCATCGCCCCTTCCTCCAGCGTGGCACCCGGCACTGGCACGACACAGGCCACCACCGCCTCGCCGAAATCGGCATGCGGCAGGCCGATCACGGCGGATGCCGCCACCCCCGGCAGATCGTCGATCGCCGCCTCAACCTCCGCCGGATAGACATTCAGCCCGCCAGTAATCACCAGATCCTTCGCCCGTCCCAGAATCGACAGATAGCCTTCGGCATCAAAGGCCCCAAGATCCCCGGTCACGAACCAGCCGTCCCGGAACTCGCGCGCGGTCTGCTCGGGCATCCGCCAGTAGCCGCCAAACACGTTCGGCCCCCGCACCTCAATCGACCCGGCCTCGCCCGCTGGCAGGGGCCGCCCGTCCGCCCCCGTCACCCGCACCTCGACACCCGGCAAGGCCATCCCCACGGTGCCGGCCCGCCGGTCGCCGTCATAGGGGTTTGAGGTGATCATGTTCGTCTCGGTCATCCCGTAGCGTTCCAGAATGGCCATCCCCGTCCGCGCCCGCCATTCGGCATGGGTCGCGGGCGACAGGGGGGCCGACCCGCTGATAAACAGCCGCATATGCGCGCAAGCCGCCCGGTCAAGCCGTGGGTCGGCAAGCAGGCGCGAATAGAAGGTCGGCACACCCATCATGACAGTGGCCCCGGGCAGTGCCGCCAGCACCGCATCGGGGCTGAAACTCCGCTGAAAGATCATCGAGGCGCCTGCGAACAGCACACAGTTCGTGGCAACAAACAGCCCATGGGTGTGAAACACCGGCAAGGCATGCAGCAGCACATCGCCTTCGGCAAACCGCCACAGACCGACCAGCGCTTCGGCGTTGGAGGCAAGGTTTTCCCGGCTCAGCATCACCCCTTTCGACCGCCCCGTGGTCCCCGAGGTGTAAAGGATCGCCGCAAGGTCATCCGGCCCGCAGATTGGGTCAACATAGGTCGATTCTGCCTGAGATGCGATCGCAAGAAACGATCCCAAGCCCATGGCATTCTGTGATTTTCTGGAAATATCCCCAACGCGGCCTTCCTCAACCAGCGCCAGCGCAGGCTCGGCATCAGTCAGGAAATGCGCGGTCTCTGCCACGGTATAGCCGGGGTTCACCGGCAGAAAAACCACGCCCGCACGCAGACAGGCAAGGTACAGCGCCAGCACAGCCTCACACTTGTCGACCTGCACCAGCAGCCGGTCGCCCTTGACCAACCCCAGCTTGGTCAGCGCATTGGCCATCCGCGCCGTTTCGGCCAGAAGGTCGCCATAGGTGACAGGCTCCGCCCCCTGCAGCCAGACCCGCCCCGGCGTTGCCGCCCCGGCCTTCAACTTCGCGATGACATCCACGCTCATGCCGCCCCCCTTGCCCTTGGGGCATTTACCCGCAGGCAGGGCCGGGCTGCAACCTCTGACCCCGATCTCAGGCCTTCAGGATTTTCGGCGGCTCGACCGCAGCAGCAAAGGCCTGCAGCACCGGGTCGGCCCCATGCACCTCGGCCAGCCTCAACAGCGCAAAGCGAATGCGCGCAACTTCGCGGTAGTAGTTCAGAAAGGCCGCGTTCAGAGCCGCCCCTGTCACAGCCCCCAGCACCGGCACGGCCTGAACCGCCAGTTTCTGGCCCAACACCGTCGCCAGCTTGGGCGCGATGGTTGAAATCAGGTTCTGCACCGCCGCCCCCGTCACGGTCAGCCGCGCGGTCAGGAAGGACGTGTTCACCCCGTCATCGCTGGCCAAGGGGCTGCCCGCACCAAAGACGCGCAGGCATTCCGCCTGCACCCAAGGCTCCTTCGGGTCAAGCCCCGCCTCTGCTGCCGCCGCACGGATGGCGTTCAGGATCAGCGTCACCGTCACCGGCAGTTCCGCCAAGGAGGTCGCAATCCCCCCGGCCCCGCCCGCAGCACCCGAGGCGACAACGGCCAGCATCGGCCCGCGTGCCCCCATCTCCGGCGCACGGCCCGCAAGGCCGTAGGACGCCTCCAGCGCCCAGGTCACCTTCCGCTCCAGTTGGTCACGCAGCGGGGCGGGGATCAGGGCCAACTGGTTCTCCAGCGACCCGCCCAGCTTGTTGACCAACCGCATCACAGGGCCATTGGCCCGGCGATACCGCGCGGCCAGCGCCGCGATCTCATCAGCGGGGTCGTTCTTTACGGCAACGGGATATGCAATCTGCTCCATGCATGGAATATGGCCCCACTTCGCCGCCACACAATGCCCCCGGGGTCGCTTTCCTGCACGCCCCCACCCCCTCAGGTCGCTTTGGCAACCTTGCCGGTCACCCCCGCCCAGGCCGCGGCCTTCAGCTCCAGCCCCAGCACGCGGTCGGGGTTGGTGGGCGGCGGCATCTCCACGCCCTCCAGCTTGCGAAAGCCGAACCGGCCGTAATAGGGCGCATCCCCGACCAGCAGCACCCGTTCCCACCCCAGCCGCCGCGCTTCTGCCAGGCTTTCGTTGATCAGAAGCCCCCCCAACCCCTCACCCTGCCGTGTCGGGTGCACGGCGATGGGGCCCAGCAGCAGCACATCCTCCTCGCCGATCAGCGCGGGCCAGTAGCGGATCACCGCCGCCAGTGTGCCGTCATCATCCCTGAGGGTCAGGCACAGCGGCGCCACCGTCGGCACACCGTCGCGCAGACGGTAGGACGACAACGCCGTCCGACCGGGCGCGAAGCAGAGGTCATAGAGCGCCTCTACCTCCCACCAGTCGGCCTCGGTTTCTTCTTCCAGCCGGTACACGCCCACCCGCCCCCGATTCTGCTTGAAGCGGGCCGTAACATGCGGCCAAGTCAGGATCAAATCATGAAAGGCGCCTGCATGTTCTACCGCCCCGCCGATGGCCATGGCCTGCCGCACAGCCCCTTCTCGGCGATCGTCTCACCCCGACCGATCGGCTGGATTTCAACCCGCAGCGCCACGGGCGACAACCTTGCCCCCTATTCCTTCTTCAACGCGGTCGGCTACCACCCGCCGCAGGTGATGTTTGCCGGCGACCTGCGCGACAGCATGCAGAACGCGCTCGACAGCGGGGTCTTCGCCGTGAACGTGGTCGAGGCGGCATCACTGCAGCAGATGAACGCCACCTCGGCCCGCTTTCCGCGTGGAACCGATGAATTCACCAAGGCCGGCGTGGCAAAGGCCGAATGCAGCGCCATCGACTGCCCCCGCGTCGCCGATGCGCCCGCAACGCTGGAATGCCGCGTGATCCGGATGGTGGAGCTTCTGGGCGACGAACGGATGGTTCTGGGTGAGGTGGTCGGCATCCACCTGCGTGATGACTGTCTGGTGGACGGACGCTTTGACGTCACCCGCTACCAGCCCGCCGCCCGGCTGGGCTATAGCGACTACACCTTCGTGCGCGAACTGGTATCATTGCGCCGCCCATAGGCCGCACTGCACGGGTTTGAACCGGGGTGGGCGACACGCGCACCCCGGCGCAGTGGTCAGCCTGCCACAGCCTCAAGGTCTGCTTCGGCAAGGCTGTCGGGCTCCATCTCACCACGCTGCACCGACGCGATGTCGCTGACCGCAAGCCCTGCCGCCACATCAAACACGCCCGACATTGGCCGTTCGGTCACCACAAGGTCGACCGGATCGGCACAGAACCCCAACAGGGTATCGGCCACGTCCTTGGCCGCGCGCTTGGACGCGCGCTTTTTCTGAAAGCTGAACACCTCGTCCACCTGCCCCGGCAGGCTGAACCGTGCCGACATCATCCTGCGGTTCACCATCAGGATGCGCGCCACGCGGTCCTGCCCGGTCACGACCACTTCATTCGGGTCATGCACGATGCACAGCCGCTCCAGAAGGGCCTCTTGCCGGGCGGTCGCGTCGGCTTTGGCGGGCAGCGGCAGCGGCGTGATCCGGCGCAGCACCATGGCATGCCGTCTTTCGCTGTCAGCCACTGCCACAGGCTCGGCCACTACGGGCTCGGGCGCGTCAAGGTAGGGTTCAAGTTGCAGGACCATGCTTCTGGTCGGCGCGGCCGTGTCAGCCGTGCCCGCATGTTCCGCGTTCGCGCAAACCTCAAGCAGCGCAAGCGCCACATCCGGGCTGGCAGTTTCGGGGCGTACGGGCTTTCGCCACAGGAAAAAATCTCGCAGGAACACGGGCGTTCTCCCTTTTCTGATCGGGGCTGTCCGGCAAGCGCCGCCCCTACGGATTTGTTGGCACACTTGGAACCAAAGCGGGCACTGGCATCACGCTCTTGCTGCAGCATCGGGGCAACAGCATTCGCACAACCACAACGTAACTCAGCCGTGCGGATCTTAGTCCCCGTGTTCGAACCCGGGCGCCCATTTACCGCACGTCAAGGTTGTAGTCCCAAGCCATTCAGGCACCAATGTGGCGAGTTTGTGCCCGAACAACGATTGCCCGGATTTCTGCCCGAAATGTCGTGTTAGTCTGGCCGCTATGCCTATCAACCGGGCTTGGCGGCCCGCCCTGCCCGCGCCATAGTGCCGGCGAAAAAGGCAGGGGATCGGGATGGCACAGATCGAGATATTTGGCGAAATCGAAGGCCAGCCGGTTCACAGCCTTACCCTGACCGCGGATGGCGGCCTGCGTCTGACCCTTCTGACCTATGGCGCGCGGCTGATGCAGCTTTGGGCACCGGATCGTGCCGGAGGGCTGGCCGATGTCGTCCTTGGCCATGACAGCCTGACCGATTACCAGACCCAAGGCGGCTATCTGGGTGCCACCTGTGGCCGCTTTGCCAACCGCATCGCCGGGGGGCAGTTCTGGCTGGACGGGGCGCGGCATCAGCTTGCCCTGAACGAAGGCCCGAACCAGTTGCACGGCGGCCCGCGCGGGTTTGATGGCGTGGTCTGGGCGATCGCCGACCACTCGGACAGCCATGTGACCTTCACCCATACCTCGCCAGATGGCGATATGGGCTATCCCGGAGCGGTCGACCTGCGCTGCACCTACCGGATCGACGGGCTGCGCCTGACAATCGAGATGACGGCCACCACGGATGCGCCGACGGTGGTCAATCTGGCGCACCACAGCTACTTCAATCTGGCCGGGCAAGGGTCGGGGGATGTGCTGGGCCACAGCCTGCAGATCGCGGCCCGGCATTACTTGCCGGTCGATGCATCACTCATTCCCACCGGCGCGGTCCTGCCTGTTGCGGGCACGGCGTTCGACTTTACCCAAGCCCGTCCCATCGGGCACGCCCTGCCGGGGCCGGGCGGCTTTGACCATTGCTTCTGCCTGTCCGACCCCCTTGTCAGGACCGAAGGCCCCCTCCTCCGCCCCTGCCTCACGCTGATGGACCTCGCGTCGGGGCGCCGCCTGCGGCTGTCCGCCAATGCTCCGGGGCTGCAGGTCTACACCGGCGCGCATTTTGCCGGGACACCGGGCAAGGCCGGGGCGACCTATGGCCGGTACGCCGGGGTGGCGCTGGAAACCCAAGGCTTCCCCGACGCGCCGAACCAACCGCAGTTCCCCTCGGCCCGGCTGGACCCGGGGCAGACCTACCAACATCTGATGCTTTGCGATTTCACCCCCGCCTGACGCGGGCGGGTGGCCGGGCGGATCTAGCGTGGTTAACGAACCATGAATGTCCGCGTCCAAATTATTGATATCATTGAAGTTTCAAAATGTCCCTGCAAGGGACAGTCAGAACCGCGCCCCTTTCGGGCGCGGTTCCATGGCTCTCTGCCTCAGCGGTAGGGGTAGCCCGCCTTCGTCATCGTGTCGGCGTATTTCTTGAACGCCTCCACCACCCGCGCCGACCGGGGCGAGGATGCGGCCACCTCATCCCAGAAGCCGTTGGAATCCGACAGCACCTGCGCCCATTCTTCATCCGGCAGCGAGGTCAGCTCCATCTTCTCCCCCTCGACCCGCAGCTTCGCCTCACCGCCCCAGTACCAGACCTGACGATAGTAATGGGACTGGTCGATGGTGATCTTGAACAGCTCCTGCAGATGCGGCGGGACCTTCTGCCAGCTGGCGGTGTTGGCAAAGTAGCTGCCGAACCACGCCCCCGTGACCGAGTTCGACAGGGCGTATTTGCAGACATCGGCCCAGCCCACCTCGTAAGCCTCGGTAAAGCCGCACCACGCCACACCGTCAATCTCGCCGGTCTGCATCGCGACTTCCACGTTGTCCCACGGGATCGTCACCGGGATCAGGCCATACTTCGCCAGGAACTTGCCCGCCGTCGGCACCCCGAACACCCGCAGACCCGCCATGTCGGCGAGGCTACGGATCGGCTTGTCCACGGTGAAGATATGCAGCGGGTCCCAGGCGCCGGCGGAAAGCCAGGTCACGCCTTCAACCTCGCTATAGGCCTCTTCCCAGATTTCCTTCAGCCCGTAATACTGAAACAGCGCCGGCACATCGAGGCTGTAGCGGGTGGCAAAAGGGAAGTACCCTCCAAAGACCGAGATATCGACGGGCGAGGCCATCGTCGCCTCGTCCGACTGCACCGCATCCAGAGTGCCGTTCTGCAGCGCGCGGAACAGGTCAGCGGTGGGGACCAGCTGGTCGGCGTAGTAAAGCTCGATCTCCATCTCGCCATTGGCGGCGGCGTTGAAGGCTTCGATCTGCGGCTTGATCACATGCGCCCCCAGCGGCGCGCCCGAGTAGGTCTGCAGACGCCACTTGATCGGCGCGCTTTGGGCGTTGACGTAAGGTGCCGCGAGGGTGGCCCCCGCCACCGCCCCGGCGCCCACGACCGACTGGCGCAGGAAGCTGCGGCGGCTGGCAAGGATCGCCTCGGACGGGCTAAGTGGTTTCTTCTGGTCTGTCATGTCGGTCTCTCCTGTCGTTATGGGCTTCTTCGGGCCCTGGGTGGTGGTTTAAACTCAGCCCCGCACGTTGATCTGTTCGGGCAGCCATAGGGCGATCTGGGGGAAGATCATCAAAAGCACGATCGTCAGCATCATGATCGCGGCAAAGGGCCAGATTGACCGATAGATGTCCGACAGGCTGAAATCCTTCGGCGCAAGCGAGCGCATCAGGAACAGGTTATAGCCGAAGGGCGGCGTGATGTAGGCGATCTGGCAGGTGATCGTGTAAAGGATACCGTACCAGATCAGCTGGTTGTCAAAGCCAAGGTCAAGCGTGCCGACCAGCGGGATGTAAAGCGGCGCCACGATCACCAGCATCGCGGTATCGTCCAGGAACATGCCGAGCAGCAGGAAGCTGATCTGCATCATGATGATGATCATCCAGGGCGAAAGCTCCCACTGGGTGATGAACAGCGTCTCGATCGCGCGGACTGCGCCTAGGCCGTCAAACACCGCGCCAAAGGCAAGGGCCGCGAGGATCAGCCACAGGAACATGCAGGACACCGACAGAGTCTTCATCGACGTCTCGCGGATCATTACCCAACTGAACCGCCCCTTCAAAACCGCCGCCAGCGTCGCGCAGGTCGCGCCCACGGCTGAACTTTCGACAAGGCTGGTGACGCCAAACACGAAAAGCCCGGTCATGAAGAAGAAGATCGCAAGAGGGATGATCCCGGCCTTGGCCAGCGCCAGCTTTTCGCGGAAGGGCATGTTCAGCTCTTCCTCGGGGACCGCGGGGGCCAGCTTGGGGTTCAGCTTGGCGCGGATCAGGATGTAGATGATGAACATCGACGCCATCAGAAGGCCCGGCATGATGCCCGCGAACCACAGCTTTGACACGGGCTGCCGCGCGATCATGCCGTAAAGGACCAGCACGACCGACGGCGGGATCAGAATGCCCAGCGACGACCCGCCCTGCACCACGCCCGAAATCAGCACCTTGTCATAGCCCCGGCGGATCATCTCGGGGAGCGCAATCGTGGCGCCAATGGCCATACCGGCCACCGACAGCCCGTTCATCGCCGAGATGATGACCATCAGAAGGATCGTGCCGATGGCCAAGCCGCCCGGAATCCGCCCGAACCAGACATGCAGCATCTTGTAGAGGTCTTCGGCGATCCCGGATTCCGCCAGGATGTAGCCCATGTAGATGAACATGGGCAGCGTCAGCATGGCGTACCAGTTGAACAGCTTGAACACCTGGTTGTAGGGCAGCTCAATCGCGCCTTCGCCGTAAAGCAGCAGTGCCGCCCCGGCGGCGACAAATCCGATGGCGGCAAAGACCCGCTGGCCGGTGACCAGCAGGAGCGCCATCGAGGCGAACATCAGCAGGGCAATCATCTCATACGACATTCAGAGATGCTCCCCGCGCAGGGTGGCTACGTGCTTGAAGACCAGCGAGAAGGCCTGCATCAGCATCAGCACCAGACAGGCGGTCAACAGCGCCTTGATCGGGATGACCGACGGGTTCCACATGGAAAACCGCCGCTCACCCGTTTCGATGGCGTATTGCAAGGATGAGATGCTGCCCACCAGCATGACCCCAAGGTAGAAGATCAGGCAACCGACGGTGAACAGGTCCAGCTTGGCTTTTCCCCGGTCCGACAGGTTGGCATACCAAAGGTCCATCCGCACATGTTCGTTGTTTTTCAAGGTGATGGGACCGCCCATGAAGTAGTAGGCCGCGAGGGTAAACTGGGTGAATTCGATCGCCCAGTGGATCGGGATGTTCAGCACGTTGCGGGTGATCGCGTCAAAGATCAGCGTCGCGCCCATCACGAAGATCAGTGACGCGGCAAGGTAGCCCACATAATCGGACATCTTGTCGGTCAGCCGGACATAGGCCTTGATCACCTGCGGCATGACGCCCCCGGATATGCGGTCAGGTCCATAGCTCTACCCCTCTGTCGGTGAGCGCCTCTTTGTGCGCCCTTTGCAATTGCCCATCACTGATGATGAGGTCGATCTGGTCGGTGTCGCAGACGGCATAGGCCGCTTGCCGCCCGAATTTCGTGGCATCGGCCAGCACGGTCAGCGTCCGCGCGTTGCGGATCATGGCGCGGGCGATCTGCGCCTCGTCCAGACTGGCATCCATCGCGCCAATGGCGGGATCAATCGCGGCGACGGTCAGGATCGCCCGGTCGGCGCGGAAGGTTTGCAGCTGTTCGATGACCGCGCTGCCCGTGGTCTGCGCATTGTCAGCGCCGTAGCGCCCGCCAAGCAGGTGGACGGTCGCGTCCGACCGGCCCAACCGTTCGGCCAGACGGCAGGAGTTGGTGATGATCGTCAGCCCCGGGATCGTGGCCAGCGTATCGGCGGCGGCAAGCGTTGTGGACCCGGTGTCGATGAAGATCGTTTCACCCGCGGCGACGACATCCCCAAGGCGGCGGCCGATCATCGCCTTTGCCTCGGCCGCGGTGGACTGCCGTTCGCCGTGGCTGGGTTCGGCGATCAGGAACGGCCGCCGCGCCCCGCCATGCACCTTCTGCACCCTGCCGCGTTCGGCGAGCGTTCCCAGATCGCGGCGGATCGTCTCGGACGATACGTCGAAGCGTGCTGCAAGCATGTCGACCGACACTTCCCCTTCGCGCCGGATGATCGCCTCGATCTGAGGCTGTCGTTCGTGCGGCTTCATGGTCATCCCCGCCCCAGCCGACCGGTGAAGGCCGCCAAGGTCAACAGTTTTTTTGACCGGACGGTGAAAATGAGTGACCATCCCGTTGGCGGTCAGCTTGACAGGAATGACCGAATAGTCAATTCATGATGAAAACCACAAGGCAACTTTGTGATGGACACACCCAACCTGCCGGGAAATGCCGAAGGCTTTGATGTGGCGGTCATTGGGGCGGGTGTCGTGGGCTGTGCCCTTGCCCGGGCCTTCACGCTGGCCGGTGCGCGGGTTGTGGTGCTGGAAAAAGCGGCGGATGTGCTGGATGGCGCGTCAAAGGGCAATTCGGCGATCCTGCACACGGGCTTTGATGCGCCGGAGGGGTCGGTTGAACTGGCCTGCATCCGCGAGGGTTATGCGCTCTATCACCAGATTCGCGACCGGCTGGGTCTGCCGCTGATCCGTGCGGGCGCGATGGTGCTGGCATGGTCCGAGGCCGAGGTGGCCGAACTGCCGGCGCTGATGGCGCAGGCGGTGGCCAATGGCGTGACGGATGTTCAGGCGGTGACGGCGGCAGAGGCGCTGCGGCTGGAACCCCAGCTGTCCGCAAAGGTCATGGGCGGCTTTCGCGTGCCGGGGGAACATCTGATCGACCCGTGGTCGGCGGCGCATGGCTATCTTCTGCAGGCGTTGGAGAACGGCGCCACGCTGATGCGGCAGGCCGAGGTGCTGACGGGCAGGCGGTCGCAGGGCGTCTGGCATCTGGCGACCACGGCGGGGGCGGTGCAGGCGGGGCTGGTGATCAACGCAGCCGGCCTTTGGGGCGATGAGGTGGACCGCCGCGTGACCGGGGAAAGCTGGTTCACCATCAAGCCCCGCAAGGGCCAGTTCGTCGTCTATGACAAGACCGCCGCCAGCCTTTTGGGCCATATCCTGCTGCCGGTGCCGACGAAGACCACCAAGGGGATCGTCGTCTGCCGCACTGCCTATGGCAACCTGCTGGTCGGCCCCACGGCGGAAGAGCAGGATGACCGCGAACATGCCACGCTGGACCAGCCCACGCTTCAGGCCCTGATGCAGCGCGGGCAGGACATCCTGCCGGCGCTGGCCGGGCATGAGGTGACGGCGGCCTATGCCGGGCTGCGCCCTGCGACCGAGGAAAAGGAATACCGCATCCGCACCGATCTGGCCGAGGATTACATCTGCGTCGGCGGCATCCGCTCCACCGGCCTGTCTGCCGCCCTTGGGATTGCCGCGCATGTCCTGCGGCTGGCAGAGCGGAGCTATCCACCGTTGGAAAACCCGGTCTGGCCGCAGATGCCCTCGCTTACCGGTGAAGCCCCGCGGGACTGGCAGACGCCCGGCCATGGCGGCATCCTGTGCCATTGCGAACTGGTCACGCGGCGCGAGGTTGAAGCGGCGCTGACCGGCCCGATGGCGGCAGGCAGCATGGGCGGCCTGAAACGCCGCACAAGGGTGACGATGGGGCGCTGTCAGGGGTTTTACTGCTCTGCCGAGCTGGCGCGGATCACCGAGGGCCGTCTGGCGCAACCGATGCTGGGGGGCGGGGATGGCGCAGACTGATGTCATCGTCATCGGCGCGGGCCCCGCTGGCCTGTCGGCCGCGACCGCGCTTGCCCGGCTTGGCGTGGCGGTCACCGTCCTTGACCGCGAGGCTGTGGCGGGCGGCATCCCCCGCCACTGCAACCATCCGCCCTACGGCTTGCGCGAGTTCCGCCGCCTGATGCGAGGCCCGGCCTATGCACAACGGCTGGTGGCCGAGGCGAAAGCGGCAGGCGTCACTATCCGCACGCAGACGACAGTCACATTCCTGCATCCCGGGGGCAGGATCGACGTGACCAGCCCCGAGGGGGTTGAAACCCTTGCCGCCCGCGCTGTCCTTCTAGCCACCGGCGTGCGCGAAACCAGCCGCGCGGCGCGGCTGATCGGCGGGGAAAAACCGGGGGGCGTGATGTCCACCGGGGCGCTGCAGGGGATCGTCCATCTGAACGGCCAGCGCCCGTTTCAGCGCCCGGTGATCCTTGGGACCGAACTCGTCGCCTTTTCGGCGCTGCTGACCTGCCGCCATGCCGGGATCAAACCCGTCGCGATGATCGAGCCCGCCCGCCGGATCACTGCGCGCAGCCCCGCGATCTGGCTGGCGCGGCTGATGGGGGTTCCCGTGCTTCTGGAGGCGACGGTTGACGCGATCCACGGCCGGACCCGGGTGGAAGGCGTGCAGATCGATCGGCGCGGGACGCTTCAGGACATGGCGACCGACGGGGTCATCGTCTCGGGCGGGTTCCGGCCCGAGGCGACGCTCTTGCGCCTGAGCCATCTGGAGGTCGACCCGGGCAGCGGCGGGCCGGTGATCGACCTTTGGGGTCGGTTGTCCGACCCCGCCTACTTCGCGGCGGGAAACCTGCTGCGTGGAGTGGAAACCGCCGGTTGGTGCTGGGCCGAAGGCCGCCGCGTGGCCCGCGCGATCCATGCCGCCTTGCTGGGCCAACTGCCTGCCCCTGAGGTCGCACGGCTGCGGCTTGGGTCGGATGCCGTGCGGCTGGCTTTGCCGCAAGTCCTGCCAATTGACCGGCCAAAACCCAGCCCGGCAGACAGCGGTGCCGCAGATGGCCTGCAACTGCGACTGAACCGACCGGCAAAAGGGCGGCTGCGCCTGATGCAGGACGGGGTCTGCTTGATGGACCGCCGGATCGACAGCCTGCCCGAGCGGCGGATCACCCTGCCCCTGCCCGCCTTGCGCAGCGCGTCGGACGTCACCCTGACGCTGGAGGAACGGTGAGGATCGTCGCCATTGATCAGGGCACCACCAGCACCCGTGCACTGGCGTTGAAGCCTGACGGCGGGCTGGAACCGATCCTGTCGCTTGCCCATGCCCAGACCACGCCTGCCCCCGGCCATGTCGAGCAGGACGCCGGAGAGCTGCTGACCAATGTGCTGCGCTGCCTTCAGGTGTCGGGCGCTGATGTGGTGGGCCTGTCCAATCAGGGCGAAAGCTGTCTGGCTTGGGATGCGCGGGACGGGCGGCCCCTGGGGCCTGTCATCTCATGGCAGGATGACCGGACGGCGGATGCGGTGGCCCAATTGGCGCAGGATGGTGCCGCGCCGCTGGTGATGGTACGGGCGGGGCTGCCGCTTGACCCGTATTTTTCCGCCTCGAAACTGGGGTGGATGCTGCGCAACCTGCCACGGGTGGCCGAGGCTGCCCGGCACGGCCACTTGCGCCTTGGCACCACGGATGCCTTTTTCCGCGACCGGCTGACCGGGCGGTTTGAAACCGATGTGGCGACCGCGTCACGCACGTCGCTGATGTCGCTGGCAACCGGGCGGTGGGACCCGGATCTTTGCGCGCTGTTCGGGGTGCCGATGGACGCCCTGCCCCGGATCACCCAGACTTCGGGCGATCTTGGCACCCTGCCGGGTGGGGCACGGCTTGCGGCGTCCATTGTCGATCAGCAGGCGGCGCTTTATGGCCATGGCTGCCGGCGGCCGGGGGAAACGAAGGTCACCTTCGGCACCGGGGCCTTTGCGCAATGCGTCACGGGCGGGCTGGTCGCGCCGGGCGCCTCGGGCGTCTTGCCGACCGTGGCCTGGCAGGCCGAGGGGGCACCGGTCACCTATGCGCTGGATGGCGGTGTCTATGCGGCGGCCAGCGCGGTGAACTGGGCGCGGGAGCTTGGGCTTTTCGCTGACTATGCCGCGATTGCCAGCTTTCCCGGCGCGGCGATTGACCGGGGTCTGGCCTTCGTACCCGCCCTTGTCGGCCTTGGCTGCCCACATTGGAACCGGCAGGCGCGCGGGGCTTGGCTGGGCCTTGGGCTTGCCGATGGCAAGGGGGACCTGATGCAGGCCCTTCTGGAAGGCATCGCCCTGCGCACCGCCGAGGTTTTGGCGGCGATGGCCGGTCTGCAGCCGGTCGTGGGGCGGGTCTCCATCGACGGGGGGCTGTCGCAAAACCCCTATTTTACCGCTTTTCTGGCCGACACGCTGGGGCGCGATCTGTTTTTGTCGGACGAGGCGGAACTGACCGCCGCGGGCCTTGCCCGGATGGCCGCCGAGGCGGCTGGCCTGTCGGTGCCCGAGGTCTGGCCGGGCCGGGTCCTGACCGGGCGCCAGACCGGGGCCACGTCAGACCGCCTTGCCCGCTTTGCCAAGGCCCGGCGCGCGGTGGAAGGCTATGCGGGTTGAGCCCTAGCGCCCGGCCTTCTGTGCCGCGGCCCGGATCTCGCCCAGGCTGGCGCGGGGGGTCAGGGCTTCGGCAGAGATTGCCAGATCAAGGACCGCACCGCTGGGCGAGGCGATGGCGCGGGCAAAGGCGGCGGGGAAATCTTCCGTCGTCTCCACCCGCTCGGCGTGGAAGCCATAGGCCTGCGCGAGTGCCACGAAGTCGGGGTTGACCATGTCGGTGCCCGAAACCCTGGCCGGAAACTCACGCTCCTGATGCGCGCGGATCGTGCCGTAGATGCCGTTGTTCAGGATCAGGATCACCGGCTGGGCATTCGCTTGCTTTGCCGTGGCCAGTTCCTGCGATGTCATCTGGAAATCGCCATCCCCGGCAAAGCAGACCACCAGCCGGTCCGGATGCGCGACCTTGGCGGCGATGGCAGCGGGCACGCCATAGCCCATCGCCCCCGACTGTGGTGCCAAGAGGCGCGACCGGGGACCGTATTGCAGGAACTTGTTCGGCCAGACGGCAAAGTTGCCGGCCCCGTTCGTCACGATGGCATCGGCGGGCAGGACGTCTCGCAGATGCGCGGTGCAGACCCCCATGTCCACGGGCGAAGGCAAGGGCCCAAGCTGAAGCGAGGCCAGATAGTCGGCCCGCGCCGCTTCTCGCCACCCTGACCATGACCCTGTGACCGGGCGCAAGGCGGCGGCAAAGGCGTTTGGCCCGGCCTGCAGGCCAATCGCAGGGCGGTAGATCTTGCCAAGCTCGGCGTCGGAGGCATGGACGTGGATCAGCGTCTGTTTTGGCGTGGGTACGTCCAGCAGCGTGTAGCCATCCGTCGTCATCTCGCCAAAGCGCAAGTTCAGGGCGAGGATCACATCCGCCTCGCGGATCAGGCGCTTGACGTGGGGCGGCATGCCGACCCCCGCCTCGCCCGCGTAGACGGGGGAGTGATTGTCGAACTGATCCTGATAACGGAAGGCGGCGAGTGTCGGCAGGTCGGAGGCTTCGGCAAAGGCCTGCAGTGCTGTGCGACCGGCGGGCGTCCAGTTGCAGCCGCCAAGCATGAGGAGCGGGCGTTCGGCTGCGGCCAAGAGCGCCAGCGCCTTGGCAAGCGCGCCTGCTTCGGGCGCTGGTTCAGCGATCTGCAGCGGCGCGGTCAGCGGGGCCACATCGGACAGGCTGGTCAGCATATCCTCAGGCAGGGCCATCACAACCGGGCCGGGGCGACCGGACAGAGCAACCGTCCAGGCGCGGGACAGAAGTTCGGGGATCCGCTCGACCCGGTCCACCTCGACCACCCATTTCGCCATGGTGCCAAAGACCGCGCGGTAGTCGAGTTCTTGAAACGCCTCACGACCGCGCATGTCAGTACCGACCTGACCCACGAACAGGATCATCGGCGCGGAATCCTGCATCGCTGTATGCACGCCGATGGCAGCATTGGTCGCACCGGGGCCGCGCGTCACCATGCAGATGCCGGGACTGCCCGTCAGCTTGCCCCAGGCCGCCGCCATGAAGGCCGCTCCGCCTTCCTGCCGGCACAGCACATAGTCCAGCCGTCCAGCGGTGTCATGCAGCGCGTCGAGCACCGCGAGGTAGCTTTCCCCGGGCACGCCAAAGGCCTTGGTCGCCCCAAGGCCCAGCAGGCTTTGCACCAGGATCTGACCACCGTTGCGCATCATCATTCATTTGCCTTCCGTTGCCCTGCCCCGGCAATCTGCATGGTTTTGCCGGGGACCGGAAGGGTGTGAGGCGCGAACCGGGCCGAAGGATCGTCAGGGGTTGGTCGTGGCCTCGGGTACGGGGGTGGCAGCTGCGGCGGCCATCTCTTCGATCTGGGCCTGAAGCGCTGCCGCCTGATCGGCCAGTGCCGCCCGCTCAGCCCCGACCGCGGCGAGCTGGTCTGAAAGCGCGGACTTTTCCCCTTCAAGCGCCGAAACCTGATCCGTGAGTGCCGCCTTGTCCGCCTCAAGCGTTGCGACCGTTCCGGTCAGTGCTGCGACCTGTTCGGTCAGCGCAGCCGTGTCGGATTGCACTGCCGTGGCGGCATCCGCCGCAGCCTTGACCGCGTCATCAACCTGGGCCTGCAGACGCGCGACTTCTTCCGTCAGGGTCGTCTTTTCCGCCTCAAGCGCTGTCACGGCGTCAGTCCGAGCGGTCAGGTCGGCTTGCAAGGCATTGCCTTGCTGGCTGCTTTGATAGGCGAAAAAGCCAAGGATGGCGACAGCCGCCACCAGAATGCCAAGGATCAGGTTTCGCATCGTATCGCCCCTTCCGCTGCTTCAACGTCGGGCAAACCACATCACAACCCCCAGCATCGCACAACCCTCTTGCCAACGGCGGCCGCTAGGCCGGATCGCCCTGACGGTTGCCCGCAGCATCCAGCCACCATGCCGACATCCGGGCCTCGGCACGCTGCCGGTCGTCATCCGTCGCAGGCGGCGGGACAAGGGTCCGGTAGCAGGTGACCCCGGCAATCGTCAGCTCGCCAAAGGCGTCATGGCCAAGGCGAGCCGTGAAAACCTTGTTGATCAGAAAGGGGCTGAGCTCATCCGGGCGCGCGCAGTCGGGGTCGGCGATGATCTGGTCCAGGCGCAGGCGCTTTGCCTCCTCAGCCGCAAGGATGCGCGCCACGTCCGCCCGGAAGACGGGTTCGGTAGCGATATAGGCGTCCAGCGCGGGTACCGGTTTCAGGCCGGGCTTTTTCAGCTTCAGATGTCCCCCAAGATAAAGCGCCTTCAGCACGCGTGCCCCGATGGGCGAGGTCAGTTGGACCGAGGCATCGTGGAAGGCAAGGTCTCGATCCTCATCCGACAAGGGCAGGACGGCGGGCCGCCCTTCAACCACCGCCCGACGCAGGGCAGCAAGCGCGGGGGTGCGGTGGACATGGGGGATCAGGTCGATGACCGACAAAGCCGGTGTCATGCGCGCCCGGATGTCCCACAGCATTGTGCCCGCCCCTTCGTCGCGGCGGACCCAACTGCCCGCCGGGCGTGCATAGCGGGGTGGTGGTTGGGCGTCCAGCCGCGGCAGAAGGGGCGCGGCAACGGGCCTGCCCCGCAGGCAGGGCTTGCATTGGCGCGTGCGGACGCGCAATCAGGGCGCGTGACCGACGCAACCGATCAGACCGTGCTGTCCCTTGCGGCCCTTGGCTGGACCGAGGCGCTTGGCGACCAGCTTGGCCCGGACGAAACCGGGCTGGACCGGATGCGGGTGGCCACCGTTCACCGCGCCCGGATGACGGCCATGTCGGCGCAAGGCCCCGTGCGGCTGCTTCTGGCACCGCAGGCCAACACCGCCGACTATGCCGTTGGGGACTGGGTGCTCGTCGAGCCGGAAACCCATCGGCTGATCCGCAGGCTTGATCGGAACACCGTTCTGCAGCGGCGAACCGAAGGCGGGGGGGCACCGCAACTGATCGCGGCGAATGTGGACACGCTGTTCATCGTGACTTCGTGCAATGACGATCTGAACCCCGCACGGCTGGAACGCTATCTGGCCTTGGCGAACGAGGCCGGGACAACCCCGGTGATCGTGCTGACCAAGGCGGATCAGGTGGAAGATCCCCAGCCCTTCGTGGACCGGGTGACGGGCCTGCAGCGCGATTTGCAGGTCGTGACGCTGAACGCCAAGGCCCCCGAGGCGGTGGAGGTGCTGGCACCGTGGTGCGGGCCGGGGCAGACGGTGGCGCTGGTCGGCTCGTCGGGTGTGGGGAAATCGTCGCTGCTGAACACGCTGGCCGACAAGGCCCCGGACGAAGCGCAGGCGACGGGCGACATCCGGGAAAGCGATGCCAAGGGTCGGCACACGACGACATCGCGGTCCTTGCACGCGATTGCCGGGGGCGGCTGGGTGATCGATACACCGGGCATCCGCACGCTGCATGTCAGCGACCTGTCGGTCGGGCTGGACGTGCTGTTCGCCGAAATTGCCGAACTTGCGCCGGACTGCCGGTTCCGCGACTGCACCCACGCGCATGAACCGGGCTGTGCGGTGCTGGCGGCGGTGGCTGCGGGCACGCTGGATCAGGCCCGGGTCGATCGGTGGCGCAAGCTTTGGGAAGAGAACCGGACCAATACGCCCGTCACCTCTGGCCCGCGGGGCAACAAGACGACACTGGCCCGCGGCAAGCGATACTGACGCGCCGAAGGCCCTTGCCACCCGACGCTGGTTGGAACTTTCCCCGCCCCCATGAGTTGTGTTGTCGAGCCATGTCGCTCAAGGCAACAATGGGAGTCCGACCGATGGACCACGCAATGCACACGCCGCTTGAAGCGGCCGAAATCAACGAAAGCAACCTGATCGACGCCGTCATCTATGGCCCGTTCGACGAAAAGATCGGGACGGTGTCACATGTTCACGGCATGGGGCCGACGACACAAGTGATCGTCGACGTGGGTGGCTTTCTGGGCATTGGCGCCAGGCCGGTGGCGCTGGACGCAAACCAGTTGAACTTCATGCGCGCCGAGGATGGCAGCGTTCACGCTGTCACCACCTGGACCAAGGACGAGGTCAAGGCCCTGCCCGAGCATCACCACTGACCTTAGGGCAAATGACTTTGGCCTTATGACACAGAGCCATGAGCCCCGCACCCGACACGCCCGGGCGCCCTGCATTCTTTGGGCGCCCGGATGGCTACCCGCTTCCCGTTGATCGTCGTGATGCGCTTGACCGCACCCTCTCCTCGGGTCATGTGATGGCTGATCTGGCCTGAAACTGCCCTCACCGGGCTTCGCGGCGGGTGCTCAGGGGTCACGACAGCTTCTTTCACCGCATCACGGGCATTCAGCATGACATATGACAGCCTCATGGCCGCACTGCGCGACAGCGACGTGATGCTGCCCTTGCTTTACAGCCTCGGCGCCGGGGCGCTGGTCGGTCTGGAGCGTGAGTTTCAGGGCAAGCCCGCAGGCCTGCGCACCCATACCCTTGTCTGCTTCGCCTCCGCGCTGATGACGCTGGTCGGCCTTCGGATGGACGAGTGGACCGCCCAGTTGCCACTGGGCACACAGATCGTGTCGGACATGGCCCGAATGCCGCATGCGATCCTGACCGGCATCGGGTTTCTGGGCGCTGGCGTGATTTTCCGCGAAGGTGCCACGGTGCAGGGTCTGACGACCGCAGCGTCGCTTTGGCTGACGGCGGCCTTGGGGATCGTCTTCGGCGCCGGACTGCTTGAACTTGGGGTGATCGGGACGGCGGTTGCGTTGACTGTTCTGGTCCTGCTGCGGCTGGTTCAGCGCGTGTTGCCGCCCAAGCCCGAACTTCGTGTCGAGATCGCCGTGAAGATCGACGACGGCTATGACGCGGCACAGCTTGCCTCCACGCTTGCCTCACAGGGGCTGCATATCGCGTCGATGTCGATCGAGGAAGATCGTGCCACAGGGCTGCGCCGCTACCGGATTCTGGCGTCCGAGACGAAAAGGCCGGTCGACGCTGCAGGCCTGATCCAGGCATTGCATAAGATCGGGGCGCTGCAAGAGGTGGCGATTTCGCCACTGGAGCATAACCCCGACGCTGGCCGCTGACGCGGAAGGCACGGTCGTTGCGAGTTTTCCCGTTCCCATCGGGACAGTTGCTTCGCGCCCTTTGTCAGCCCGCCGGGTCCATCAATGTGCCGAGGAAACGCGAGAAGAGTTCACCCTGCGAGTTGATGTTCAGCTTGGCATAAATGTTGCGCCGATGGATGCGGACGGTGCCCGCCGCGATGCCCAGAACTTCCCCGGTCGATTCAGCTGAATGGCCTTTCAGGGTGAACTCGGCCACCTCGCGTTCGCGAGGTGTCAGGATGCCGTCGCCAAATCGCCCAAGCTCGTAAGCGATGGCCCGCCGCTGCCGTCCGGCAACCGTTGGCTCGGCGGTCTTGCGAAACTGCCGTGACAGGCCGGCCCAGTGCCGCTTGGCGATGGCGGCCACAAAGGGAACGAGCGCCTGCAGCGCCGTATACTCCTTCTGCGTGAAGGGCTTTTCAGCCCGCATCAGGGACAGCACCAGAGATGCCTTTCCGGGCAGATCGACGAAATAGGCGATCTCTTCGGCAAGGCCGGTCTGGGCATAGTAGTTGCGGTAGTATTCGCCCTGATAAAACCGGTCCGGCGCCAGATCGCGCAGGCGGTACAGGCCGGGGGCAACAGGCTGGGTGGCGGCCAGAAAGAACGGGTCGAGCAGATAGGGCCCCGCCTGATAATCGGTCACGAAGATCTTGCGCTTGCCGGGCGGAAAATCGTCGTAGACGTCCAGTGGCGGACTGGTGCCCTTGTAGCCGAACATGACGGTATAGGTGAACGGGGCCACATGCCGCAAAAGATCGGCCAAGGACCGGGGCAAGTCGGGACTGTCCAGCGCGGCCACGACCGCACCCGCCATCGGCCAGAGCGAGACACTCACCCGCGCGGTCCGATCTGCGAACATACCCTATTTGTGATATATACAGCCAAAGGGTCTTCTCCTACGCTTTTCCCAGTTTCATAGGATAGACGCGGCCCCATGCAAAGCCAGATCGACCATGGCGCAGGAGATCAGGCCGACCGGCCCCTGATTGCCGAGTTTCGCGCGGCGACCAAGCGCTACGGCGATGTGCTGGCCGCTGATGCCCTGACCTTCGGCATTGGTGCGGGCGAATTTCTGTCGTTTCTTGGCCCGTCGGGCTGCGGCAAGACCACCGCCCTTCGGATGCTGGCGGGCTTTGAAACCCCGACCTCTGGCGAGGTCTATCTTGACGGCGACCGCGTCACCGACGTGCCGGCCTACCGCCGCCCGGTGAACATGGTGTTTCAGCACTATGCGCTGTTTCCGCATATGACCGTTGCCGACAACATCGCCTACGGCTTGATGCAGCGCCGGCCCAAGCCCGACCGTGCAGACGTGGCCCGCAAGGTGGACCGGGCGCTGGAGATGGTGCGGCTGGCAGGTTTCGGGCCCCGCCGCATCTGGGAGATGTCGGGCGGCCAGCAGCAGCGCGTCGCCTTGGCCCGCGCCATCGTCAACGAGCCGAAGGTCCTGCTTCTGGACGAACCGCTTGCCGCCCTTGACCGCAAGCTGCGCCGCGAGATGCAGATCGAATTGCAGACCCTGCAACGCCAGCTGGGCATTACCTTTGTTCTGGTCACGCATGATCAGGAAGAAGCGCTGTCGATGTCGGACCGCATCTGCATCATGCAGGGCGGGCGCATTGTGCAATCCGGCTCTCCCAGCGAACTTTATGATCGCCCGATCAGCCGCTATGTCGCTGATTTTGTCGGGAAATCGAACTTCATCGACGGCATCGTTTCCGCCCTTTCCGCCACGGGTGGCCAGATCGAGACCCCCTTCGGCCAGCACTTTCAGGGCCGGGTTTCGGGGGCGCTGGCGCAAGGGGCCAAGGCTACGCTCAGCATCCGTCCTGAACAGATCGGCCTTGCCCATGCCGCCCGCGCCGGGGCTGAACCTGTCACGGTCATCAACCGGATCTTCCTTGGCGAACATACCGAATACCTCGTCCGGCATGCCGCCTTGGGTGACCTTCTGGTGCTGGTCGCCCGACAGGCCGAAGCACAGGAGGGGAGCTTTGCCCCCGGCGACACGGGCCATGTGTCCTGGGCCGCCGACTCTGGCCTTATCCTCGCTCAAGACTGAACAAGACCAACCAACAGGGAGATTTCAGCAATGACCGACAAGATTGACCACATCTCGCGTCAGAAGTTCATGGAAGAACTGCGGCGCTACCAAAAGGGCTCGGTAAGCCGGCGTCATTTCCTTGGCGTGACCGGCCTTGGTGCCGCAAGCGCCGTGCTGGGGGCTGCCATGCCCGGCCTTCTGCCGCGCGCGGCCTTGGCGCAAGGCATTGGCGACCGTGTGGGGCTGGCGACCTGGCCCAACTATCACGACGCTGCCAACTTCGACGCCTTCACCGCCGAAACCG
This sequence comes from Tabrizicola piscis, assembly GCF_003940805.1. NCBI lineage: Bacteria > Pseudomonadati > Pseudomonadota > Alphaproteobacteria > Rhodobacterales > Paracoccaceae > Tabrizicola > Tabrizicola piscis. Next base: position 591,080 of record NZ_CP034328.1, read on the forward strand.
GGGCGGCCGTGCAGGTCAATGTCTTCGGGTCGAACGAGGAAATGCTGGCCAAGCTGCAGGCGGGCGGTTCGGGCTGGGATGTCTTTGTGCCGACCAACTACACCATCACCACCTATGTCGAGCAGGACCTGATCGAGCCTTTGGATCTGGCCCTGCTGCCCAACTACGACGCCGCCAGCTTTGACCAGCGCTTTGCCGGGCCCGGCACGGTGGATGGCAAGCTTTACGCCGTGCCGAAAAACTGGGGGACCACCGGCTTTGCGGTGAACACCAACCACACCGGCGGCACGACGCCCGCCACCTGGAAAGAGTTCTTTGATCTGACCCAGACCACCTTCTCGGGCCGGACGATGGTGCATGACTATCAACTGACCACCATCGGTGCGGCGCTGAAGGCCTTTGGCTATTCGTTCAACTCGATCGACCCTGCGGAACTTGCCAAGGCGGAAGAGCTTTTGCTGGCCACCAAGCCGCATCTCTTTGCGATCAATTCGGACTACCAGCCGTCGATGCGGTCGGGCGATGCCTGGATGACGATCTGCTGGACGGGCGACGGCAAGCAGCTGAACCGCGACATGCCGGAGATTGCCTATGTCCTTGGCCGCGAAGGCGGTGAGCTTTGGTCGGATTTCTACGCCATTCCGAAGGGTGCCCCGCACCGTGAGGCGGCCTATGCCCTGATCAACTTCCTTCTGACGCCCGAGGTCAACGCCAAGGAAGCGCTGTTCCACGGCTATCCGGTGGCCGATGCCCGGGTGAACGCCCTTCTGCCGCCCGAGGTGCTGAACGATCCGATCCTCTACCCCGCGGCAGACCTCCTGAACGCGCTGGAGTTTGGCGCAGCAGCCACCTTGACCGATCCGAACCGGGCCGAGCTGATGGCCCGCTTCAAGTCGGCGTAAAGTTCATGCAGCGGCGGCTTTCCACATGGCTTCTTCTGGCCCCCGCGGGGCTGTGGTTTGCCGTCATGCTGGTGCTGCCGCTGTGCTTCGTCCTTGTCTTCAGCTTTGGCGAGCGTGAGGCGGCGGGCGGCTACGTCCCCGCCTTCACCTTCGCGCAATACGCCAACCTTCCCGCCCGCGGCACGGCCTTTCTGAACACGCTGATGCTGGCGCCACTGGGCACGCTTCTGTCGCTGCTCATCGCCTATCCGCTTGCGTATTTCCTCGCGATGCGGGCCAGCCCGCAGTGGCGAACGACCCTGCTGATCCTGGTCATCGTGCCCTTCTGGACCTCCATCCTGATCCGCAGCTATGCGTGGATCTTCATCCTTGGCGGGCAAGGTCTGCCCGCCTTGATCGAATGGCTTGGGCTTGGCAGCTACCGTCTGATCAACACGCCCTTCGCCGTGCTGACGGGCATCGTTTACGGCTATCTGCCGCTGATGGTCCTGCCGGTCTATGTCAGCCTTGAACGGCTGGACAAGCGCCTTTTGGAGGCCTCGGCAGACCTTGGGGCGCCACCCTTGCGCAGCTTCCTGCAGGTGACCCTGCCCCTGTCGCTGCCGGGCGTGGCCACCGGCTGCATGCTGGTCTTCATCCTTCTGATGGGTGAGTTTCTGATCCCCGCCATGCTGGGCGGCGGCAAGGTGTTCTTCATCGGCAATGCGCTGGTCGATCTGTTCCTGCAATCGCGCAACTGGGCTTTTGGCGCCGCCGTGGCCGTCACGCTGGTTGTCATCATGCTCGTCACCGTGTCGCTTTACATGTGGCTGATGCGCCGCATGGGTGGTGTGCGCGATGACGTGGCGCTGATGTAGGGTGGCCGGGATGCGCCTTTACGCCTTTGCCGTCTACCTGTTCCTGTACCTGCCGATCGCGGTCATCGCGATCTTCAGCTTCAACGCGGGCCGCCATGCCAGCCAGTTCACCGGGTTTTCGGTGCAATGGTATGGCAAGGCCCTGTCCAACCCCTTTGTGATCGAGGCGCTGTGGAACAGCTTTGTCGTGGCCCTGTCCTCGGCCCTGATCGCCAGCGTGTTCGGCACGATGGCCGCTTTGGCCCTGCAAGGCATGAAGGGACGCGTGCGCATGGTTGCCGATGCGCTGATCTATGTGGCGGTGATGGTGCCCGGCATCGTCATCGGCATTGCGACGCTGATCGCCCTTGTGACGCTGTTCGGCTGGATCAACCCCCTGCTGGCCAGTCTGGCGCCCGAGGGACAGGCCCCGCAGCTGGCAATGGGCTACGGATCGCTGATCGCGGCCCACGCGCTGTTTTCCATGTCTCTGGTCATCATCATCCTGCGCGCCCGGCTGGCAGGCATGGACCGCAGCCTGATGGAAGCCTCAGCCGATCTTTATGCGCCCCCCTTGGCGACGTTCCGGCAAGTCACGCTGCCCTTGATATTTCCCGGGATCCTTGCGGGGTTCCTGCTCAGCTTCACCTTCAGCTTTGACGATTTCATCATCGCCTTCTTCGTCGCCGGGTCCGAGACCACTTTGCCGATCTATGTCTTTTCCTCGATCCGCCGCGGCGTCACGCCTGAAATCAACGCCATCGGCACCATGGTCCTGGCGGTGTCGCTTCTCCTGTTGATCGCAGCACAAGTGATCTTGCGGCGTGGGCCAAAGACCGGGGGCACGGATGCTGCTTGAGGGACGCGTGGCGTTTCTGACCGGGGCCGGGTCTGGCATTGGGCGGGCCGGGGCGCTGGCGCTGGCGCGGGAAGGGGCGGTTCTCACCGTCACTGATCTGGACGGCGCGCGGGCGCAAGGCGTGGCCGAGGAAATCCGTGCAGCCGGGGGCCGGGCCGAGGCGATGGCGCTGGACGCCGCCGACGATGCCGCCGTTCAGGCCGCGATAGACGCCGTTGCCGCGCGGGGCCGACTGGACATCTTGCATTCCCATGCCGGAATTCAGGTGCCGGGCCGGCTGACCGAGGTCAGCCCGGACGGCATGGATGCCTCATGGCGGCTGAACGTCCGGGCGCATTTCATCGCGGCCCGCGCGGCGATGCCGCATATGCAACGCCAAGGAAAGGGGTCGATCATCATCACCGCGTCAAACTCCGGCGTGCAGTATGACCGCGGCATGATCGCCTATTGCACGACAAAACACGCGGTCATCGCCATGACCCGGCAGATCGCAGCAGACTACGCCGCCGACAATATCCGCTGCAACGCCCTGTGCCCCGGCTTTGTCGACACCCCGTTCAACCGGGGGTTTGAGGCGCAGATGGGCGGACGGGCAGCGTTGGAAGGCTATGTGGCCCGGTCCATCCCGATGGGACGCTGGGCCGACGTCGATGAAATTGCGGCCAGCATCGTCTACCTCGCCTCGGACCTTGCCAGCTTCATGACTGGCCATGCGCTGGTAATCGATGGCGGGGAAAGCCTCTAGGCGCGGAACTGCATCCGATCGTCCAACCATCCAGCGCATCTCAGGCTGCCCCTTGACGTGGATCAAGGCATCTGCGCCCGGTTTCCGGCACTCTTTCGCATGTCAGTGATCATTGTCCACTTCAGCATGCTGGGAGGAAATCATCATGCCCGAAGCAACCATTCAAAAGCGCGAGTCGATTGAACGTTCGATAGCCGGATACCTTGCGGCTGGCGGGGTGAATGAGCACAGCATGCGCCTGACCCTTGCGGCGGCGCATGACGAGGGCTTTGCCGTAGGTGACGAGGTCATCTGTGCGCATGGCGGGCCTACGGGTGTGATCATTTCGATCGCAGGCCATGACGCCGTGATCTCATGGGCGTGCCGCGGGAAATCGACCGAGCACCTGACCGATCTTAGCCATATCGAGCACGAGACCTGACTGGCACAGGCCCTTTCGGGCCAACGCCAAGGCTTCAGGTTTCGGATCGATGCATCGGTCGGCGGCCAGACTGGCGACACTCCAGCCGATGCGTTCGGATGCCAACCGCTTTCATTATGGTGGAAAGTGGTGGCGAGGGGGGGACTCGAACCCCCGACCCCGCGATTATGAGTCGCGTGCTCTAACCAGCTGAGCTACCTAGCCACTGCGGGGCGGATTAAGGGCGCTGGCGGCCAAGGTCAAGGGTCAATCGGCACTTGATCAGCGTATTGCACGGCAGCTTGGCCGCTAGCGCGCCACCCTTGGCCGGCCCGAGGCGGTAGCGGTCACCATCGCCTCGATGAACATCTGCCGACCCTCGATCTCAACCTCCTTGACGGCGCGGTCGACGGTCAGGCGCAGGTCCACCGCCCCCGCCTGCCGCGCACGGTCGGACGCTTCGGCCACCAGCACCGCTTCGACCGCCGAAAGCGCGGCTTCGGCCGTGGTGAACACTTCGACGCCGCGCGCCAGATGCGCGACGAAGCGCCCCTCGGCCGGGGAGGAGACTACCGCCTGCGCCCGCTGGCTGATCTGGCCCGCAACCGCCCCGATCGCATTGGCGACGCCCGCGTGTTCGGGCAGGATCATCTTGCAGCCCAGCCGGTCCCCGACCGCGCCGTACCAGGCGGGAGCTGAGGCCCCAAGCCCGATCACCGGCACGCCAAGCCGCAGCGACACTTCGACCACGCCGCGATGCTGCGCAAGACCAGCCACCGCGAGGGGGTGCCGCGCGAGGTCTTCCGGCACCCTGTCCGCGAAAGCCGCATCCTCGCCAAAGGCCGCTTCCAGCAGGCAATCGACGGTCTGCTGGGTCAGTTGGTCGACCACGGCTTGCGCAAAGGGCTGCGGACCCGTCGCAAAGCGTTCGCCTGCCCCGGTCCGCCGCCGCGCGATCAGCTGCAGTGCCTTTTCCGCCGCTGTCCCGTCCCATGCGTCAAGCCGCCCCATCACATGCGCCGCATCCGACGGGGTGACGCCCGAGATCATCACCAGACCCCGCGCCACCAGCCGTTCCAGCGCTGCCACCTCAAGACGTGAGGTCAGCGCCGCCGCCATGGTCATCGGCCGGTCAATCCGGTCCAGCACCGCCAGTTCTCGCGCGGACAGCCCGCCGCGCTGGCCCGACATCGGCACGACAAAGCGGCCATCCATTTCACCCACCGCATCAGCCGACAGCCAGCGGTCAAGGGCCGCGTGCACCATCGGGCCATGGTCCACCGCCAACAGCGACACCGGGATCAACCGCCGCGGGCCCAGCCGCAGACCGCCGGTCAGGCCTTCAGTCACCAGATGCACCTCGCTGTCGCCGCCAAGGCCGGTCGTGCGCATCGCCACCGCCTCGACCATGGTGCGAAAGCCGCCGACGCGCGCACCTTCGGGGTCAATCTCCGGCAGACCGTCGCGCAGCAGGGCCACATCCGTCGTCGTCCCGCCGATGTCGCTGACCAAGGCGTCCGAGGCCCCCGTCAACCAGCGCGCGCCGACGATGCTTGCGGCAGGGCCGGACAGGATCGTCTCGATCGGGCGCTCGCGCACCATGGCCGCCGAGATCAGCGCCCCGTCGCCACGCACGACCATCAGGGGCGCATCAATGCCCACTTCCTGCAGGTGCCGCTCACAGGCCGCGACCAGCCGGTCGATCATCCCGATCAGCCGCGCGTTCAAGACCGCTGTCAGGGCCCGCTTCGGACCGTTGAGATTGGCGGACAGCTCATGGCTGCAGGTCACCGGTCGCCCGGTCACCCGGCGGATCATGTCGCGCGCGGCCAGCTCATGCGCCGGGTTGCGCGTGGCAAAGCGCGCGGCGACGGCGAAACCGCTGACCTCCTCGCCCAGGGCGCGGACCCCCGCCTCCAGCGCGGTCAGGTCCAGCGGCACGGCTTCGGTTCCGGCATGGGTGTGCCCGCCGGGCAGTTGCAGCACCGGATCGCCCTTCAGCGCTTCGGTCAGCCCGCCGCGGCCAAGGTCCCCCGCATCAAAGCCGATGAAGACCAGCGCCACCCGCGCGCCCTGCCCCTCGACCAGCGCATTCGTGGCCAGCGTGGTGGACAGGGACACCAGCGCCACATCGCCCACGGCCACGCCCGCTGCGGCAATCGCCGCATCCACCGCCTGCCCGATGCCCACCGCCAGATCGTGCCGGCTGGTCAGCGCCTTGGCCTTGCCAAGGATCAGGTTCGCGCCTTCATCAAGGATCACCGCATCGGTATAGGTGCCACCGGTATCGACACCCAGAAAATAGGCCATGCTGCGCGCCCCGTGCTTGTCTGCTGATCTGCCAGCTAGAGCAGCCGCACCGTCCTGTCAGCCCCGGAAACGACATCACCCGTCGGGGGACCGCCGCTTGCGACGCGCCGCCGTGGGCAATTTCAGCATCGTGCGGTACTTCGCAACCGTCCGCCGTGCCAGCGGCGCGCCGGTTCCCGACAGCGCCACGGCCAGCGCCGCGTCGCTCAGCGGCGCGCGCGGGTCTTCGGCGGCGATCAACTGGGCCAGCCGGTCGCGCAGGGCACCGGCGGCAGGGCCACCCTCTTGCGTGGCCTGGGTGAACAGGGCCCGCAGCCACCATGTGCCGCGGGGCGTATCGACTGCCGTGCCGGCCACGACACGGCTGACGGTGCTTTCATGCAGCCCAACCGACACCGCGACATCCGCCATGGTCATCGGCACCAGCGCGCCCATGCCTTCCTCCAGCGCCGCGACCTGCCTGACCAGAATCTCCTGCCCGACAGCAAGAAGCGTGACATTCCGCCCCTCGACCATGCGCAGGATCGCGCGCGCCTCGGCCCGGCCCGGCCCCTTCCCTTCGGCCAGCGAGACCGATGGCAAGGCCGACCGGTTGATCGCCACCGTCCAGCCCGAGGCCCCCTTTTCCGCCACAAGGTCCGGCTCGCGGATCGGTGCCGCATAGGGTTCGAACCCGGCGCCAGGCTTTGGGTCATAGCCGCGCAGGCGACCGATCCGCAGGCGCACGGCATCTGGCGACACCCCGGTTTCGCGGGCAAGACGGTCAATCTCGCCCCGGGCGACCAGATCAAGCCGGTCCAGCACCGCGGCCATGATGGCGTCCATCTCGTCCGCATCTTCGGCTTGCAGGCGCAGACACTCGGCCAGATTGCGGGCGAAAAGCCCGGTCGGCTCCGCACGGGCCTGCAATCGGCGCAGCATCAGTTCGACATCGGCCAGCCCCACCCCGATCCGCGCGGCAATGGCCGTCGGGCTTTGCCCCAGCCAGCCGGAAGGCTCCAACGCGTCGGCCAAGGCATCGGCGATGCGCGCCTCACGCGGGGAGAGGTCGAGCCCGGCGATCATGCCGAAGACATGTGACACAAGGCTGGCCCCCGCCGCCGCCTGCTCCGGCGGTTCGGCCCCGGCCCCCAGCGCCGACTTCCAGCGTGGCAACCAGTCCTGCCCCGAGGCCCGTGTCAGCACCAGTTGCGGGTTTTCCGCCGCCTGTTCCTCCAGATAGCGCGACAGGCCCTGCGCATCGCTGCGCAGGATGCGGATCGACGTCGCAAGCCCCATCGTCAGCTTCAACCGCTGCGTCTGCTGGATCGAGATGCGGTTTCTGGACTTCATCGAACCCTGCCCCTTTGCCGATGGTTCACACGGACCGGCACCGTCCGCAAGTCCGGCGCCGGGCGCGCGATTTCTTCAAGGAAATCGCAGCGGAGCCTTCAAAGGCTCCGGTCCGGAGTTTTTGAAAACTCCGGCTCGCAGCGTTGGGCGGCAGAGGGGTGTCAGCTGAACACCCCCTCGCAATACCAGCCGTCATTCACCGCGCCGCCCTGACCAAAGAACAGCCACAACCGCTCACCGTCCTCAGCCTCGATCCGCCAGTAGTCCCGCGCGCCGCTGCGCCAGTCGGGGTCTTCCAGCCACCATTCGGGTTGCAACCGCTCCGGTCCCACCGCCATGCGCACTGCATATTCCCGCCGCCGCCAACGGAACCGCGGGGGCGGATCAGATCGGCCCTCCATGGGGCCAGACACGTCCACCGGCTCGGGGCGCATCAGCAGCAGCGGTCGGGGACCGGGGGCCGCAGGCCATGGCCCGTCATGCGCCACACTCCATGCCGCCATCAGCACCTGCGCGGCCTTCGCAGGCACATGGCTGTCCGCCGGATGCAGCCGCGTGATCGCCTCATGCCCCAGTCGCGCCCCCAAGCGCCCGATCAGATCGTCCAGCGCATGGGCCGCTCCCTGACCCGCGCCCTGCCCCACGCCCGAAGCCGCCCCAGAAGCCGCCCCCGCCATGGCACTCTGCGTTGCGTCGATCTGGCCGCGGTGCTGCTGCGCTGTCACAGCCTCGGTCGCCAGCGCCTCAAGCCGCAGGCAATCAATGCCAAAGCCCGCGTCGATCTGCTCCAGCTTCAGATGGATCAGCGGGCGAAGGCGATCCGGGCTGTCGGCTGCGCGGGCCAGCCCCACCTCGACCATGGCCACCCCACCATCGGCCCGGAACGCCTGCACCGCCAGCCGCCGCACCCCCCGGCCCTTGGCGCGCAACTGCGCGCACAAGGGCGCCAGCAGCCGGTCCAGCCCCGCCTCGACATCCGATCGCAGCCCGATCGGATCGGGAAACGTCAGCCGTACCGCGAAATGCATCGGCGGGCGCGCCGGGCTGACCGGCTCCGGCTCCAGCCCCATCGCCTGATCCAGCCGCCGCAGGGTCTGCATCCCGAAGCGCCGCGCCAAGGCCGCGCGCGGGATCACCATGATGTCGCCCACCCGGCGCAGACCCAGCCGCATCAGCCGGTCCACGGCCTCGGCCTCAAGCCGCAGCGCGGCCAGCGGCAGATCGACCAGCGCCTCACGCGCCCGCCCGGGGGGCGAGATCACCGCCCCCTCCGCCCCCTTCGCTGCCGCTGGCTGCGGGGGACTGCCCCCCCGCTCCCACCCGCGCCGCTTGGCCGCGCGCGACCGGGTGGCCCGCGCCTCCTGGTCAATTGCATCGCCTGATCGCCCCGAAGCCAGCGGGGGCGCCATCCGTGCCTGCGCATAGCGCGCCAACCCCCAGGCGGCCCCCGGCGTGTCGGCAATCCCCGCCCGTACCGTCAGCCCCATGTCGGCGCAATCCTGAAAGACCTGGGCCAGCACCGCACCCTCACCGCCGA